>NZ_JBNYXR010000007.1:0-254904 GCF_051380805.1 Janthinobacterium paucivorans
CCCGTTCGCCACTCGCCACCAGAGCAAGCTCCGTGCTGCCGTTCGACTTGCATGTGTAAGGCATGCCGCCAGCGTTCAATCTGAGCCAGGATCAAACTCTTCAGTTTAATCTCTGTTACTTTGCCGTTTTACCGGCACCATCATTGCTGATGGGTCGCTCACTCAAAAAACTGACAGGCCACTACTTTCGTAGCGCCTATTTCATTATTTCTTGTGAACATTTGATATTTTAAGTTTTACAGCGATCCGAAGATCACTGCTGCACTTACATCAAATGCCCACACTTATCGACTGTTAATTGTTAAAGAACTGTGATCGGTACTGCTTTCGCGCTATCGACAAAGCGTTGTGTTTGTCAGCTGCGAAGAAGAAAGAGTATGAAGCGTTTCGGCCATTTCGTCAACCTTCTTTTTTTACTACCCAGCCCCTGAAGGCTGTCCCTTTTGTGCCGCAAACTAGTGCGTCTCATCGGGGAGGCGAACTATAGCTAACTCTAGGCCGGGAAGCAAGCTTTATCCGGATAAATCATCGTTGCAGCGTAAAATGACTGTTTTCCCCGAATTACACCCGCCATGACCATCCTGCTCTCCACCTTGAACGCCCGCTATACCCACGCTTCGCTGGGCTTGCGCTATCTGCTGGCTAATATGGGGCCATTGCAGGCGCAAACGCGGCTGCAGGAATTCGTCATCGGCAGCAAGACAACGGAGCTGGTCGAACGCATCCTGACGAACAAGCCGCGCATCATCGGTTTTGGCGTATATATATGGAATGTCGAGGAGACGACGAAACTGGTGGCCATGCTCAAGCGCGTCGCGCCCGAGGTCATCATCGTGCTGGGTGGGCCAGAAGTGTCGCACGAGGCGGGCGAGCAGGAAATCGTCAAGCTGGCCGATTACCTGATCACGGGCTGGGGCGACGTCACCTTCCCCAAGCTATGCGGCGAGATCCTCAATGGCCCCAAGCCGCTGATGAAGATCCATGCTGGCGTACAAGCCCCTCTGGCGGAACTGCAACTGCCCTACTCTTTATATACGGACGACGATATACGGCACCGCACGATTTACGTGGAAGCGTCACGCGGCTGCCCGTTCAAATGCGAATTCTGTCTGTCGGCGCTGGATAAGACGGCCTGGCCCTTTGCCCTGGAGAACTTCCTGGCCGAGATGGAGTCCTTGCATGCGCGCGGTGCCCGCCTGTTTAAGTTCGTCGACCGCACCTTCAACCTGAATATCAAGACCAGCCTGAAGATCATGCAGTTCTTTCTGGACAAGATCGAGGCCAATCCGGACGATCCGATCTACGCCCACTTCGAGCTGGTGCCCGACCATCTGCCCGATGCCTTGAAAGAAGGCATCAGCAAGTTCCCGCCCGGTGCGCTGCAGTTCGAAATTGGCATCCAGAGTTTCAATCCGGACGTGCAATCGCTGGTTAGCCGCAAGCAAGATAATCAAAAGGCCGCCGATAACATTCGCTGGCTTTGCGAAGAATCAAACGCCCACTTGCACGTGGACTTGATCGCAGGCTTACCGGGCGAGGATGAAGCGAGCTTTGCGGCGGGCTTCAACAAGCTGGTGGCCTTGAAACCGCATGAAATCCAGTTCGGCATATTGAAGCGGCTGCGCGGCACGCCCATCATCCGCCATACGGAAAACTTTGGCATGGTGTTCGATCCGCACCCGCCCTACACCATCCTGGCGAATACACAGCTCGATTTCATGAGCATGCAGCGCTTGGTGCGCTTCTCCCGCTACTGGGACCTGGTCGCCAATTCGGGCCGCTTCGCCAATACGGTGCAATGGATGCTCGGCGATGCACCGTTTGAAAACTTCATGGACTTTTCGAACTGGCTGTACGCCCACACGGATGCCACCCACCGCATCGCCATGGAGCGCCTGGCCAAGCTGGTAGCGCAATGGCTGCAAACGCGCGGCATGAGCGCGCTTGAGGCCCACGCCCTGGTGGCAAGCGACTATGCGGGTGGCGCGCAAGCGGCCACGCAGGCCAAAACAAACGAAGTGAACACTAGCGGTGCCAAGGTGCGCCCGGACAGCGCCCTGCCACAGAGACAGGCGCGCCACCTGGCGTCCTGAGATGATGGCGATTGAACAGCGGTGGCGGTCTGCGCCATTCTCCCTTAAACTGGTGCGATGCCGACTGTACAATCGCCGAAACTGACCCTCTCCCAGACCAGCTCCCAACAGGGATCCCTTGTCACTGCCAGCGGCACTTGGCAAGTGCACGCGCTGGCGCATGACAATGCCATCAAGGCCATCGAAGCCCAGCTCAAGCCCTTGCAGGGCGATGCCAAGGTGCAATGGGACCTGTCGCAGATCGACAGCATTGACCATATCGGCGCCCAGCTGTTCTGGAACGCCTGGGACAAGCAGCGCCCAGCGCAGCTGACCCTGGCGCCTTCGCTGGAAGAGTTTTTCCGGCGCATAGAAGAAACGGGCCCCCTGGAAACGCCGTCCTCGCGCGCCAACCGCCTCACGCCCGTGATGAAGCTGGGCATGACCATGCTGCTGTTTTTCGAACATTTGAAGGGTTTTATTGCCCTGGTGGGCCAGGTGACGCAAGATATCGGCCGCTTTGCGCGCCATCCCATGCGCGGACCATGGCGTGAAATTTCCGCCAATATATTCCATGCGGGCTTCCAGGCGCTGGGTATCACGGCGCTCGTGGGTTTTCTGATCGGCGTGGTGCTATCCTATCTATCGGCACAGCAGCTGCGCGCCTTTGGCGGCGATATTTATCTGGTCAACCTGCTAGGCATGAGCGTCATCCGCGAACTGGGGCCGTTATTGGCGGCCATTCTCGTCGCTGGCCGCTCGGGTTCGTCGATCACCGCGCAACTGGGCGTCATGCGCGTCACGGAAGAGCTCGACGCCATACTGGTGATGGGCATTTCGCACGGTTTCCGCCTGATCATGCCGAAAGTACTGGCCCTGGCCATTTCCATGCCCCTGCTTGTCATCTGGACGGATACGGCCGCGCTGATCGGCGGCATGGTAGCGGCCAAGGTGGAATTGAACTTGTCGGCGCGCTACTTCATCCAAAAGCTGCCTGATGCCGTACCGCTGGCCAACTACATGATCGGCCTGGGCAAAGGCGTTATCTTCGGCATGCTGATCGCTCTCGTCTCTTGCCACTTCGGCCTGCGCATCAAGGCCAATACGGAAAGCCTGGGGCACGGCACCACCACCGCCGTCGTCACGGCTATTACCGTGGTGATCCTGGCCGATGCCGTGTTTGCCATCGTCTTCAATGGAGTAGGATATTGATGACTCACAACGATATCGCTGGCAAGGTGCGCGAGGGCAACGAGGGCCGCTTCAACCTGCATGGCAGCGCACCCGTGGTGGAAATCACCAACTTGTGGACCAAGTTCGGCCGCACCGTCGTGCACCAGGACTTGAACCTGGAAATCGAACGGGGCGAAATCCTCTCCATCGTGGGCGGCTCCGGCACGGGCAAGACGGTACTGCTGCGCCAGATGCTGGGCCTGGAACATCCGGCGCGGGGCTGCGTCAAAGTATTTGGCGAAGATATTAACAAGGCCAGCTCGGACCAGTTGCAGCAATTGCGTAACCACTGGGGCATGCTGTTCCAGCAAGGCGCGCTGTATTCGGCCCTGACCGTGTTCGACAATGTGGCACAGCCGATGCGCGAACTGCGCGTGCTGCCTGAAGCACTCATACGCGACGCGGTGCTGTTAAAGATGAACATGGTGGGACTGGGTCCGGAGCATGCGCTGAAAATGCCGTCTGACTTGTCGGGTGGCATGATCAAGCGCGTGGCGCTGGCGCGCGCATTGGCGCTGGAACCAAAACTGCTGTTCCTGGACGAACCGACGGCCGGCCTGGACCCGGACTTGTCGGAAAGCTTTGTCTCTTTGATCCAGTCGCTGCACCGCGAACTGGGCTTGACGGTGGTGATGGTCACGCATGACCTCGACACCTTGTTCGCCCTGTCCACGCGTATCGCCGTGCTGGCTGAAAAACACGTGATCGCCCTCGGCCCCACGCGCGAAGTGATCGAAGTGGACCACCGCTTCATCAAGCAATTTTTCCTCGGCGACCGCGGCAAGCGCGCGCTGGCCGTCCTGGACGAAAAACAGGCGGCAGCAAAGGCCGCACAGCCAGGCGACGACGCCGGCACAGACAAGAAAGCGGAGAAGTAATGGAAAACAGATCACATGCCCTGATGACGGGATTTTTTACCCTCACCCTGCTGGTGGCCGCCGTTTTGTTCGGCGTCTGGTTCAACCGCGACCGAGTGGAACGGGTCCCGTACTTGCTGGCCACCACCCTGTCCGTACCGGGCCTCAATCCACAGGCCACCGTGCGCTACCGGGGCCTGGAAGTGGGCAAGGTCGACGGCATCGATTTCGACACGCAAAAGGCGGGGCAAATCCTCGTGCACATCAGCGTCGCGCCCGACACGCCCATCACCAACACCACCTTTGCCACCCTGGGCTACCAGGGCGTAACGGGCATTGCCTATATCCAGCTCGACGATGAACATGTGGGCTCGACACTACTGGGCACCAGCAAGGACAAGCCGACACTGATTCCCCTGCGTGCCGGCTTGCTCGACCAGCTGGAAAAGCGCGGCAAGCGCATCCTCGACCAGGCCGAGCAGATCACCAACAAGGTCAACAATCTGCTCAGTTCCGACAACCAGGCGGCCATGCTGGGCGCCTTCAATGAAGTGGGTAAGGCGGCCAAGGCCTTTGGCGCCATTCCGCAGCAACTGGCGCCAACCTTGACGCAATTGCCGCAACTGACGGAACAAACGCGACAAACCTTGACAGCCGTCAGTACGGCCAGCAAGAACGTATCGGACTTGACGGCCACCTGGAAAAAACTCGGTAACGACATCCAAGCGCCAGGCGGCGTGCTGGAGAAGGTGAATGGCACGGTCGAACGGGTCGGCCATTCGGTGGAAACGGTGGCCAATGGCGTATCGCTGGAAGTGCTGCCGCAGGTCATCGAACTGAGTGGCGAGGCGCGCTCCTCGATGCGCGCACTGAAAACGACCATGAGCACGCTCAATGAACAGCCGCAGAGCATCTTGTTCGGCGCCCCAGACATCCCGCCCGGCCCGGGCGAGCCCGGTTTTTCGGCGCCGGGCAAATAAGGAGAACCCACCATGCAACTTTCACGCAACGTCACCGTGCTGGCCCTGGCCGGCACTTTCCTGCTGGGCGGCTGCGCCAGCCGCGCCCCCGTTCCCACGTTTTATGATTTCGGCCCAGCCGCGCCGCAAGCAGCGGCGGCACAAGCGGCCGCACCAGGCGTGCCCGTGCTGGTCATGGCCGACGCCACCGGCCCTTCCTGGCTGGACAGCCAGCGCATGTATTACCGATTACTGTACGCCGATGCACAGCAATCGCGTCCGTACGCCTACAACCGCTGGAACACGCCGCCGCTGCAACTATTAAGCCAGCGCCTGAAAACCCGCTTAGCGCAGAGCGGCGTGAAAGTGCTGTCGACCACGGACGCGGCCGCCGGCATGCCCCTGCTGCGCATCGACGTCGACGATTTTTCGCAAAACTTCGATACGCAAACGCGCAGCAGCGGCCACGTCTCGCTGCGCATCTCGCTGTTCCGCGGGCACCGCCTGATCGACCAGAAAACCTTCAGCCGCAGCAGCCCGGCCAACAGCGCCGATGCGCAAGGCGGCGCGCAGGCACTGGCGGCGGCCTCGGACGCCATCGCCGCCGACCTGCTGTCCTGGCTGGGCACGCTGACCATCGCGAAAGAATGACCGCTACAGAATGAGCGCATCCGCAGCCCCTGCCAGCTCGCCAGCGCCACTGCCGCCCGCACGCTCGTCGCCCGTATCGCGCGCGACCCTGCTCGCCTACGTCTTTCTGATCGTGTACGCCAGTTGGTTCCCGTTCACGGGCTGGCACAGCAATGGCTTGTCGCCGCTGACTTTCCTGGAAAACACGCACATGCCCCGCTACTGGACCGGCTTTGACGTGGGCATCAACGTCGTCGGCTACGTCCCGCTGGGCGCGCTGATCGTGTATTCGCTGTTTCCAAGAATGACTGGTTTCTTTGCCATCGTGATCGCCAGCCTGTGCGGCGTCCTTATTTCCGGCGGCATGGAAGCGGTGCAAACCTACCTGCCCAGCCGCGTGTCATCGAATCTCGACTTTTATACCAATTCGGCTGGCTGCTTCATTGGCGCCATCATCGGTGCCTTGACGGCGCGCAAGCTGCTCGACCATAGCCATCTGTACCGCTTGCGCCAGCGCTGGTTTGCCCAGCACGCCAGCCAGGGCCTGGTACTCGTGGCTCTGTGGCCGCTGGCGCAAATTTATCCGCAAGGTTATCTGTTCGGCCTGGGCCAGCTGCTGCCCATCCTGTCGGACTGGCTTTCCAGCCTGATGGACATGGACATCGACCTGGCGTCCTACCTGCGCCCCGATACAATATTGACTGTAGAGCAATATTGGCTATCGGAAACCATCATCACGGCTTGCGGCATGACGGGCGCTGTGCTCACCTTGCTGTGCCTGCTACGCCGCGCCGCGCCGCGTGCCGTGCTGATGCTGAGCCTGATCGCCGCCGCATTGATCGTACGTTCGATGGCCAGCGCGCTGCTGTTTTCGCCGGAAAACGCTTTCGTCTGGATCACGCCGGGCGCCCAGGGCGGCTTTTTGATCGGCCTGATCATGCTCGGCGGCCTGGCATTCGCACCCCACGTGGCACAGCGCCGTATTGCGGCCGCCACCTTGCTGCTGAGCCTAGTGATGGTGAATACAACGCCGATCAACCCGTATTTCATGTCTACCTTGCAAGGCTGGGTACAAGGTAAGTTTCTCAACTTCAATGGCGCGGCGCAATTCCTGGCCTTGCTATGGCCTTTCATGGCCCTGTGGTTCCTGTGCCTGCCCTCGCACCGCCTGAACCGGCAGGACGATGCGCAACGCCAGCGTCGCGAAGACCCCCTATAAGCGCTATCATGGCGCATTCATGAATCAGCAGGAGCATAGTATGAGCGACGCACCGTATTTTGAACGCCACGTTTTTTTCTGCATGAATAAACGTGAAGACGGCCGCAACAGTTGCGGCGACCATGGCGCGGAAGCGGCGCAAAAGCATTGCAAGCGCCGCATCAAGGAACTCGACATGAATGGCGCAGGCAAGATCCGCATCAACCAGGCCGGCTGCCTGGACCGCTGCGAAGAAGGCCCGCTGCTGGTCATCTATCCGGAAGCAACCTGGTACACCTATGTCGACACCAGCGATATCGATGAAATCATCGATACGCACCTGGTGGGTGGCAAGGTCGTCGAACGCCTGAAGATTTAATACCAATTTAAGACAATGCCACCAGTATGAGCATCATGAACAGAAACTCGGAAAAATTTACCCTGGCCGGCCATGCGGGCAGCATGCAAGGTTTGCTTGATTTCCCTGCAGACACCCCGCGCGGCATCGCCCTCGTTGCCCACCCGCATCCGCTGTATGGCGGCACAATGGATAACAAGGTCACGCAAACCCTGGCGCGCGCCTTTGTCGCCCTCGGTTACGTCGTGGCGCGCATCAATTTCCGCGGTGTCGGTGCTTCCGAAGGCGTACACGACCATGGCGTGGGCGAAACGGACGATATGCAATTGCTGTACGAACACATGCGCAGCCTGTATCCGGGCTTGCCCGTGGCCTTGTCCGGTTTCTCGTTCGGCACCTTCGTGCAATCGAAACTGCAGGAACGCCTGGCCGCCGCCGGCACGCCCGTCGAGCGCCTGGCGCTGATCGGCAGTGCGGCTGGCAAGTGGGCTATGGCCGAGATTCCGGCCGACACGATTTTGATCCATGGCGAACTGGACGACACGATTCCCCTGTCTGCCGTCTTCGACTGGGCCCGTCCACAGGACATTCCCGTAATCGTGATCCCCGGCGCCGACCACTTTTTCCACCGCAAGCTCAATCACATCAAGAACCTCGTGATTGCCCTGTGGCATGGTGACAAATCCGCCATCGCAGCAGATGATCATTGAAGTGTGGGCTTACTACCGTCTCCACGGCTATAATTGATCCGTTTTTTCCACGTGGCCATGTTAATAACAACATGGCCCCCAGCCTTCATCTTTTTCGCAGACCAGCCTCCATGAAAAAACTTTTAGCGGCACTGGCCTCCAGTGTACTTTTCCTATCCGCCGCCTACGCCCAGAGCGTTCCAGCTCCGACCATCGCCGCCAAGTCCTGGTTGCTGCTCGACGCCACCAGTGGCCAGATCATTGCTTCGCAAGATCCGGGCGCGCGCATCGAGCCAGCATCGTTGACCAAGATCATGACCGCTTACCTGACCTTCGCCGCCATCCGCGAAAAGAAACTGGCGCTGGACCAAAAAGTGAATGTTTCCGTGCGCGCCTGGAAAGTCGACTCGAGCAGCTCGAAGATGTTCATCGACCCGGCCACTCCTGTGTCGATCGACGACTTGCTGCATGGCCTGATGATTCAATCGGGTAACGATGCCGCCGTGGCACTGGCTGAAGCCGTTGCCGGCGATGAAAGCACCTTCGTCGTGCTGATGAACCGTGAAGCCCAGCGCATGGGCCTGAAAAATACGCGTTTTGCCAATCCGCATGGCTTGCCTAGCCCCGATAACTATTCCACGGCGCAAGACTTGTCCGTCCTGGCCCAGCGCGTGATCGCCGACTATCCGGAATTCTACAAGATCGATTCGGTTAAAAGTTTCACGTATAACAAGATCACCCAGCCTAACCGCAACCGCCTGCTGTGGCTGGACCCGACCGTGGACGGCATGAAGACCGGTCACACGGAAGCGGCGGGCTATTGCATGATCGCTTCGGCCCGCCGTCCAGGTGGCACCGGCGAGCGCCGTCTGATCTCCGTCGTGCTGGGCACTTCGTCGGACCAGGCGCGTACGCAGGAGAGCCAGAAGCTGCTGAACTGGGGCTTCCAGAACTTCGATACGGTCAAGCTGTACTCGAAAGGCCAGGCGGTGGCCACGCCGGAAGTGTGGAAAGGCTCGAAAGGCACCGTGAAAATCGGTTTTGCGCGCGATGTGCTCGTCACCGTGCCAAAAGGCATGGCTGCCAAAATGAAGCCGGTGCTGGAACGCAAGGACCCGCTGGTCGCGCCACTGGCTGAAAACGCCTCGGTCGGCAAACTGAAAATGATGGTGGACGACAAGGTTCTGCTGGAACTGCCTGTCGTGGCGTTGGAAACCATCAACCAGGCCACCATTTTTGGTCGCGCCTGGGATTCGATGCGCCTGTGGATGAAATAAGCACTGAGAAGCACTGAGCATCCCCCTAAAAAATGCCCGCAGACACTGCGGGCATTTTTTTCGTCTTGCGCCGCGTCCAATGACTTCAGCGCAGCATGCTATAGATTAGCTGGCTATAATCGTGGCAAGTCCCTCCACGCCACCATCAGAAAGCCAGCCCATGAGCCATGAGTTTCCCGCCAGCCTGCAAGCACCGCGCAGCCGTTTAAGCCACAACGGTCCCGAACTGTCGCGCATCGTCGCCGGCATGTGGCGCATCGGCGAATGGAATATGTCGGCGCAGCAGCGCCTGGCCTTCATCGAGCAATGCCTGGCGTTGGGCGTATCGAGTTTCGACCATGCCGATATCTATGGCGACTACAGCGCCGAAGGCTTGTTTGGGGAAGCGCTGGCCCTGCAGCCAGGCTTGCGCGACAAGATGGAACTGGTCAGCAAGTGCGGCATCAAGCTGCTCTCACCGCACCGTCCCGGTCATGCCATCCAGCATTACGACACGAGCGCGGCGCACATCACCAGTTCCGTGGAACACACCTTGCGCCAACTGCACACGGACCGTCTGGATTTGCTGCTGATCCACCGCCCCGATCCGTTGATGGATTTCGACGCGATCGCCGCGACGTTTACCCAGCTACAACAAGCGGGCAAGGTCCTGCACTTTGGCGTGTCGAACTTTAGCCGCCACCAGTTCGAGTGCCTGCACCGACGTTTCCCGCTCGTGACGAACCAGGTAGAATTTTCGCCGTTGCACGTGGCGCCCCTGTTCGACGAAACTTTCGACGGCTTGCAGGATGTGGGGGTGGCGCCGATGATCTGGTCGCCGCTGGCCGGTGGCCGGCTGTTCCAGGGTGGCGATGCGAATGTGGAAAACTTGCGCAATGTCATCAAGCAGATCGCCGACCAGCTGCAGCGCCCGTTTGCCAGCGTGGTGTTTGCCTGGATCATGCAACTACCATGCCGCCCCCTGCCGTTGACAGGCTCGGGCCGCATCGAGGCCTTGGGCGTAGCCGTGGAAGGCACGCAATTTTCGCTCAGCCGCAGCGACTGGTTCGCCATCCTGCGCGCCGCGCGCGGGCACGAGGTGGCTTGAGATTAATCGATTTCATCAGCGTCATTAAAGACTTGCGGCAACGCAATGCCGCGCCAGCCCAGATACCAAGCCAGGTTCAGCGCCAGGGTGGCGGCGATATAGACGGCGAAGAATAGCGCAAAGAAGCTGGTCTTGAGCCACACCAGCAGCGCGATGGCCACGATGAGCAGCAGCAGCGCAGCCAGGCTTTTCTTTTGCTTGGAGCTGGGGAAGCGCAAGGTCGACACCATCAGGCTACCCACGCCCACCAGCAGCAGCATCAGCAGGTAGCTATGCAGCATGGAATCGATCGGTGCCGGCCAGGCCACCACCACGGCCGCCACGCAGGCGGCACCGGCAGTGATCGGCATGCCGACAAAATACAGGGGATCGGTACGCCCGACATTCACATTGAAGCGCGCTAGGCGCATGGCGCCGCAGGCGACAAAGAAGAAGCTGGCCATGCCGCCAAAACGCAGCAGCAGCGGGTCGTGCACCCCCATTTGCACAAAGCCATAGCAGTATAACAACACGGCTGGGGCGCAGCCGAAATTCATCACGTCGGCGATGGAATCGAGCTGCACGCCGAACTGCGAACTGGTGTTCGTCAGGCGCGCCACATAGCCGTCGAGCGCATCGAACACCCCGGCGAGCACCAGCAGCGCCGCAGCCAGGCGATAGGCATCCGCGTCGCCCACTGCGGCGTTATCGACGGAAATGACGATGCTGGCAAAACCGCAGGCTATCGACAGCAAAGTTACCAGGCTGGGTAAGGCGTATTTGGCGCGCTGCAGGCGCGACTTGGGCAATGTGTTCAAATTATGGGCAATCTAAGTAGCGGATATAAGGCAATGCAGCGGCAAAAGCTGCGCTGAGCGCATTCTACCCTGCGCATACGCAGCAATATCTGCGCACGAGCACACGACATATCTTTTCATGGATGCTCTACGCCAGATCAAAATGCCTTAGAATCGTTTCACAGAGTAGCACGCTGGTCCCCATTGCAGTCCGCTGATCCATACAGGAGTCAACTTGATTGTCTCGTCACTACCTTGTAAATACTGGCTAACCGCCCTGCTGAGCGCGGCCCTGTTGAGTGCTTGCGGCGGCGGCGATAGCGGCGGGAATACCTCGCCGAGCACAGCGACCCCGGCTGGACAGCTGCTACAGGAGCCGGGCGCTCCCGTGTTCAGCAACAATATTGCCACCGATGGCTTCAACTGGTTCAACTTCCGGCGCAGCCAGATCGGCCTGTCGCCACTGGTGCGCAATGGCTTGATCGACAGCGCGGCCCTGGGCCATTCGAATTATCTCAATATCAACAGCACGGTGGCGCACGAACAGTTACTGGACAAACCTGGCTTTACTGGCGTCAAACTGGGCAACCGCCTGGCCAAGGCCGGCTATGTCCTGGCGTCGCTGCAGGGCGAAGTCATCGCTGGCGCGAGCAACACCTCCGGCTTCTACCTGGCCGAAGAGCTGGTCACCGCCATCTATCACCGCTTCGTCATTTTCGAGCCGCTCTTCAAAGAAGGTGGCGCGGGTGCGGCCGTCAATGCTGCCGGCTACGCGTATTTCACCAGCGACCTGGCAAGCAACCGCAGCTATGGCCCCGGGCTGGCAGCCGCGCAAATCGTCACCTATCCATTTGGCGGACAGCAAAGGGTAGCCGTCAGCTTCTCCAGCGATAGCGAGGCGCCCGATCCCGTGCCGAACCAGGATGTCGTCGGCTACCCGATCAGCGTGCATGCCAACTACGGCACCAGCGTCGACGTGACGGCGTTCAGCGTGCGCCAGCGCGGCGCCGGCACGGACCTGGCGGTGCGCCTGCTCGCCAGCGGCAGCGATGCGCACACGCCGATCTCGGCCGCAGCCATCGTTCCACTGGCGCCGCTGAGCGCGAACACCAGCTATGACGTGCGTTTCATCGGCAAGATCAATGGCGCGGACATCGCGACCAACTGGTCATTCAGCACGCGCTAGCCTGGCATCGCATGGCTGGCGGGCGCGCTGTTGAGGACGCCAGGATGTAAAATGGCGCTTCGTGCTTTACTGACATTGACAAGTTTTTGGGCTCTCTGCACACCAGGCATGCTGAAACCACACACCACTTGCGATGATGATGCCGCCTTAGCGGCATCCGACATGGTCCGTATTCTCGACGTCGAGAACGGACTAGACCGCATCATGGGCGACCGCATCCTGTACCTGAAAATCCTGCGCCGCTTCCTGCATGACCACGGCACCACGCCGTGCCAAATCCGCGTCGAATTCGACGCCGGCAACTATGCCAGCGCGCGCCTGAAAGCGCATACCCTGAAAGGCGCCGCCGGCATGATCGGTGCGCACCACGTGCACAGCCTGTCGGCAACCCTGGAATCGGCGCTGCGTGCTCAGGCGCCCGACCTGGCCCGACAGATGCTGCAACTGGAACTGGCGCAGGATCAATTACTCGGTGCGGTGAGCAGCATGTTGGGCACGCCGGAAGCGAGCCATACGGCGGCGCAAGACGTCGCGCCCGATCCTGCCGCACCAGCCATCCAGTTGCTACTGGCACGCCTTGCCAGCCATCTGCGCGAAGGCGATGGCGCGGCTATCGACATCCTGGAAAACTCAGCCAGCCTGCTGGCCGCCAGCCTGGGCGTGCAGGCGTACCAGGAGGTGGCGAGCGCTGCATATGAGTTCAACTTCGACGGTGCTCTCGCGGCGCTGCTGCGGCGCCGCTAAATAGCAAAATCAACGATGGTATTGCGCCTCTTCCGCGTAAGCCAGACCGCAACTCTTGCCGCAAAAGCGGCGCACGGCGTCGAGCGGCTTGTCGCAATACCAGCACGCGCCTTTTGGCGGCAAGCTGGCGATCAATTCCGGCATGGCGGGCAATGGCCGCGCCAGCACCCCATATTCGCCCTGCACGACGTCCGGCTGTTTGCTGTCTATGGCGCTTCCTTTCCTTGCGGCACTTTAAGGCCGCTCAGCAAGGTTACGTCAGCGCAGTTTGAGGCCCATGACATTTCTCAAAGGCGTAGATGCTAAGCTGGCTTTCGCTAGCTGCGCACCGCATCCTTAGCCTGTTCATCGATGATTTTCTGCGGCCATGGCTATCGGGCATACTTGCTCGACAAGCACTGCCATCGCCGCCGTGCCTGGGGCAAAGAGCTTGGCACGCCGGCGAGCGAGATGTTCATCGACATGACGCTTCTTCTATTTGCCTATGCAAAAGCGGCTGAAGATCACGCCCAGCAAATCGTCAGGCGAAAACTCGCCCGTGATGCTCGACAATTGCACCTGTGCCAGGCGCAATTCTTCGGCAAACAGGTCCAGCGACTGGTCATCCTGCGCCGCGTGCGCGGCAGCGATGTTCAAGTGCTTGCCGGCCGACTTGAGCGCGATCAAATGGCGTTCGCGCGCCAGGTAGAGCGATTCACCCGTCTGCTGCCAGCCAGCGATGCGTAGCAGCTCGGCGCGCAGCAAGTCGATGCCGATGTGTTCATGCGCCGACAGATACACGTGCGTGGCATCGGCCAAAGTATCCACGCTGGGCTTATGGCCGGACAGGTCAATCTTGTTCCACACGCGCACCACCGGCACGCCTTCGGGGAAGGCGGCGACGATGGTTTCATCTGCCTGCGTGGGACCATGATCTGCATCCAGCAGGTGCAAGATGACGTCGGCCTTGCCGATCTCGCCCCAGGTGCGTTCGATGCCGATACGCTCGACGGCATCGATAGTGTCGCCGGCACTGCGGATGCCGGCCGTGTCGATGATGTTGAGCGGAATACCTTCGATCTGAATGGTTTCGCTGACCTTGTCGCGCGTGGTGCCGGCGATCGGCGTCACAATCGCCACGTCGGCGCCGGCCAGCGCGTTCAGCAACGACGACTTGCCCACGTTGGGCTGGCCGGCCAACACGACATTGAGGCCTTCGCGCAGCAGCGCGCCCTGCGCCGCTTGCGCAAACACTTTATTGAGCGCTGCGATGACAGCCTTCAATTGACCGCGCGCATTCGATTTCTCCAGGAAATCGATCTCTTCTTCCGGGAAGTCCAGGGTCGCCTCGACCAGCATGCGCAAACCCGTCACCTGCTCCACCAGCGCGTGGATGGTGTTGGAAAACGCGCCCGACAGCGATTGCGAGGCAGACTTGGCGGCCGCCTCCGTGGAAGCATCGATCAAGTCGGCTACGGCTTCGGCTTGCGCCAGATCAAGCTTGTCATTCAAAAAGGCACGGCGCGTGAATTCGCCCGGTTCGGCCAGGCGCAAGCCGCTATCCTTGCCCGCCTCCAGCACGCGCGCCAGCAGCAGTTGCAACACGATAGGGCCGCCATGGCCCTGCAATTCCAGCACGTCTTCGCCCGTGTACGAATGCGGGCCTTTGAAGTGGATGGCGATGCCCTGATCGATGATGCTGCCATCAGTTTCCGTAAATGGCAGATAGGTGGCATGGCGCGCTTTCAACTGCTGCGCGCCGAACAGGGCCGTCATTAAGGGAGCGAGGTTTTTGCCGGAGGCGCGTACCACGCCGATGCCGCCGCGTCCGGGGGCGGTGGCGATGGCGGCGATAGGGGAAGAGTCGAGTTTCATGGGGATATTGTAGATTATTCGGGGAAGCTGTACGCAAAGGAATAATGGCGAAGCGACGACGCTTGTGGCGCCGATTCCTCAGCGGAAGGCTGGGGTCAGACCCAAAGGGTCTGACCCCAAAAAAAAGCCCGCGCGAGGCGGGCTTTCTGTTCGCGGGCCGGAATTACTTGGCGGCGACCGCGTATTTCTTGGTGATCACCCATTGCTGGCCGATCGACAGGACGTTGTTGACGACCCAGTAGAGTACCAAGCCCGACGGGAAGAAGAAGAACATCACCGAGAATGCCAGTGGCATGAACAGCATCATCTTCGCTTGCATCGGATCGGCCGGGGCCGGGTTCAGCTTGGTCGTGATGTACATCGAGATCGCGTACAGCACGGGCAAGATGCACCATGGGTCATGCTGAGCCAGGTCGGTGATCCAGCCCATCCATGGCGCGCCGCGAATTTCCACGGACGCGTTCAGCACCCAGTACAGGGCGATAAAGACCGGCATCTGGATCAGGATGGGCAGGCAGCCGCCCAGCGGATTGATCTTTTCGGTCTTGTACAGCTCCATCGTGGCCTGGTTCATCTTTTGCGGATCGCCTTTGAAGCGCTCGCGGATCGCCTGCATCTTCGGCGTGACCAGTTTCATCTTCGCCATGCTGCGGTAGCCGGCAGCCGACAAGGGGAAAAACGCCAGTTTGATCAAGATGGTGAAGGCGATGATGGTCCAGCCCCAGTTACCCAGCACGCTGTGAATCTGTTCCATGACCCAGAACATGGGCTTGGCGATGATGGTCAGCCAGCCGTAATCCTTGACCAGTTCCAGGCCAGGCGATACCGATTCCAGCAAATGCGCGATTTGCGGACCCGAGTACAGCTTGCTGTCCATGCTGGCCGTGGCGCCTGGCGCCAGGGTAGGCAATGGCAGCACGTTGCCGATGGCGTACAAGTTGGTGCCGACCTTCTTGGTGAAGATGTCGCGCTTGGCGTTCTCAGGCGGAACAAAGGCGGAAACGAAGAAGTGTTGCGAAATCGCGAACCAGCCGCCATTCGCCGAGGCCGGATGCAGGCCCTTCATGGCGTTGTCGTTGCCCTTCTTCTCGTCTTCCAGGGCCGATTTCTCGATTTTCTCGAACGTCAGCTTCTGGTATTTGTCTTGCGGCGTGTACAGGGTCGGACCCGTGAAGCTGCTGTTGAAGAACGAGTCGCCGACCGGCTTGTTGCCGTCATGCGTCAGTTGCAGATACAGCTGCGGCGTGACAGGCTCTGCGCCCACGTTGGCCACGTCGTGGCGCACGTCGATGACGTAGTCGCCACGTTTGAAGGTGAACGTCTTGCTCAGCATGACGCCGCCTTCGACCGCTTCCATCACCAGTTGCACCTGCTTGCCGTCACCGAGGGTGCGCACGCCAGGCTGCACGGTAAAACCGCTCGCATGGGTGGGGAATGGACCGCCGACCAGGCCCGATTGCGCCAAGTAAGTATGGTTCGCGCCTTCGTCGAACAGCACTTCGTTTTGCTTGCCGTCGTCAGGCTGGCATACCTTGAACAGGCCGAAGCAACCGCCAAACCAGCCCGGATTGCCTGCGCCTTTGAATTTCAGCAATTCCAGACGCTTGACCTGGCCACCCAGGGTGTCGATATCGACCTTGATGACGTCGGTGGTGATGGTAATCACTTCGCGCTTGAACGCGGCGGGATCGACAGCCTCACCCGGCAGGGCAGGCACGCCTGCTGCAGCCGAGGCAGCCAGGGCATCCGTCTTGGCAGGGGTCGCAGGCGCCTTGGCGGTTTGTTCCGTGTTCGCGGAGAACATCGACGGCTTGCCGTTCGAGATCATCCATTCGTTCCAGAGAATTACCAGCGAGACGGAAAACACGATCCACAGGATGGTACGTTTATTGATATCCATTAGGGTATTTGTCAGGAGTGGTTGCAACCGCAAGCGGTCGTTGAAGATTGTTTGCAATCGGCCGGCGGCACCGGGTCGACGCCCCCTTCATTCCAGGGGTGGCAACGGCACAGCCGCTTGGCAGCCAGCAGGCTACCCTTGGCAGTACCATGCACGCGCAGCGCTTCCATCGCGTAATGCGAACAACTCGGATAGAAACGGCAATTCTGTCCCAGCATGGGGCTGATCAGCAACTGATAAGCGCGCAGCAGGAACAGCAGCAGGGTTTTCATGGCGCGGACGGTGGTGGCGCAGCAACAGAACGGGCTTGGGCGGCGATTTGCGCCGCGAACAGGCGGCTCAATTCTTCACGCAGCTCGGCTTTGAGCCGGCTCGTGGTGGCCGGACCATCCTTGCTGTTGACAGCGCGCGACAAACGCACCACGCAGTCGACCGGCGGCATCGCGCTATTGCGAAACAGCTCGCGCGTGACGCGCTTGATCGTGTTGCGGGTCGCCGCGCGCGGCGCGAAACGCTTTGCCACAACGACGCCCAGCCGCGCATGCGGCAGTTGATTATGTCGGGTGTACAGCACAAAATGCGCTGTTTTTTGCGAAGGGCGCAAACGAAAAACGGATGAAAATTCATCCGTTTTAACAATACGCCGAAAGCGCGCGAAGTCGTGTGAACCTTCGCGTTGATTGCCGACTGGAGTACAGCTAGCCACGCGATCAGCTGTCAACGACAAGCCTAGACGGCCAGACGTTTGCGGCCCTTTGCGCGACGTGCGTTGAGCACATCACGGCCACCACGGGTAGCCATACGAGCGCGGAAGCCGTGCGTACGCTTGCGACGAACGACGGAAGGTTGGTAAGTACGTTTCATGTTGGTCTCGCTAAAAACAAAAAAAATGCAAAATCGGGTCTGACGTCCCGTCAGTTTTTGGTGCCAATGACAATCGCGCACTTATGCCAAGGCACAAGCTGGCCAATCTCATCGCCCGCTTGAACGCGCACCAAATCTACTACGCGCAGCGATTTGCGGCCTCCGGTGCTCACTGTGCCTTCGCACAGTTGCGCGCCTCAGCCACAACTCATCACCGCTCGCTACGATTTGGTACTGCGTCGTTAATCCACGCTTAGTCCATATTGTCGTTCCAAATGAATAAACACGGAATACGGGCGGGGAACCCTGAATTATTCAGCATATCCCCCCCTCTTGTCAAGGATTGCCGCGATTGCCAGGAAATTTTTGCGCCAGGCTGTGTCTGCCGCCAAGGCCACGCCACAAGCCGCGCCAGCACTGCCGGCGACGGGATAACCGGGGGATAAGTCGCCTCTTATACACACGGCGCCCCACCCCGCCACAGAAAAATAAGCGTCGTGCCTGTGGATAACTTTGGCAGTCGGGAGTAGAATAGCGCGTTACGTGTGGCGAGCCCTCGCGCGACGCCGGCCTTGCAACACGGTGACCGCAGGGCAGAATCGATACGCCCTCCCACACCTTTTCACATAGACATACATGGATAATTTCTGGCAGGCCTGTTCCGCGCAGTTGGAACTGGAGCTGACACCGCAACAATTCAGTGCGTGGATCAAACCGCTTATCCCTCTCGATTACGCAGAGGGCAAGCTGCGCATTGCTGCGCCCAATCGCTTCAAGCTCGATTGGGTCAAGACCCAGTTCGCCAGCCGCATCACTGCCCTGGCCATACAGTACTTCGAAGCGCCCACGGAAGTGCAATTCGTGCTCGATCCGCGCCTGGCCCTGCCGAAGAAGCCCGTCACCGCCAGCACCCCGGCCAGCGATCCGAATGGCGGCGCGCCCAGCGCGCGCGCCGCGGAACCGCAGCCCAGCGTGCCGGAACTGAGCATCGGCGCGGCACCGCGCCGTGAACAGAGCCGCATCAACACCGACCTGACCTTCGACAGCTTCGTCACCGGCAAGGCCAACCAGTTGGCGCGCGCTGCCGCCATCCAGGTGGCGAACAATCCTGGCGTGTCGTATAACCCGCTGTTCTTCTATGGCGGCGTCGGGCTGGGCAAGACCCACTTGATCCACGCCATCGGCAACCAGGTGATGGCCGACAATCCAGGCGCGAAGATACGCTACATCCACGCAGAACAGTATGTTCGCGACGTAGTGACCGCTTACCAGCGCAAGGGTTTCGACGATTTCAAGCATTATTATCACTCGCTCGACATGCTGCTGATCGATGATATTCAATTCTTTGGCGGCAAGAGCCGCACGCAGGAAGAGTTTTTCTATGCATTCGAGGCATTGATTGCCGCAAAGAAACAGATCATCATCACCTCGGATACGTATCCGAAGGAAATCACGGGCATGGACGACCGCCTGATCTCGCGCTTCGACTCGGGCCTGACAGTGGCCATCGAACCGCCGGAACTGGAAATGCGCGTGGCGATTTTGCTGAAAAAAGCCAAGCAGGAAGGCGTGACCTTCTCCGACGACGTGGCTTTCTTTGTCGCCAAGCACTTGCGCTCGAATGTGCGCGAGCTCGAGGGCGCGCTGCGCAAAATTCTGGCGTACTCGCGTTTCCATGGCAAAGACATCACGATCGATATCGTCAAGGAAGCCCTGAAGGACTTGCTGTCGGTGCAGAACCGCCAGATTTCCGTGGAAAACATCCAGAAAACAGTGGCCGACTTTTTCAATATCAAGGTGGCCGACATGTATTCGAAGCGTCGCCCCGCGAATATCGCCCGGCCGCGCCAGATCGCCATGTACCTGGCCAAGGAATTGACACAGAAGAGCCTGCCGGAAATCGGCGAGCTGTTCGGCGGCCGCGACCACACCACGGTACTGCATGCCGTGCGCAAGATCGCGCTGGACCGCACCAAGAACCCGGAATGCAACCATGAATTGCATGTGCTGGAGCAAACCTTAAAGGGCTAACAACACCTGACAAAACCTGCTGCGCGACGCGCTTTGCGGCCTGCGATGCTCACCGTGCTCTAGCACGATTGCGCTTCTTGGCCAAAAATCACTGCCGCCCGCTACGGTTTTGTTCGGCGTGAAGCACGACTGGGCAAGACTGGCTCAAAACGTGCTTTACCCTTATCATCTGGGAGGGCACCGCAGCCGGTCTGTCGGGGCTCCCCATGAAAAAATTATTAAATTAATACGTTAAACGTCGTACTGTTCAACCTATACATTGAGGATAAATATGCAATTGGTCAAAACCACCCGAGATACCCTTCTCCGGCCACTGCAGATCGTGAGCGGTATTGTCGAGCGTCGGCACACTATGCCGATTCTGGCCAATATCCTCATCCGCAAAGACGGTGAAAATGTCTCCTTCCTGTCGACCGACACCGAAGTGCAGATCACCACGCACGCGCAAATCGGTTCCGGCGCGGACGTCACCGGCACCACCGTGGCCGCACGCAAGCTGCTGGACATTTTGCGCGCCCTGCCCGAATCGGGCGACGTCACGATGACCCTGCTGAACAAGCGCCTGACCGTGCAAACGGGCAAGTCGCGCTTCGCCCTGCAAACCCTGGCGGCGGAAGAGTTTCCGACCGTGCAACAGGCAGAAAGCTACAACGCGTCCGTCACCCTGCCGCAAAAAACCCTGAAGCACCTGTTCAACATGGTGCATTTCTCGATGGCGCAGCAAGACATCCGCTATTACCTGAACGGCTTGCTGCTGGTTTTGGATGGCAATCATGTCATCGCCGTGGCCACCGACGGCCACCGCCTGGCGTTTTGCCAGGTAGCCACCGAGCAGACGTTTGCGCGCCAGGAAGTGATTATCCCGCGCAAGACCATCATCGAACTGCAGCGCCTGCTGGAAGAGAACGATGAGCCGGTCCAACTGGACATCGCCGCCAACCAGGTGAAACTGACCTTTGCCGACATCGAGCTGATCTCGAAGCTGGTGGAAGGCAAGTTCCCCGACTACACGCGCGTGATTCCAAAAGGCTACAAAAACGACTTCACCATCAGCCGCGATGAACTGCTGCGCTCGCTGCAACGCGCCGCCATCATGACGAGCGATAAGTTCAAGGGCGTGCGCTGCATCATCACCCCGGGCAGCATGAAAATCAGCTCGACCAATGCCGACCAGGAAGAAGCCGTCGAAGAGCTGGAAATCGACTATGGCGGCGACGCCGTCGACATCGGCTTCAACGTCACGTATCTGCTGGACGTGCTGAACAACCTGAAGTGCGAATACGTCAACATCGCGCTCGGCGACTCGAACTCGTCCGCCCTGATCTCCATCCCGGACAATGCCGATTTCAAGTATGTCGTCATGCCGATGCGGATCTAAAGACCACAGCCATGACGTAGGTCGGATTAGCGCAGCGTAATCCGACATGCTGAATCGCCGTCTGTCGGGTTATGCCGTTCCGGCTAACCCGACCTACGGTCATCAGCGAGCAGCCCCGAATCAATCAGCAATCGTTATTTGAGAAAGCAGTCCATGTCCGAGAATCCACAAGACACCCCGATCCAGGCCAAAACGGAAGAATACGGCGCCTCCTCCATCCAGATCCTGGAAGGCCTGGAAGCCGTACGCAAACGCCCGGGCATGTACATTGGCGACACCTCGGACGGCACCGGCTTGCACCATCTGGTATTCGAAGTGCTGGACAACTCGATCGATGAATCGCTGGCCGGCCACTGCACGGACATCCACGTCACCATCCACAGCGACAATTCGATCTCGATCACCGACAACGGCCGCGGCGTGCCGACCGGCCTGAAAATGGACGACAAGCACGATCCGAAGCGTTCGGCGGCGGAAATCGTCATGACCGAGCTGCACGCGGGCGGCAAGTTCGACCAGAACTCGTATAAAGTCTCGGGCGGCCTGCATGGCGTGGGTGTGTCCTGCGTGAATGGCCTGTCGAAATTACTGAAATTGACCATCCGCCGCGATGGCAAAGTGCATCATATGGAATTCGTGCGCGGCGTGCCGCAAGACCGCCAGATCGTCATGGTCGGCGACATCGCCACCTCGCCGATCAAGGTCATCGGCGAAACCGACAAGCGCGGCACCGACGTGCATTTCTGGGCCGACGAAGAGATCTTCACGCACGTCGAATTCCACTACGAAATCCTGGCCAAGCGCATCCGCGAACTGTCCTTCCTGAACAATGGCGTGAAGATCAAATTGTCCGACCAGCGCACGGGCAAGGAAGAAATCTTTGCCTTCGAAGGCGGCACGCGCGGTTTCGTCGAATACATCAACAAAGCCAAGTCGGTCTTGCACCCAACCATTTTCCAGGCCACGGGCGAGCGTTTGTCGGATCAGGGCACGAACATCTCGGTCGACGTGTCGATGCAGTGGAACGATGCCTACAATGAACAGGTGCTGTGCTTTACGAATAACATCCCGCAACGCGACGGCGGCACCCACCTGACAGGCTTGCGCGCAGCCATGACGCGCGTGATCAACAAATACATCGATGAACACGAGTTCGCCAAAAAGGCGAAAGTGGAAATCAGCGGCGACGACATGCGCGAAGGCCTGACCTGCGTGCTGTCGGTGAAAGTGCCGGAACCGAAATTCTCGTCGCAGACGAAAGACAAGCTGGTATCGAGCGAAGTGCGCGGCCCGGTCGAAGAGATCGTCGCCAAGACCCTCGCCGATTACCTGCAAGAAAGACCGAACGATGCCAAGATCATTTGCGGCAAGATCGTCGAAGCGGCACGCGCGCGTGAAGCGGCCCGCAAGGCCCGCGACTTGACGCGCCGCAAAGGCATCATGGATGGCCTGGGCCTGTCGGCCAAGCTGGCCGACTGCCAGGAAAAAGACCCCGCCCTGTGCGAACTGTACATCGTCGAGGGTGACTCGGCAGGTGGCTCGGCAAAACAAGGGCGCGACCGCAAGTTCCAGGCGATTCTGCCGCTGCGCGGTAAAGTGCTGAACGTGGAAAAAGCCCGTTTCGAGAAAATGCTGTCGTCCGAGCAGATCACCACCCTGATCGCCACCCTCGGCACATCGATCGGACCGGACGAATTCAACGTCGAAAAACTGCGCTACCACCGCATCATCATCATGACCGATGCGGACGTCGACGGCGCCCACATCCGTACCCTGCTGCTGACCCTGTTCTATCGCCAGATGCCGCAACTGGTCGAGCGCGGCCACATCTACATCGCGCAACCGCCGCTGTACAAGGTGAAGTCGGGCCGCGACGAGCGCTATCTGAAAGACGATGCCGAAGAAGCGAGCTATATGATGACGGTGGCGCTGAACACGGCCGTGCTGGTGCCGCGCACAGGCGCAGAAGGCATTTCCGGCGAGACGCTGACGGAACTGGTGCGCAAATTCAACCTGTCGAACAGCATCATGACGCGTCTGACGCGCGTCATCGACCGCGCCGCCCTGACGGCCATCATGACGGGCGTGCAACTGGACCTGTCGACCCTGGACTTGGCGCAAAACTCCGCCCTGGCCCTGCAGACGGCCATCAACGACAGCGCCGTGCGCGTGCATGTGCGTTCCGACGACTTGTCGGAAAAACACAAGCTGCACATCGAGCGCATGCATCACGGCAACATCAAAGTGACGGCCATCGACGCCGACTTCGTGCAAGGCCCGGACTACGCCGTGCTGAGCAGCGGCGCCGCCACCTTCGAAGGCTTGATGGGCGAAGGTGCATTCGTGCGCCGCGGCGAAGGCGAGCGCGTCAAGGAAATCGCCGTGGTCGACTTCCATCAAGCCATGCAATGGCTGCGCGACGAAGCCGAACGCACCGTCTCGAAACAGCGCTACAAAGGTCTGGGCGAAATGAACCCGGATCAGCTGTGGGAAACCACGATGGACCCAACCGTACGCCGCTTGTTGAAAGTGCAGATCGAAGACGCGATTGCTGCGGACCAGATCTTTACGACACTGATGGGCGATGACGTGGAACCACGCCGCGCCTTCATCGAAAACAATGCGCTGCGCGCGGGCAATATCGACGTTTAATCGGCATTGTCGATAGAGGGGGCGACACGATGTGTCGCCTTTTTTTTGATCAGATTGAACAGCACGATGACATCTACCCTGAGCTACTAGCATCGTAGGACGCCAAAGTATGTGCAGCTGGCGCCACAATTTTCGATTAAAAACCGCTGGTTTGTACGACTGGCCTATTGTTTTCGCTAAGCAGAATGCAAAAGCCGTGCAGAATTAATCAGCAACTGATGACACGAGGATTGAAAATCCTTGTGTCGGCGGTTCAATTCCCGGAATAAGTTAGCCGCGACCGTCAAGCGGTCGTTAGCAGGGTTTGTCATCCCGCTGCATATTGACCACTACGACTTCGTATTGTTTTTTTACCCACGCTCCGGCTGCCCATCCTGGTATTAGAACAGCACGTCGCATATACCAATAAGCCACGTCGTTATTCAACTTCTTTTCTGGTGTGAACATGCTCGAAAAGTATATTCTAGACCGTATCAAAATGACCCGTATGCTATTATTGCAACTCTTGACGCGATGTTTGCTTTCACGCTAGAGGAGAAAAACATAGGGGAGATTATTGAAGGTCACGGACATCGGGTTGTCGCAAACTCAGCGAGAGCGGTTGGCTGTCCTAGAGTTGCAGGCCTTTTTCACGGGTGAGCTCCAACGCGGTGACATAGAATCGCGCTTTGGTATCAAACCTGCGGCGGCTTCGCGCGACCTGAGCATCTACCGCGAGATCGCGCCAGGCAATCTTGATTTTGACCAATTAAGTAGGCGCTACCTCCCTGCCGATGGATTCACGCCGATATTTAAGTTCCACCCCGAACGCGTGCTCAGTTGGCTGCTGCTGGGTTTCGGCGATGGCTTAGAATTGGGGCTCAAACTGTCAGCTCTTTGCAAGGGACTAGGCCAGCTTCCCCATCCAGACATGGATATCCTAGCTGCCATCACCCGAGCTTTGTTCGCCAGGCGTCCGATCCGCATCAACTATTTGTCTCTTTCCTCTGGGCCGAAGCGCCGCGATATCGTCCCTGCCGCTTTGGCAAACAATGGCAAGCGTTGGCAAGTTAGATCGTTTGACCGCGAGTGCCAGCGGTTCGGAGACTTTGTGTTGACTCGCATCACCAAGGTCCAAGAGCTAGATTACGAACCCGAGGCCCGCAAACTTCTCAGTGCCGATGAACAATGGGCGCGGATTGTGGATTTGGAAATCGTTCCTCATCCAGGCATCAAGCAGCTCAAGGCAATTAAGGCCGACTATGCCATGACTGACGGCCTACAGAAGATAAAGACTCGAGCGGCCCTCGCTGGCCACGTCTTGCGGCGTTGGTCCATCGACACCAGTCCGGACCATCGGCTCGATCCAGATTCCCACCACCTTTCGCTTCGCAACACGCCAATTCTATATGGTGTCGAAAGCGCGATGCCAGCGCCTGGCGTTGAGCCATTGGAGCCTTCGCGGGACGCGGCAATATCGAAACTCAGCCAACCATGGCAAGACAGCCAACCATTCATACGGGAGTGAGCAATTGACAGAGCAAACTACGATTGCCAATGAGCCGGGCGCGCCTCCATCGAGTGCGTGGGTGCGTTTCCTGCGCACTTATGGGCCAACCCCGAACAACCTTACGATGTTCGATGAATACGTGGCCGGAGCCGTAGGCAGGGCCAAGGTGCAGCCCATAGCTCTCAGCACGCCGATGCTTGATCCCATGAAGGCTCATGTCGCTTCGGGTAAGCCGGGCTCTATGCTGATCGCGGGCACGGCCGGCGATGGGAAAACTTACCACTGTCGCGCGCTGTGGGCATCAATGGGCGGCGACCCGCGCGCGTGGGCCGCAAAGGGAAACATCAAGGAGCACCGCCTAGCAGATGGCCGTTTGGCTGTATTCATCAAAGACCTCAGCGAGTTCAACGGAGAGGAAAGCGATGCCCCGTTAGCCCGTCTTGAAAAGTCGGTGCTTGGTGGCGACGACACCGAGATCGTTATCTTAGCCGCCAATCACGGCCAAGTGCTAGACAGGCTTCGCGACTTAGGACGCAGGCAAGAGCGCAAACATCCCTTGCGCAAACCATTGCAGGAGTTTTTTTTGCAGGCGGGCCAAGAGCCCGAGCGTCTCGCCGTGTTCGATCTAAGCCGTAGCGTGGGCCGGATGGCCTTGGAGGAGGTAGTCGCGGCGGTCGCTAAACACGTCGAATGGGATAACTGCGCTAGATGCTTATTGAAATCTGACGGCAAGGTCTGTCCGATCTATGAGAATCGGGAGCGCCTGCTCGGCAGGAGCGATGCCGCTCAACTGGGGCGCCGCTTGGGCGATTTGGTGGAGATTGCCAGGCTCAACGGTCAGCATTTGCCAGTCCGCGACCTACTCGCGCTCTGCGCCAACATGATCTTGGGACACCGCGACGCCAAAGACGGCTTAATGTCATGCGCCGAGGTCGCAAGGATTCAAGAACAAGGAGCGGTGGATCGCGCGAGCGTTTATGGCAATGCGTTCGGAGCGAACCTGCCCAAGCGGCGGCTTGCCGATCGGCCTGTATTTAAGGCGATGGCGTCCTTTGGCGTTGGCGACGAGACTACGAATGGTGCCGATGGCCTCCTGGTCTACGGCAAGGACGACGTGAAGCTCGCGCCGACGTTCGCCCGCCTAGTCGGTAGCGATCCGGTCTACGGCGCCACGCCTAGGCTATTAAGCGCCCAGAATAAATATCTCGAAGGTGAAGAGGCCGCCCGGATTGACGGAGGAGCCGCGGGCTTCATGGAGCTGTTGCAGGAGCAGCGCCGAAGGCTCTTTTTCACCTTGCCGCCCGGTGAGGAAAGTTATCCCTTCTGGGCGATGACGGTGTTCCGTTTCGCGGGCGAATATTTAGAGATGCGCGCCGCAGTTCAAGAAAAGAAGGCGGTTGCCGAGGTTGTGCGTGGTCGACTTGTGCGCGGCCTTAATCGAGTGATGACAGGCCTGTTGATCGACAATGTCGATAGAATTTTCGTCGCTAGCTCAGGAGGCTTTACCCAATCACGTGTCAGCGTCCTTTGCGATACCGAAGCCCCATCGCGGCGCGTCAACGGCGTGGGCATGGCTATCAAGCTCGATGCGAAGACTGGTCGGCCTTTGCTAGACGTATCGCTGGCCCAAGGCCCAGGCAATTCCGTGGCCTTCGATCTCACACCTATCCGGTTTGAGTTCCTTTCGCGCGTTGCAGAAGGCGCATTGCCGGGAAGTTTTTCCAACGAATGCTTAGAGGACATGCTGGCGTTCAAAGCCAAGTTGCTGCGCAAGGCAGAACTCATTAGAGGCAGGAGCCATCTGGACGACGATGAAGAGGTCGGCGCTGACAACGGCTCGCTGACGCTCAACTTTATCGACATTGAACAAGGTGGCCATGGGTTCTCTCGGCCTATAACCGTGAGGATTTCGGAATGAGACAGCGCGTTGACATTGATCGGGTCGACTTCGCCGTCGATGAGCACATTTGGGGCCATCGTCTCTATGATGAGCAGTTGCCGCATTTGACGGTGCTGGAATTCCTGGGCGTGTTGGGATCGAATCTTGATAGCCCGTTGATCGCCACTCCGAATGACAAGGTGCGATACCGTCCCCAGCATCAAATTCGCCTGCGTGGCCTGCTGTTCAACAACCCCTTCGTCGAGGCGATCCGCGAACGGTCCATCACTGACGACGAGAAGTGGCGCGAGTGGGGTGTCTTGTTTGCCCAAGATGCGACCAAGCATGGTGACGAGGATATGGCTTATCTACGCAAAGCATTTTCCAGCTTTGACGATTTTGCCAAGGCCATCGAATTGCTGCGGTCGTCAGCGTTTGAGGCTCGTAGCAACAAGCGTTGGAGCTCGAAGTTCGTCTTTCCCTTTGGCCCCGACGCGATGTTCGAAGATTTGCGGATAGACTCGGGTGGGGCGAGCAACGATCGTCGGTTTTTCGCGCGGACCGGCGAACTGCTCTATTTGATGCTTAGTCGCGCGACTCACGGGCCGGAGCTAGGCGCGCAGCTCTCTGAGCGGCTCTTCGACCGCTCGGCCCCGATGAACCGGCTTGTCCGGGCATTGCAGGGCGAGCCGCAGTTGGCATCCAACTCGCGCGATGTGGGGTATCTGCCTCATGCATCCAACCCACGCTTTGATCAACTCTGTGACGACTGGTTGGCGATTCTTGCCAAGGACATGCCGATCTACGACGCTTTGGAGCACTTGATCACCTCGGCTGGACTGAACCTCCTGCTCTATTTCCTTGAACAGGCCAAGGTCCAAGCGGGCGATGCCGAGCCTGTGGAATTTGTTTGCGAAATCGTCTCCAAGGAGCGGACCAAGGTTAGGGCTCTATCCGGCGACAGCTACCAACTCAACCAGGGTCTTTCGCCCAAAGCTGTCCGGGCGTCCATCGAGCAAACCCGCATGTTGCCCGAGTGGGAGTCTGCGTCCAATTCGGACTACCCCGATGCGGCGCGGGCTAGCATCATGCGCGAGCTCTTCCAGTGGCCGTCGAGCGATTCGGACGACGAGGCAGATTACACGCGCATGTCCGGCGACAAGCTTATTGAGACCCTAGTGGATATGGCGCTCTCCCGTCATGAGCAGCATGTTGGAAAAATTCACGCGTCGTGGTCGAGGGCCATTGGGCTTAGCTCGCGGCGCCTTGCCCGGCGCACGCGATACGCACCCAACGACCGGCTCATCAAGACGTTGGTAGTGGCCATCGTCGATGACCGCATGCAGTTCGACGAGTTCTTATCCGAGGCCAAGAGGCGCTACGGAATCGTCATTGGCGATGCGGAAGGCTCGCGCCTTGTCGCAGATAAGAAGGTAGACCAGGAAGTGCTCAGCGAGAACCGCGCCAATCTGGAAGCGCGGCTGGTTGGACTAGGGTTGGTGCGTCGGCTATCCGACTCCTGCTCGTTCGTGGAAAACCCATTTGGATTTAAGGGAGAAGAAAATTGCTGACCGATCGGATCATTGGGCGCGTCGGCGCTGACATACTAGCGAAGCGCATTAGTGACGCTCGCCAGGCCGATGGCTCGGCGCAGGATTCGGCGGCGCTGTTCCGTCTCGACAAGCTGTCGGCGTCGCAAGTTGCCTCGGTCGTTCGCGCCGTTCTGGCCAACCACGATCTCGCCGCGCGTGTTGACCTCATGATTCCAGAGTCTTTGGTCGAGGGACAAGGACTGCCGCCCGAATCGCTGATTCAGCATAACGCTGGCTTTGTGCGCAACAATGCGCAGACGGACAAAGAGGCGATCCTCACCGCCAACGGCAATGAGCACAACCTGGCCGATACGCTTGGTCACGTTACCGCGTTGGGCGCCAAAGAGCTGCGCGCTGACGTGTCGGCATGGGTCGATGCAACATGTCATGTCGCGGGCATGGCGCCGGTTCCAGACGACCGCCTGGTGTTTCGCTCGGCCCTTAAAGGTTTGATTTCTGCCAGCGACCTTTCGCTGGTTCAGCTCGGCGACTTCTGCGCCCATATCACTGAGGCGATGTCGCCAGCTCGTAGCTTGCCGATTCGTGAGGCCATCGGCTGGTCCTTGCCTAGGGTGGGCCTGCCAAGAGACACGTCATTCTTCGCTAGCGCGAGAACCTATGGGAGTTCTGACAAGCCGTGGAAGAAGGCCTTTGATAAGCTATTCACTCATCGCGCTCCGCTTATGTTGCGGCTGCGGCCAAATGGCCAGCCACTTGACCCGGATGAAATGCGCCAACGATTGGAAGACAACGCGGCCGACATTTCCGATGCTGCACGCGTGGCCTTGGAGGCATTCATTAATGCTCCGGCAGGTGACAGCCAGGTAGCCGCCGAAGTGGCGGAACTTGAATGGGAGACCGATGGCGTCTGCCATATTTTCGACAAACCCAAGGAAAAACTGCAGGGCCTGGCCGAGCATACGTTGAAGTTTTTCGAGCACGATTGTGAGGATGCCGAGGCGCTCGACGAGAAATGGAAACGCCACCTTGAAGATCTCAAGGCCCGCGAAAAGCGCTCCGAATGGAATGACGACGACAAGATTTTCTTCGAGCTACACCGCCGCCATATCGAGCAGTCCCGGCAGCTCCACGCGCGCTGGGAGAAGGCTATCTTTGGCAAGGCCATCGAATGCAATGACTTTCTTGATGGCTTTATCAGTGTGGTTCACCATCTTTTGGCGGGTGCTGGCGACACGGCAGGAGAGCGCTTCCTGCGCTTCACGGTCAACAAGGGGCGCAAGGAGTGGCGTGAGCGCTTCAACTACGACGTCGGCTCCTATTTCTCCGCGATGTATCGCGCGTTGAAGGAGCTGATGGGCTCGAAAGTGGATTGGAAGGTTGAGCGCATGGGGACCGGCAACCTGCCTGACCCGCTCTTTGATTACGAGAAGTTCTTCGCCAAGGAGAAGGAGCTTCGCGGGACGCTCAAAGCTGTTTCATCGCTTGCCCGGAACGCGGTCCAGATCAAATTCGACGTGGCGCTTGTTCAGCGAGTGGGTGATCGCGAAACGGTCATCGACAAGACGCAGCTCGTGTGGAGCTATCGGCCCGAGTCCATCGGCCTGGCGATGGTGTCCGACATGCGCCGCCTGTTGGAAAAGGGCGGTGTCGGTTGCACCGAAGTTCCGCGGCGACTCGTCAGCAAGAAGGGGGGGGTGCAAAGCGTTTCGCTGCTCGACACTGGAACGCTTGAAGCCACTTTCTCGCGCGATGCCGGCTCGCTTGTTCCGCCTGCCAATAAGCTGCGCAGCTTCAGAGCCGAAATCAAAGACCGCATTAAGGATCTTGCGGCCGAGGGGCGGTTGACCAAGGAGCAGCGTGACGAGTTGCGCGCGGCGTGGGACGCATTCGAGGCTGACTACCTTTTGGCCATGAAGGATTTCGTCGATACTGGCCTGCAAGGCGAGGCTGTCATGCGCCAAGCGGAGTCGTTCGCCGCGTTGCTCAATGCGTTGATGGTCCATGCTCGAGGGGATGTTTGTCGCGCGAAGCTGGTGGCCGAGGTGCTTTCGATCGGCACGTCTCGCGTTTCAGGGGAGCAGCCGTCGCTCATCATTCCGCCTTGGCACCCGGAGCGCATGAAGGCGCTTGCGGTGAAGACGCGGCGAGTGGCGGGTTTGGCGACCCATTTGCTCACCAGCGAGAGTGTTTTGTTTGGGCACCGTGACATTTTCTTCCGGGAGTTTTCCGAAGAGCTCGCTCATCCGTTCTATCCTGAGATTGCAGTTTTACAGCGTGGCAGCGAGCCGTTGCTTATGTCTGAGAGCAGCACCGTCAATGGATATAGTCTCTTTGAGCGGCCAGTTCGTGGCGACGAGGATTCGATGACCGACGTCGACCCGACGGCGGCAGCCAAGCAGGCGCGTGAGCTTTTGGAGCGCTATATCGGCCTCCAGCCTCACGAGGCGGCTAATCTCAGCGTCTTGCTTTACAACGCCGATGCCGCGGAGCTTCCATTGGCCACCGTGCGCGAACTCGCCGGCCTGCAAACGGAGGATGAATTCCAGTGTAACGTGTCCGTCAGGCACAGCGATCCGGCTAAGCTGCGCCGAGTCTACGCGGAACTGGTCAACAAGGCCGGGGATGATTCTGACATGCCGGTGGTCAGCGAGACATCGGATAACTTCATTTCCAAGCTGCGCATTGCCGTCACGCCGGCCTCCGCGACGCCAGGTCAAAGAGAGGGCGGCTTTAAACCTTTCGATGTGGCGTTCTTGCATGATGTGGTGTCGCGCACGGCTGTCGAAGAGTGGCTCCCGGTGGACTGGACCAATGATCGACCGAGCTTGGAGCATGCTCCATCGCGCTGGTCATATCGCAGCGTTTCCGGTGAGAACGAGCTTAAATCGACCACTTTCCTGACCTGCCCTTGGCAGACAGCCTCGGGCTGGGCTTATGTCAGTGCCGTGGCTGCTGTACATCGCCAGACTGACGCTCCGGTGGGGGCCCGCTATCTGCCTGCGCGTCGCATCTCATTGCAGCATGAGGCTTTGGCCTCGACCATGAACGATGCCCACGCGTTGGCCGAGTGGGTTGCCACTTATGACGAGCTGCTTGATAAGCGGCAGTTGCAACACAACGGCATCACGGTGGTGCGATACCGCCGAGCTTCCACGAATGGTCGCAACATGATCGTGAGCTCAACCTCCGAGTTGCGCCTGCTCGGCGTGCTAATTCGTCGGCGCCTGGGCGAGCTCAGCCTTTCGCTAGGTGGCGACGAGCTCGATGCGGTCGCCGTGCGAATGAAGAAGGATGCCCTATCGGTCTCGGGCGACATCGTCCTGCGAGCTGCCAAACGAGGCGTATCCGCTGGCGAAATGCTCGGGTTGGTCCTCAGCCGCCATTTGGTTTCCGAAGAATTCGCCGCCCAGGCCGCTGCAGGCCGGTCGTTCAGCGTGTTTTTCTTGCTCGACGACTATGCCGATTGGCTCGCGCAGCGCGAAAGTCGGATCGCCGACATCCTGGCGCTTTGTGTTGAGGAAGTCGATGACAAGATTCGGCTGCGCATCTCGGTGGTCGAGTCAAAATATGTCAATGCCGATGGCGCTGCCGAGGCCCGACGATCATCTAAGGCGCAGCTCATGGCGACGCTGACCACGTTCCGCGCCGCTTTGTTTGGCGACCCCGGCCGCCTTGATCGTGATGTGTGGCTCTCACGCTTGGCCGACTTGCTTATCGACGCTGAGATTCCGCCTGGTCTCTCCGGACTATTGGAGCGTGCGCGTGCGAAGCTGCGCGAAGGCGACGTGGACATCGCGCTGCGTGGCTACTCGTATGTGTTCATTCATTCCGGTGACGCGGGCCAGTATCAATCGGCATCTGAACAAATCGAAATCGACAATACCGACGGCGTTCAGGCTTGGCAGGAAGTCTTTGATCGGCCGGAGTTGCGCAAGCTCGTGGAAGCCTATGCAGCGGGAGTCGGCGCCACTGATGTAAGGACATTGCTAGGTGGCGCGGAGCCGTGGAAGTCGGTTGAGTTCAATCGTCCCGCCGCGCGTGTTGCTTGGCACGCGATGATAGAACAGCTTGGCCAACAGTCGGAGCAGGCACAAAAAACTACGGTCTCTGTTGAGTCAGTTCAAGCGACCCCGGCAAGGCCGCCGATGACCGTTCCCATGGACGCGACACCAACAACCCCAATTACCCAAACCGAGGTAATTGCTCCGGCGGCTGCGGCGGCGCTGGGACTGCACCTGTCGGCTTTGATCGCTGCCAAGCAGGTCGTATTGACCTTGGCGGATCATGAGCGCGAGGCATGGGCGCAGGAGACCACAAAGAGGCTCAAAACGGCATTGAACGGCTACGGCCTGCAGGCCGCAGTATTGGGCACTCGTATGACACCTAATGGCTGCTTGGTGCGCCTTGCTGGCTCGGATCGTCTTAGGGTGGAAGACATCGAGGCAAAGCGCACACAGCTACTGACTACTCACGCCATCAACTTGGTGACCGTGCAGCCCAAGCCGGGTGAGATCGTGGTGACGATTGCAGGAGTTATACGGCAGGCAGTCTCGCTGTGGGATTTATGGGCTAAGCGGCAGCTTAATCGCAACGTCGCTGGCATCAACACCTCTTTCGTCCTAGGGCTTCAAGAGATCAATGGCTCTTTGCTCTATTTGAACCTCGGAGGTGAGTTTGGCGGATTGTCGTCGCATGAGCCACATTCGTTGGTGGCGGGAGCCACAGGCAGTGGCAAGTCGGTTCTAATCCAGGCTATTCTTCTCGACATTGCAGCGACCAATCCGAAGGACCTCGCTCAGATCATCCTCATTGATCCGAAGATGGGAGTGGACTATGCCGCTTTGGAGGACTTGCCGCATATGCGCGAGGCTATCATCACGACCAAGGAGCGCTCGACCGAAGTGTTGGCCGCCCTTGTTGAAGAGATGGAAAGTCGATACCGAGCCTTCGCCCAAGCTCGTGCGCGGGACTTGGCCACGTTTAACGCCAAGGCTGCGCCTGACGCTCGCTTGCCCATGGTGTTCCTGATCCATGACGAATTCGCCGATTGGATGCTCGACGACGCTTATAAGGGGGCGGTGGGAGCTGCAGTGCAAAGGCTTGGCGTGAAGGCTCGCGCCGCTGGCATTCACCTAATTTTTGCGGCGCAGAGGCCTGACAAGGACGTGATGCCCATGCAGTTACGCGAGAATTTGGGCAACCGTTTAATTCTCAAGGTAGCCAGCGAGGCCACCTCTAAGATCGCGCTTGATCGGCCCGGAGCTGAATTGCTGCTGGGTAGAGGACATATGGCGGCCAAGCTCAATGGTGAGCAAGGCTTGGTCTTCGCGCAGGCCCCGTTCTTATCGGACCGGGACATTGAGGCGGCCGTAGCCGCCATCAGCTCCGACAATTCGATTAACTAATTCAAGGAGCTACTAATGGCACAACCATTCAAACACGACGCCGCTAATCTGCATGATTTTTTCTCTCAAGGGGGCCGGGGATTCTATATCCCGTATTACCAGCGAAACTACTCGTGGGATGAAGAGAACGCCAGAAAACTGATTGAAGATATTTTTTCAAGCATCAAACGCACTCTGACTAAGCCAAACAATAGCATCTTTCTCGGCACGGTCATTCTTCACGAAGAGAAGAATGCTGTTACGGGCGTTCATACGGATACGCCGAACCTTTTGACGAAAATCGTGAATGTAGTCGACGGCCAGCAGCGGATTACGTCGATTGCAATGCTTGCTTGTGTGATCGGGGAGCAAATTACCGAGATGGTTTCAAAGCTGCAAACATTGGCGGGAGCTGCGCCGGAATTTGATAAGCTTGCGACTGAATTGACAGACGAACTTCCGAATATCCGTCGTTTTTATTCGGTTGAGATCTCAAAGACGGGCGCTCAGCCCGCGTTAAAGCCGAAGATCATCAGAGCAGATGATGTGTCCACGAATCCGGTTTCTGATCAGTGGACGCTTAGTGGCGACATCAATAAATTTTACCGTTCAAACACCTCAAGCTTCCTGTCAAAGTTTATCGCAGGAATCGCCCTCGATGCGATCCCAACCGACGAACGTGTGGGCTTAGTGCTCCGTGTTTTCAGAGAATATATCTCCGAGCAAATTAATACGGCCGATGTTAGCCTAGCGACTGGCTTGTTGTCGGCGAATTCTGTGACCGACGGCAGCCTGTCGAACTTCATGGCTTACCCGCCCAACTGGACGACGATCCATTCTCTCCCGCCGGATGAGCAATCAGTTTACTTCGGGGGAATGCTGCTCCTGGCTGCATGTTCGTTCTTGAAGAATTCATGCCATTTGGTTGTCATAGAGTGCCTAGATCTAGGGTTGGCCTTTGACATGTTCCAGTCGCTGAACGCGACCGGAACACCACTTACAGCGTTCGAGGTTTTCAAGCCGCAGATAGTCAAGGCATGGGGCACCGGCTACTCGACCGTAATCAAGTCCCAGGTTGATCGTATCCAGAGTGTTTTTGAAACCGAAAGCAATTCGTCGGACAAGGAAGAGCTCACCGACAAGGTTATCGTCTCCTCGGCACTGGTCTTCAATGGAATGGAAAGAAGCCGACGTTTTAGCGAAGAGCGTGATTGGCTGACGGACACTCTTGAAAACTCACTCGTGGCGGGCTCACCGACTCAAAAATCGATCGATTTCGTCACTTGCATTGCTGACCAGGCTGAATATTTTCTGAGTTTTATCAAGCCGCGAAAATCTCCGAAAAACGCAAATAGCTTCGGCCTCTGCACTCAGTTGCAGACGATGGGCTTGACGCCTCAACAGGCGGACCGCGCCGCGTTTTGCGTGTTCTACCTTAAAGACGCCGGTCATCAATTCGCACATGTCGTATTGAGCGTCTTTTACTCAAAGTTGCTCCGCGCTCAATCGAATGCGGCGGCCAAAACAGCGGCGGCGGCAGAATTTGTGTCAGTGTGTGAGGCTACTGTAGCTTTCTTCACTCTCTTCATGGGCGCTCAATTGGGCAGGTTCCCTGACTCCGACTATAGAACCTTATTCCAATCCGAAGCCGGGAACATCTCCTTTGCCAATGGCGCGGCGAATCAGACTACAACATTCGTGAAGACGGCATTCAGAAAAGCGCTGGAAAGCCAGAAGATCTACGACGCGGCTGATCCTGTTGTCGCCCGCCAGATTTGGGTGGATCTGGCTAAAGAAAATGCTTGGTATTCCAGAAAGGCAGTTTGCCGGTTCGCGCTGTTGGCTTCGGCACATGACGCGGCTCCGGATCTCACGACCGACAACGAGGGTTTTTTTACAAACGGCATGGCGAGCTCGGCGGATCTGTTAAATTGCCGCGTGTGGCATTCGAGCCAATACGAAGTCATCGAGCACGTTGCTACTCAAGATCAGCCGTCGTCGATTAAGTTCGCAGCACACTTTGACGCCACTGTCTATCCGGGCAATTATTCGATCGTCGATAAACTAGGTAATTTGACGCTGCTTTCCCGCCCAGTGAACTCGTCGATCTATTCCGAGTGGCCGGACAAGGTCTTCTACTATTGGAATCTCACCACGCCCGCGTCTACAGCTAAGGGGCCAACAGGAGCAGCTCTTGCCGTATCCTTAGGCATCGGCAGCGTACCTCCGGCGCTTTCGACGCTAGTCGCTTCTTCGAACTATCTCTCGCATCTGGCGCCGCTCGCATTCAGAGGACAGTGTGGTCTTCATTGGGACGCGGCGTTCATCGCGAAACGCTCTGAGCACCTGTGCCAACGGGTCTTCGACAAGCTCGACGCCTGGCTTCGATAGCTTTATTTGTGGCAAACCACGCAAGCGCCGTTGCCTTCATCCTCCCCATAGATGTCATCGATGTCCTCAAGCGTTTCGACAGGACGTAGAGGATTGATCGGGCGATTCGCGAGATCTCTTTGCTTACGGCGCTCGAAGTCGGTGACGATTTGGATCACGCGCGCGGGCTTTTCGAGCTCGTCCAGCGGCTCGCCTTGGGTCCACGTGAATGGCGAGCCGTGCTCCAATGCGTTCTTCTCATATTGTTTGGCCTCCTCGAATGCGTCAGGGTGACGTTCTTTGAGCCGCACCCACTCGATTTTTTGCTGGAAAAAACAGAAGGTACATCCGCTACGCGAACGCCAATCATAATATTTTGGGATGCCGACGCCGGACGATTCCAAAATATCCATCACACCCTTCTTGTCGATTCCGCCCTCGCGAAAAGGAAGACGAACTTTCAAGTTCTCATGCTTTGACGTATAGCCTTCGCGATATTCCTCGTCGGCGCGGATGGCTACGTAACTTGTGACCGTGTCGCCTGCGGCCAGCATTGGCCTAATCCATTGTTCGAACGGCGCAAGCTTCAACTGCCTGGTGCACCAGCGTGTTTGAGCAGAGGGAAGGAAATGCTTGTATTCCCGCAGCCAAAAATCGAAATCGCGGCGCGGGTTTAGCCTGGCGATTGGCTTGCCGAGGAAACCTTCGAGGCGGCCTAAGAATTCATAGACCTCGGGGAGTTCTTTGCCAGTGTCGGTGAAAAAGTATTCAACGTCGAGCTCCGGATGGTGCTGACGAACGAAAACAGCGAGGGCGGCGCTATCCTTGCCGCCGGATATTCCGAGAACATGCTTTTCAGCCATGAGAATTCTCCATATTTGCGTCGTCTTCGAGAGTAAGGCGCATTCCAGCTTTCGCCAACGCGGCGAGCAAAATCTCTGTGCTATGTCCGCCTGCCTGAAGAGTGGTCGCTAGTTTTTCAGCCATCGATTCAACCGCATCGCGATGTCGATCGGGAATAGAGAAAGAGCGCGACACAGTGCGCGTTTGAGCGCCGGCACCAATAACCACGGCGAAGGCTTCGGTAGTCGGCTGGCGACCTTTAACAGATGCAAAGGCTTCTGCTTGTCTGAATCGAAGCGCGGCTTGGGCGATATCTAAAAGAGCGTGATCGATATCACGATCGTTCCAATCACGCGGAGGTTTGTTGGCGGCCAGGCTCAAAATGCCCTCGATGCTCTCCTTGCTTCCATCATGTTTAGCAAGTCGGGCGGCAAAAGCGTCTTGACGCAGGTCTCCTGTCACGCCGTTCAAAACTTCCGCTCGCGCGCGCAGCCTGTCTAATTTATCGACAGGCGCATCAAGAGCCTCGAGCATTGAGGACTCAATGCGTGCAAGCAAATTGTCATAAGCGTGTGCGATCTCAGTAATAGGACTCCGGAGCGCATCGACATAGGATCGATCGCTATTCTTCTCAAGAAGCGCTGCCAGATCAATGAACAGAACTTTGTGAGGATCGCTGGCTTTTAGCAGTGTGTCGCGCACAGCCCGAGCGATATCGCTGATGGTATGGGTGCGTTGACTCCATGCCGGCAAACCAAAGACAAGAGCGACGAGGCCACGCGCCGCTTCCAAAGGATCACGAGTGTTCGCGGACGCGCCAACTTCGGCAAGAATGTTGGAGATCCCAGCAAGAATACTGGCCTTCTCTTGGTCGATCAAAATCCAACGCATGGAAAAACGCGAAGAGTCTTGAAGGTATTCGTCAATGTCCGCATCGGTGACGCGCGGAATAAACATGCCTTCCTTATACAACGCGAGGTTGCCTTTGTGGGCAAGCAAAAACGCAGTGAACAGCACGGGCATGATGCCTTTGCGGACGCCATACGGCGGCTTGGCCCATAGGTCGTAAAGGTCAGAAATCTTCACCCTCGTGTTCGCATCAGTGAAGAGCTCGCGCGTCCCTTTCCAAAGATTGGAAAAGGTCGGGGCGTGTTGGTCGTCAGGCGGCGAGAATCGCCATGCGCCATTGCTATCCTGTCGGTGCAGGCCCGTTGCTCGGAGCAATGTCTCATAGAGGCCGCGCTCGGCAGGGAAGCTCGATACGCCGAGATTCTCTTCTCCTTCATGGTCGAGCATGCAATAGAGCAGGTCGCGGCGAGCCTTGACGCTGTTGCTCGAAGGGCTGTCGCGGTTCAAAAGCTCGCTCCACAGTTCCGGGGCGGAAGGGTAGACCGCATCGGCCAAATTGGATGTGACAGGGGATAGACGCCCGTTTGTTTCGAACTCGTCTTCGCCAGCGATCCATCGCGCGTTGATCACAGCTTCACGAAGTTGCTCTTCAAGATTGGCGCGCACCGACGAGATTCTCGCTTGCACTTCGCGGCGCGCGACCGGATCGCCGTTGAGCTCATGGCGCGACTGGACAATTTGAAGCGCGAGAAGCTCGGAGCCGAGATCCTCGATTTTGGCGTGGTTGCGCGGAATGCCAATGACCACCGGCCAAGGCTCCACTCTTGAGTGTTCGTGGCACTTTTGCAGCGCGGCTTTGCTGTTGGTGTTTGAGCCTGGTAGCGCCAGGAGAAATAGGCCGAAGTCGCCATTGTGGGGTTTGAACTTCGTGGCGATGCGTTGGACGTCGTCCAAACGGCACAGCGCCATGTTCATCCATCGCATCGTGCCAGTTTCGTGATAGTGACGCTTTGCGATGACCGGATAAAGATTCGTTAAGCTTTCGATCAAGGAGAAATCGACGCCAGACATCCCTGCTCGGGCTTGCGAAATGGCGTTGTCAATGTCGAAGTCGCTGCCTTCGAAAACCGACCAGGCTCCAATGTGTTTTTTGAATAGGATCACTCTCCAGTTGGAAAGCTGCTCCAGAGCGGCTTCGACTTGCTCAAGCGTGTGGCCATAGCAAAGCGATTTGAGAACGGTCGCCTCCGCCGCAAGCCCCGATCCATTGCGGAAGAGATCGATCACAGCAATGTTCTTGATGAGCTCGACATGCAATGCATCAGTGGTTTTTGCTTCGGCGCGCTCGACGGCCTCGACGGCCTGAGCCCAACGGTGTCCATCCGGCGACGACAGGATCGCCGGCTCTAAGTTGGAGCGCAGGTAGTCCCAATAATCGTTGGGGCGGTAGCAGGACGATTGCAGTTGTGGCGTGGACTCTAGGTAGGAGCGGAATCCGGATGGCTCGACCGAAGCCAAGAAGCCAAATGTGCTTCGTTCGTTTTGCCCAAATTGGCGTTTTGAGATTGGACCTAACAGAGCCGCCATGGCCGGATGCAATGGCCAGCAGGCATATAAGCTTTTGGAGAAGCTCTCGCCAACAGCGGGGCGCCGTGCGCGGATGGAGTCCGCGATCTCAATGGATGCTGGCATCATCCAGTCTGGCGTTGCATCAACGTGGATGGCGCGGCCGATCAACTCCACAACCTCGTCGCTTGCAGCGACCAAAGGTATGTCGGAGTATCGACCTTGAACTTTGACCCAGTCGTCGCGCGTCCCGATGCCAAGCCGAGCCGCATATTGACTGAACGATTGGTGAAGGATGCCAATGACGACAACCTTGCCAGCGGTCCGCGCCGCCGCTTCCGCGAGCTCTTGGAAGAAATAGACGTCGTCGCCCACGCCCAGCGCGGAAGCTTCGAGAAACTTGCCCATCTCATCAATGATGATCAGGACGCCGTCGTTCTTCTTAGACTCGGCGGCTTCGCAAATGTCCGCGATGAGGGCCGAAGGGTTAGTCTTGCGTCCATCATGGCTAAACCCCTGCGCTTGGCGAAGACCTTTGGCGAGCTCGGATACGACACTCGCTCGTTTGCCGACGATCGGGACGGTCAACCAACCCTTGCGATAGGGCAGAGCCTGATCAAATGAAGGCACATCTTCCAGCCTCAGGACCTCTCGGGCTTTCGCGCGCAGATTCTTGTCCGCCCCCAGGGCGCTCGCGAATGCAACAGCCAGCGACGATTTGCCGCCGCCGAAGGGGCCGGTCCAACTAAATGCCCGCTGATTACTCTCCAACAGTTGCTTGGTCATGCTGCTTAAAACGGAGGTAGCCGTTCCATGGCAGATATAGCCGTTCAAAGCGTCGGGGCGGCCATGATCGATATCGATGCGTATTGAGCGCTGATAGTGACGTGAGACGTGGACGATGTCCGAGAGTTTGATAGTTTGCGTGTTAGACATAGGCCAGCTCGATCATGCGTTCGCTGAGGTTTTCAGCCTTGTTGATGTTGCGATGAACTTGCCTCAGGCCTGCTGTGTCGGTCCAAGAAAGCGCTCCGAGTGTGAGGTCCTCAAGCGCAAGAAGGCGCTCGGCGATCGAATCCTCGTCGAGCTTGAATACCCGTCCCGGCGATCCTTCGCCAAACGCGATGGCTTCGAAAGGGAGAGAGCTGAGTCCCGGCGCGGCCGTCTCCCAAAAATCCAAAAGCGCGTAGGCGAACATTCCATCATGCAACGTGGCCTTAGGGCCGCGGCGGAAGGCGAAGTAGCCTTTGCGCTCTTCAAAAATCAATCCCAACTCGCCAAGCATTGGCTCGGCATAGTCCTCGGGTGAGCCGCCTGTGAACCGTGGAGCATAGCCGCGAAGGCACGTTTCGATATCTCGCGACAAAGTTGCGGGAGACAGCTTGCGATTGGGGTCCAAGCTTCGTGCGTATTCGGCCAATGGGGCTTCAAGGTCCTCGCGCGAGAATGACGGGATGGTGACATGGTTGAAGAGCCATTTCCATGTGGTCGCCCGATTGCCTTTTCCTGCGAGCCACCAATGCGCATACCAAGCAGTGGTGGGATTTTCCGAATAGGGGTCCAAGCCGCCGTCCTTCAAAACTGCGTTGGCGGCATCGGTGACTTTGTAGGCTCCGCTCGGAGCACCTTCCTCCGTCATCACATTGCACGCCAACGCCCAATGCCGTATCGCAGCGACCATATTCTTGCCAACGCCGAATTCGGCGATTGCATTGTCGTCGGTGAAGGTCGATTTCAGGATGATGCCCTGAGACTTCGCTTGGTCAAAGACTTTTTTGAGCCACATTTGACGAAGCGGAAACGTCTCGTGTCCTGAGAAGTGTGCCTGAACGCATTTGGGTGCTGTGTTTTTCTTCATGCTCGTAATTATAACTGGAGACCTTCGCCAGTGGCTCGTTTTCACCCGTGGTTATCACAGCAACTGGCGATCTTCACCAGTGAGCGTAGGATGCTTATTGCGGTCGCATGCAGACATCTGCACTAATTTTTGCTATTTAGTACTTCTTGCGGCATGACAATAAAAGCAAAAATAATGAAATAAAAACGCCATACTTTTTAATAATTACTGTACAAATATACAGCATTTTCGCATTTTTTGCGGTTATTCTTATTTCCTCTCGATGAGTTCGAAATATTTTCCAAAAAAATATTAAAAACTAGTAACTGTTCAGCCGAGGGCTAGCTGAATCGAGTTTCCAGCGAAGGCCCGTTGCAGGACGGCGAGCATGCCATGGGCCTGTTTGCGTAGCGTGTCGAGGCAGGAGCAAATGATGCAGAAGTTTTGGGCGACCAGCAAAGTGCGGAACGAGCCGCAGGTTTTCTACTTCACCTAGGGCATGAGGACGGCGCGTTCGTCGAGGTTGTTGGTGGACAGCACGGCAGGACCGGACAGGAACAGCAGCACCGCGTCAAGACGCCGACGATGCTGGCGGCGATATCCTGATTTGTCCTGCTGCGCCAGACGGTTTACAGCATGGCCTCGGTATAGCTGTGTTGATCGAGCAATAAACGCCCTTCCTTCACAATGCCGCGGCAGCAGGACAGTCCCCATCGTTTTACTCTCCCGTATCACCATCCCCCCAGAAACCAGTAAACTAGTTCTTGAGCGCAACTACTTTTATAGGAGCGTCACGCGGCCCGCCGGTGCCGGCGGGCATCCCCGCCGCAAGGCTTATTGTCTGCCTAGAAAAATGCGATGTTCACTACACGCAGCCTGTCTCCTGCCCTGTATTACCTCTTCTTTTCAGGAGAGCCGGAGCAACAGCAGCGCTTTTTCAAGGAACTGCATTTCATTTCGATAGTTATACTGACGTTTGGCCTGTCTTGCTGGCTGGTCACGTTCAGCCTGACCCTGTCGCGCGCTTCACTCGATCATGCGCATGCGGCGATGTCCCTGGCAGGCATGCTGGTGGGACTGGTGCTGGCCCTGTATGCCAGGTCGCTGCAAGCCATCATCGCCAGCGGCACCATCAGCGTGCTGTTCATCAGCTTCGGTTTTCGCGTGCTCATGCTGGGAACGGAAGAACCCGCTTTCTGGGTGTTGCCGCTAGGCGTGATGATCACGCTGACGACGGCCCCCATCTTCAGCGGCATCGCGTATTACCTGGGCGTATCGCTGTACGTGTAGGCCATCCTGGGGATAGGGCAGTTTCCCGTCCATGACGGGCGCGTGGACCAGCATTGGCCCTTGCTGGCCGTCACTATCAGCGTGATGATCGGCTTGGCGCTGAATATCTATTTTCTCGTCTTGCGCATCCATAACTACCGCTCCCAGCGCGCACTGGCAACGATGGCCTACAAGGATGGATTAACCGGGCTCAACAACTGGCGCATGTTTACAAAAAGCGCCCGCATCCCGCAACCGACGACGCACACGCCCGCTTATTTCTTGATGATGACATAGGCGACTTCCAGCAAATCAACGACGTACACGGCCACGAGGTGCTGAAACAGGTCGCGGACATCATCGCAGGGCTGTCGGGCGGGCACCTCTGCGGCCGCCTGGGCGGTGAGGAATTTGCCATCATTTACCAGGGCGATGCGAATGCGGCTTGTACCTTTGCCGCGCAGCTGGTCGACAGTGTCGAGGCGGCTTTCGCGCCGAAGCGCAAGGTGTCCGTCAGCATAGGTATAGCCGAACTGAACAAGGAAGCCGATTTGTCGCGCAGCTACCGGCGCGCCGATGCATCGCTGTACCAGGCCGAGAAAAGCGGCAAGAACCGCTACGCGTTCAATGCCACTTGATTGCGCGCGGCTGACGGCGTTTCATCGAGCAGCGCCAGCTAGCGCAAAAAATAGGTTCACGGGGAGCGAGGATAGGGGAAAGTATTACCGTTACGCGCAAGAACATGGCTTTTTAGCATTTTACGGTATGATTTCCGGCCGTGCGACGCGGCCCGGTGCATGCCTTGCCCACCCTGCCCTTCCAGCCAGCCGCGCTTGCGCAGCATTCTGCCCTAAGGATTATATGTTCGGTTTTAACTTGCGCGTTGCCAAGATGGTGTGGACGGCTTTCCTGATCACCTTCCTGCTCTTTCTCACCTACAAGGTCTCTTCGACCCTGATCGTGGTGACGTTTGCCGTTTTCTTCAGCTATCTCGTGTATCCACTGATCGAACTGCTGGAGCGGTATGGGCCGAAGCGCCTGCCGCGCACGGCCAATATCGGCATCGTCTTCCTGGTGGTGATCTTGCTGGTGGCGATACTGAGCTCCATTTTCGGGGCGCGCATCGAGGAAGAGGCGATCAAACTCAGCGATCAGTTGCCGATCCTGCTTAAGGGCAACAACTTTGCCGAGCGCATCCCGTTGCCGGAATTCATGGAGCCCTTGCGCGCGCGCCTGCTGTCGTTCATGCAGACGCAGCTGAGTAGCGGCACGGGACAAGCCATGCCGCTGGCGAAAGAACTGGGCTTGACCGTCATGCATGCGGCCAGCAACCTGATCTATCTGGTGCTGGTACCCGTGCTGAGCTTTTTGCTGATCAAGGAAGGGCCGGACATGCGCGACGGCTTGCTGTCCCTGTTGAACCGCCCGAACAAGAAACTCTGGGGCGCCATCATCGATGACCTCGACATCTTGCTGTCGCGCTATGTGCGCGCGCTACTACTGTTGTCAATCGCCACTTTTATGTCCTACAGCATCGCTTTTTCCCTGATGGGTGTGCCGTACAGCCTGCTACTGGCGGGAGCTGCTGCCTTACTCGAATTCATCCCGTTTGCCGGCCCGCTGGCGGCCGCCGTCATCGCCGTCGTGGTGGCCGGTTTCAGCGGTTTCGAGCACGTGTTCTGGCTGATCGGCTTTATCGCCGCCTACCGTTTATTCCAGGATTACGTGGTCAACCCGTACTTGATGAGCGAAGGCGTGGAAGTAAGCCCGCTGATGGTGATCGTCGGCTTGCTGGCCGGCGACCAGCTCGGTGGCGTGGTGGGCATCTTCCTGTCCGTACCCGTGATGGCTGCCATTAAGATTGTCTTCGTGCGCGCCCGGGCGGCCTTGCAGGCGCGCCACGATGCGTTGGAGAAAGCGGAACAGGCGGCAGAAGAAGCACGCGCGCAAGCCTTAACCGAGGCTGCGCTGCTGCAGGACCAGGGCAGCAAGGTGGCCCTGGAGCAGCAATAATTCGGAATCAATACCACCTAAAAACCATCACCAGCACCAGCGAACTCGGCGCCGCCGTTGTGCCGTGAGGCGCAACGGCGCTAGCACGAAGCTGCCGAAACAGTGAGTATCACCGACCGAAAATGCGGCCGGCAGCAGCTTGATACAGGTGCTTAAAACTCTTCCCACTCACCGCTGTTATCTGCGGCAGGCTTGGCCGGACGCGGTTTTGCAGCTGCCGCAGGTGCCGCCGCCGCAGATACTGCCGCGGTGCGGGCCGGCGCCATGCGCAAGGCCGGGCGTTTCAAGCCTGTGCTGGCGGCGGCCGCGACAGGCTTGGCGAGGGCCGGGCCGCTCTGGGCGGCATCGAGTTTAAAGATGCTGACCATCTCGGCCAGCGCCGCTGCCTGCTCTTGCATCGATTGCGAGGCGGCCGCTGCTTCTTCCACCAAGGCCGCATTTTGTTGCGTCACGGTATCCATTTCCGCCACAGCTTGATTAATCTGGCCAATGCCCAGTTCCTGTTCGCGGCCGGCGGCACTGATTTCACCCATGATGTCGGTCACGCGGCGGATGCTGGACACGATTTCGTCCATCGTCGTGCCCGTCTGGCTCACCAGCGTGCTGCCAGCACTCACGTTATGCACCGACGCTTCGATCAGTATTTTGATATCTTTGGCAGCGCTGGCCGAGCGGTGTGCCAGGTTGCGCACTTCCGTGGCGACGACGGCAAAGCCACGGCCCTGCTCGCCCGCGCGTGCCGCTTCCACGGCTGCGTTCAGGGCCAGGATGTTGGTCTGGAAGGCGATGCCATCGATGACGCCGATAATGTCGGCGATCTTTTTCGACGATTCGCTGATGGTGCCCATGGTCTCGACCACTTGCGCCACCAGCGCGCCGCCCTTGACGGCCACATCCGATGCGGACACGGCCAGCTGGTTCGCCTGGCGCGCATTGTCGGAATTTTGCTTGACGGTCGAGGTCAGCTCTTCGAGCGACGATGCCGTTTCCTCCAGACTGGACGCTTGCTGCTCCGTGCGGCCGGACAGGTCCAGGTTACCCGAGGCAATTTCATTGCTGGCCGTGGCGATGGTGCTGCTGCCGTCACGCACGCCGCGTACGGTGCTCGACAAGCGTTCCTGCATTTGCTGCAAGCCCGTCAGCAAGGCGCCCATTTCATCGTGGCGCGTGATGACGATGTCATTGGCCAGGTTGCCGTCCGCAATGGCACCAAAATGGCGCAGGACTTGCTCCAGCGGGCCAAAGATGGCGCGCAGCAGCAAAATGCTGGAAATAATGGTCAGCAAGGTACCCACTACCATGCCGGTGATGGCCATGCTCACTTGCGTTTGGAAGCTGGCCTGGCTTTGCGCATACTTTGCGGCGGCCAAGCTAGCCTGGTGCTGCGTCAATGCATCGGAAGCCTGGTCCAGAGTCGTATAGAGGGGCGACAAGCCCTTCATCATCAAGCTATCGGCTTGCGCGATATTGCCTTCACGCAAAGCCTTGCTCAGGAGCAGCAAACCGTTATTCAGGAAATCGTTGCGATTCTTGTCCATGTCGTCGGACAGGCGCTTTTCTTCCGCGCCTTGCGGCAGGCCCAGGTACACCTTCCAGGCCTTGTTCGACACTTCCAGCAATTGATCTGCACGCGCCAGGGTATCCTTGGCATCGGGCGCATCCGGGTGCACCATCACGCGGTCCATGGTAAAACGGGCGCGGCCCAGCGCGATTTGCGATTCGCCGATCGCTTGGGTCGACGCCAGCTGATTGCTGAAGACCTCATTGAGACTATTATTGGCCGATTTCAGGCTGATGATGCTCATCAAGCCCAGTACGGCGATCAGCAAGCCCAGCACACACATCGTGGCAATCAGGCGCATTTTTATTGTTATATTCGACAACATGCGATTTTCCTTGGTAAGGGTGCAACCATGCCTGCGCATGCCGTACGGATAGCAGCAGGCGCCAGATAGGCGGAGCAATTCTCAATGGTTCAAGACAAAATTCGGTCGATACGGCGTTACTGGCGGCAGGGGGAAGGCGGCCCGCTTGTTATCGTCAGGAGTGAAATACAGGGCAACAGGGTTAGGGTTTCCTGTACTTTTTATTTCCTTATTGAAAGATACATGGAAAGATTGGCAGTAGCAATACGCAGCCGGACTTTTCATGCTGTGTAGCAAGCGGATGATGTTTTTTGCGCAGAACTACGATTTTGCGGCCGTGAGCAGTCGCGCGGGAATGCCAAGTATGTTAAAAACAATTTTTTTGATGCGCTAAGCATCAACCGGCATCGACCGGACTCTGCCTGCAGCGCTTGTTGCAGAAACAGGCGGGCTCGATCAGCATGTCGGCACACGCCTACCGCGTTTTACTGGGCAGAAATCATCGCGGCGCAAAAAAAATGCTGCTATGCATCAATAATGATGGGAGATCGCCGCAGCTCTTGTTATCATCGCAAGCCCTATCGCACTGCGCCCGTCCTGGCAGCGGCGTTGACTTCACTCACACCACCATGACACAGAATTTCTTCCAGACTTTTATCCTGCTCTTGCTCGTCACCGATCCGTTCGGCAACGTTTCCCTGTTCGTCAATGCCCTGAAGGGGGTACCGGTCGAGCGGCGCTGGAAAGTCGTAGTGCGCGAGTGCATGATCGCCTTCGGCATCTTGCTGCTGTTCATGTTCTTCGGCCGCCATTTCCTGAACGCCTTGCAATTGTCTGAAGTGGCGCTGCGCATCGGCGGCGGCGTGATCCTGTTCTTGATCGCCATGCGTATGGTGTTTCCACAGCCCAACGCGGGCAATAGCGACCACGAGATGGGCGGCGAACCGTTCATCGTGCCGCTGGCCATCCCCGCCCTGGCTGGCCCGTCGGCACTGGCTACCGTGTTGCTATTTTCCTCGCACGAAATGAACGATGTCATTGCCCACGTGGCCGGGCTAACGGCCGTGGCCATCGTCTGGCTGGCCGTCTTCCTGTGCGCCGAACGCTTGCAGCGCGCGCTCGGTCCTAGGGTCATGACGGCGTTCGAGCGCCTGATGGGCTTGATTCTGACGGCGATGGCCATTGAAATGTTGCTCGCCGGCATACGCGCATTTTTGAAATCCGTCTGACATCAATCTGACATCAATCTGACATCATAGCCGCCATACACTGGAGCAATCATCATGCAGCGCTGTGCCCACCTTGGCCTGATGGCCGCTTACAACCAGTGGATGAATGCCAAGGTCTACGCGGCGGCGGCTAGCCTGCCGCCCGGCGAACTGCAGCGCGAGCGGGGCGCGTATTTCGGCTCCCTGCTCGCCACGCTGAACCACGTGATGGTGGGCGACACCCTGTGGCTGCAGCGCTATGCCAAGCATCCAGCCAGCTTTCCCCGGCTCGATCCCATCCGCGCCATCACGCCGCCCACGTCGCTGACGCAGCCGCTGTTCGCGGCCGAGGATTTCTCCGCCATGCACGCACACCGCTTGTGGCTGGACCAACTCATCGTCGACTGGAGCACTTCCATCAGGGAAGAAGACCTCGACCATTTACTCGACTACCGCAACAGCAAGGGGCAGAACCGGCGCGAGTTCTTCAGCCTGCTCATGCATTTCTTCAATCACCAGACACACCACCGGGGCCAAGCCAGCACGCTGCTGTCGCAGGCCGGCGTGGACATCGGCGAAACGGACCTACTGTTCATCATCCCGAACCATCCCGGGCACTAAGGAAAGGCACTCGCGCCACGCTTTCAGGGCGCCCCCACCAGCGCCAGCCGTCACACGTCCCACGACTCAGTGCGCAGTGGCGCGGCGCAGCAATACTGCTGCCGAGAGCCGATGGGAAACGTGCCAAGTCATGGCAAGCCCCCGCAGACGTGCAGGACCGGCAGGAAGTTACCGGCTGACTTTTTTTTTCGTCTGCAAACAGCACTTTTTTTGCGGCAAAGCCCGCGCAATAGGCGAAAGTGCAAAACGTGCAGCGCGCAGACGCTTTACAATCCCCGCTCGCTTTACAAACTATTGGTCATCATGAATCAGGCAGAACAGCAACGCCTCCTGGCTATCCTGGAGTATTGGCACAAGATCGAATTCTTTATCCCGTTTGACCTGAATCAAATCACGGACGTTGAAGACCAGTCCACCGTGCGTCTCCTGCACCGCGAACAGCTGGCGCAACTGCCGCTGCAGTTCGCCACGCAATGGCAAGTCCCGTCCGACCGTGAAATTGAAGGCTTTCAACTCTTTTTGGGCGTCTTCGACAAGGCGGAAATCTTGCAGGCGTGCCCGCCGGCCAACGGCCCGGAAAAGCTGGCCGAAACAGAAAAAACGGAACTGCTGGGACGCTCCTGCTTTGCCCGCTTATCCCTGAATGCACTCGGTGAGCCGCAGTTCGACCCCGTATCCGTATCGACCTTGCCGTGGGCACTGGGCCGCGCGCGTACACCGGACTGGTCGGGCCTGAGCCTGGACGCCTTCAGCGATAGCCAGCTGGTACTGCAGGACAGCTTGCGCAATTTCGCCGCCAGCCGCACGCCGCAGCAAGTGACGGACGAAGCGGGCAATAGCTCATCTCCGCTGTCCGGCATGGAAATCGCGGCCCTGGCCGACCTGCTGCGCGACTGGGCCGGTTTCCACCCGTCGGCCGGACAACCGCTGGCCGTGCTCGAATTACGCACGCGCAAAAAACGCGCCGCCGTGGCGAACGCCGCGACGCTTGAGTCGAGCCAGAGCCGCAGCCTGGACTTTGGCGACGCGGTGGAAACATCGATCGATATCCTCAACAGCTTTTACCTCGATGACCTGGAACAGATCATCCGCGCCTTGCGCGGCGGCAAGCTTCCAGCCACCGTGGCCGCCTATCTGACGCCGCTGGCGCACGACGAACGCATCGACCTGTACAGCCCGGCCGGACGCCAGGCACTGGCCGCCATGCTCAATCCGGCCAATATGAACCGGGGACACTGGCTGGAAGACGCCAGCTATGCCATGAGCTTGATGCAGCAGTTCGCCATCCACGGCGCGCGCACAGGCTTGCAAGAACGCGGCATCTTTTCCGTCAACGGGCCACCGGGCACGGGTAAGACAACGTTATTGCGCGAATTGTTCGCCGACAACATCGTGCGCCGCGCGGCCGTACTGTCCTGCCTGGACCGCGCTGGCGACGCCTTCATCGGCAAGGTGGCCGTGGCCTTCGAAGGCGTGCGCGATCCGATTACCATCGCGCGTTTGCGCCCGGAACTGACGGGCTTTGAAATGGTCGTCGCCTCGTCGAATAATGCGGCAGTGGAAAACATTTCCGGCGACCTGCCGAAACCGAAACAACTGGGCAAGGAATGGGCGCGCACGCGCTATTTTGAAAGCGTCGCGCGCCGCGTCATGGCAGACGGCAATGGCGCCAACCGCGCCTTGAGCGAGACGGAAGCGCCGTGGGGCTTGATGTCTTGTGCGCTGGGCAATAGCGCAAACCGCCGCCGCTTCGTCAGCAATTTTTATGACGACGACTGGGACAAGAGTACGGCGCGCAAGACGTCGAACGCACAGAATATCCGCCAATGGCTGGCCAGCTACCAGGGCGTCAGCTTCGCCCAGGCGGCGCGCGAGTTTCGCGAAACGCAACACGTGGTGGAAAAGACGCTGGCCGAACAAGCCCAATATGCGGCCCTGTGGCAAGCCGTGGGCACCTGCACGGAAGCTGACTTCATCCAGGCCAGCCAGCAAGCGCTGATTGCTGCCGAACAAGAGATGGATGCTGCGAATGGCGCCCTGGCCACAGCGCTGGCGCAGCAGGACACCTTGCTCGCCAGCAAGAAGGACTTGCTGGAAGAAGAACGCCTGGTAGCGCTGACGCAGCCCGGTTTCTTTTCCCGTCTGTTGCGCACCACAGCAGCGCGCGCTTACAAGGACGCCGTCATCGCCAACGCCGAAGCGCAGCGCCAGGCCGCGCGCGACGTGTCCGCTATCAAGCTGCTGCTGAAGGGCGAACTGGAGCCGCGCTGCGAGCGCGCACGCCACAGCCTGCACATCGCCCTGCGCACGGCACAATCGCGCCAGCGCGAATGGGATGACAGCACGGAATTGCTGCGCCGCGCGCGCATGCGCTTTCCCACCATCATCGCGCCGGCGAGCCTGGACGAGCTGGACGGCGACGCGCTGCAAATTGACGGCCTGTGGCATGAACCGGCGCTGGCGCGACTGCGCTCGCGCCTGTTTGCCAAGGCCCTGGCCCTGCACGAAGCGTGGCTGGCGGAAGTGGCGAAAAAAGGTGGCCCCGGCTTTGGCGGCAACTTGCTGGCCGTGTCGAAATTGCTCAAAAACAAACGTGCCTACGACCCGTCGCATATCGCCATGGTCTGGCACAGCCTGTTCATGGTAGTGCCTGTCGTATCGACCACGTTCGCTTCGTTCGCGCGTCAATTTCAGGGCATGGGCGCCGAATCGCTGGGCTGGCTATTCATCGATGAAGCGGGCCAAGCCGTGCCGCAAGCGGCGCTCGGTAGTCTGTGGCGCGCCAAACGCGCCGTTGTCGTGGGCGACCCACTGCAGATTGAACCCGTGTTTACGGTGCCGACCGGCCTCGTGCAAAGCCTGTCGGCCCTGTCGCCGCATACGCGCGATGGCAGTTACGCGCCGACTGCCGTTTCCGTGCAGACGCTGGCCGACAAAGCCAACGCTTATGGCGCGCATGTCGGCGCCGGCAGCGCCCAGCCGCTGTGGATAGGCAGCCCCCTGCGCGTGCATCGCCGCTGCGTCGAGCCGATGTTTTCGCTGGCCAACAGCATCGCGTATGAAGACAAGATGGTCTACGGTTTGAGCCAACGCACACCGCCGGCCAGCGCGCGCGGCCTGACGCGAGGCCCCAGCCGCTGGATCGACGCCGTCGGCCCCGTCAGCTACAAGCAGGTAGTGCCGGTGCAACTCGATTTCGTGCTGGAAGTGTTATTGAAACTCTACCGCCGCGACGGCAAGCTGCCCGAGATGTATGTGATTACGCCATTCAAGGCGGTGCGCAACGAATTACGTTCGCGCATCATGGACCTGGACTGGGACCGCCGCCTCGGCTATGGCAAGGCGCCGACGGCGCACGAATTGCGCCAGTGGAGCAGCCAGATGGTGGGCACCGTGCACACCTTCCAGGGCAAGGAGCAAAGCGTGGTGATGCTGGTCCTCGGTGCCGACGACAGTACGGCTGGTGCCGCGCAATGGGCGGCCAGTACGCCGAACCTGCTCAACGTGGCCCTGACACGCGCCCAGCATCATGTGTACATCGTCGGCAACCCCTTGCTGTGGGGCCAGTTGCCGCACTTTGCGCCGGCGTGTGCGCAATTGCCGCATACGGGCATGCATGAGTTTTTGGTGGAAATGGGATAACGGCCCCGAGACCATGCGGAACCACGTAATCCGACAATATTATTGGCGGCTCTTGTCGGATTACGCGTGGCTTCGCCTCGCTAATCCGACACCACCCCAGTCAATTACGCCGGGAAAACGAGGGTAAATGTCGTGGCGGCCGCGTCGGATGCGACCGTCGCGCTGCCGCCATGCAACTGCATGATGGCCGTGACGATGGCCAGCCCCAAGCCCGTGGAGGCGGCCGAATCGCTGCGGGCCGGATCGGCGCGGTAAAACCGCTCGAACAGATGCGGCAAGTGGCGCGCGGGGATGGCCGCTCCCAGGTTGCTCACGCTCAATTCCACGCCCTCGTGTGTCGTATGCGAACGCAGCAAGACCGTGCTGCCCGGCGCCGCGTGGCGTATCGCATTCGACAGCAAATTGCCCAATGCGCGGCGCAGCAGTTGCGGCTCGGTCGTCACTCTGCCGCTGCCGTGGCAAGCCAGCGCCAGCCCGCGCTCTTCGGCCAGGCCCTCAAAGAAATCGGCCAGCCTTAAAAACTCGTCCTGCACGGGCAAATCCTGCTTGACGAGTATCATTTCATCTTGCTGCGCGCGCGCCAGAAACAGCATGCTGTCGATCATGCGCGACAGCCGTTCCAGCTCTTCCACATTCGACGACACCAGCTGCTCATACTCAAGCGCGCTGCGAGGACGCGCCAGCATCACCTGGCTTTGCCCCAGCAAATTGGTAACGGGCGTGCGAAATTCATGCGCCAGGTCGGCGGAAAACTGCGACAGCCGCGCGTAACCTTCCTGCAAGCGCGCCAGCATGGCGTTGAGCGCCTGGATCAACGGCAACAGTTCAGTCGGCGCGCCGCGCGCCTCCAGTTGCTGCTCCAGCTTGCCGGGCCTTACCAGGGCCGCATGGGCAGCGATATTACGCAGCGGGCGCAATCCCCGCAGCAACATGACGCTGGCCAGTATCGCCGCCACCAGCGCGCTGACGGCGACGGAGACGACGATCTGCCAGCGGTAGGCGGCAAACATGGCCGTGCGGTCGCCGTACACGCGGGCAACGCTAATGTCGGCCATTTGCGCCGGATCGCCGATGCGCGCGCTGGCCGCCACGACCCTGGCCGGATAGCCGTCGCGGCTGGTCCAGCTGGCGATGTCGTTGGCCGTGACGGCTGCATCGACAGGCACGGGAACAAGACGCACCACGTTCTCGCCATGCGGATTGACATCGATCAAACGCGTGCCATCGGCACGCACGATGCGCACCAGCGAATTCTCTTGCCCGCTCATGGTGTCGCGGAAATACTGCGGCCGTTCGCGGATGATATCGAGGGTGCCCGCATTGCCCAGCAACTGCTGAATTTGCCGCAGTTTTCCCAGCAATAAAATGTCGTCGCGGCGCTCGATTTCCGCCACGAATGAACGGTACAGATGCATGCCCAGGCCGGCCGACACGAGCGCCACGATCAGCACGAAGACAAGCGTGACGCGCAGGGTCAGCGAGCGACGCAGTTGCGCCAGCGTCATGCGGCGCTACCAGCGTCAGGCGCCACGGGCACGGACGGCGCGCGCAATTCGCAGACATAGCCCATGCCGCGCAAGGTGTGGATCAGCTTGGGTTCGAACGGATCGTCGAGCTTGCTGCGCAGGCGGCGGATGGCGGCATCGATGACGTTGGTGTCGCTCTCGAAATTGATATCCCACACTTGCGAGGCGATGATGGAACGCGACAACACCTCGCCCTGGCGCCGCGCCAGCAAATGCAGCAAACCAAATTCCTTGGCCGTCAAGGTGATGCGCTGTCCTTGCCGGCTGACCTTGCGTTTCATGACGTCGATTTCCATGTCGCCGATGCGCATGACCTCGTCTTCACGCGGTGGTCCGCGCCGCAGCAGAGTGCGGATGCGCGCCACCAGTTCGGCAAAGGCGAATGGTTTGACCAGGTAATCGTCGGCGCCCAGTTCCAATCCTTTGACGCGGTCCTGCACTTCATCGCGCGCCGTGAGAAAAATCACGGGCACGTCCGCGCCCCCCTCCTGCAGCCGCAACGCGCGCAAGACTTGCCAGCCATCCATGATGGGCAGCATGACGTCGAGCACGATCAAATCGGGCGCTTCTGTGCCTGCCATGTGCAGGCCATCGCGCCCATTGCGCGCCAGGCTGACCGTAAAGCCGGACTCGGCCAGGCCGCGCAGCAAATAGTCGCCCGTCTTTGGTTCGTCTTCTATGACCAGGATGCGCATGGCGGCTTTCGAATGAGAATAACGCCCTATTTTACGCCGCGCGCCACGCGCTGCAGATGATAAAAATGTCATCTGGCGATCATCTTCTCGTAGGGTAACACTGGCCATACTGATGTCACTTTATCCCAAGGATGCCAGATGAAAACACTTTTACTCGGCAGTACCCTGCTCTGCCTGCTGGCCAGTCCCGCACACGCGCAATTGCGCAGCATCAATGACGTGTCGCTGGCATCGGCAAGCAAGCTTGCCGATGCGGCCATGGCCGCGTGCCAGGCGCAAGGGCGGCACATCGTCGTCACCGTAGTGGACCGTGGCGGCAACATCGTTGTCGTGCAACGCGCCGATGGCGTCGGGCCACACAACACAGAGGCGAGCCGGCGCAAGGCGTACACGGCCTTGTCCACCAAAAGCGACACCTACACGCTGGCCGTTGCCGCGCGCGGCAACCCGGACATGCACAATTTGAGCAGCATGCCAGAGTTGCTGCTGCTGGGCGGCGGCCTGCCCTTGATGGCCCAGGGGCAAGTGGTGGGCGCCATCGGCGTCGCCGGCGGCGGTGGCGCCCTGCCCGACCGTGCCTGCGCCCGAGCTGCCTTGGCCGCCGTCCCTGAACTCGATCTCCCCACACCCTGAAAGAAACGACGATGACTTATCTGAAAAAAATCACTGCCGCCCTGGCTTTCGCCAGCCTGTCTGGCATGGCCATGGCCGCCGCCAATCCCTTGAGCGTGCACATCCTTGACCTGCAGAGCGGCCAGCCAACGCAGGGCGTCACGGTGACCCTGGAGCAAAAGCAGGGCGACGGCTGGAAACCACTGTCGAGCGGCGTGACGAATACGCAAGGGCGCATCGCCGCCATGTATCCGGAAAACAGCGCCATGCAGGCGGGCGACTATCGCATCGTCTTCAAGACGGGCGAGCACTATGCGCGCCTGAAACAGGAAACATTCTTTCCGGAAATCCCCGTGCAATTCCACGTGGAGAAGACGGACCAGCACTACCACATACCGCTGCTGCTCAGCCCTTTCGGCTTTTCCACGTATCGGGGTAACTGAGGAGCAACTGAAACTTAGCCTAGCGTTTTCGCCGTCTGGCCGAACAGCACGCTTTTCGCATCGTCGCTGACGGTGGGCTGCACATTGATTTCGGCCGCCCGCGCATACGCGCGCACGGTCGCAGGACGGGCGGCAATGGCGGCGAACCAGCGCGCCAAGTGCGGGAAGTCTTCCAGCTTCTGGCGCTGGCGCGCATGCGGCACGATCCACGGGTAAATCGCCATGTCGGCGATCGAATACGTGTCACCGGCAACGAAGACGCGATCAGCCAGGCGCTTGTTCAGCACGCCATACAAGCGGTTCGTTTCGTTCACATAACGCGTGATGGCATAGTCGATGGGTTCGGGCGCATATTGCACGAAATGGTGGTTTTGTCCGGCCATGGGCCCCAGTCCGCCCATTTGCCAGAACAGCCATTGCATCACCTCGGCGCGTGCGCGTGCGCCCGCCGGCAAGAATTGCCCGCTTTTCTCGGCCAGGTATTGCAAGATGGCGCCCGATTCGAACAGCGACAGGGGTGCGCCGCCATCTTCCGGCGCGTGGTCGACGATGGCGGGGATGCGGTTGTTGGGTGCGATGGCAAGAAATTCAGGCTTGAATTGATCGCCCTTGCCAATGTGTACGGGAATGATGTTGTAGGCGATGCCCGTTTCTTCCAGGAACATCGTGACTTTGTGCCCGTTGGGCGTGGTCCAATAGTAAAGGTCGATCATCGTGCTCTCTTAGTGTGGGTAGGATGCTAAGCTTGTCGGCGGGGCGCGCTTGGAGATTATCGCACCGCAGCTGGTGTGCATGGCTATAATGCCACGTCAGCAAAAAACAAGATGGCGCCCGAGGCAGGGTAAGCACCCACTGCCGCCGTCACGCAGCCAGCCCAACATTCCAGAGCACAAACCAAGAAAGCCGACCATGCGCAAACTCCTGATCGTCATGCTATCCATCCTGCTGTCAGGCTGTGTCCAGGATTTCGCCATCTATATGTTCGACGGCCAGGAGCATTCCCTGACTATACGCCGTCAGCAACGTTATTTTTGGCAAGATAGCGTAGAAGTACAGCTGATGGCCACCAATTTGCCGCAATGCCAGCGCCTGCATATTCTGTCGAGCGAGGCAGCGGCCGACATCAAGGTCGAGCTGTTTGCGGCTGGCGATGGCCTGTGGAATATCCGCATGGGCGAGCAATTGTGGCAGGCGCAAACGACTACCTGCAATGATCTGACGGAAATGGAAAACGACCCGCAAGCCGACCTGGGCCAGCCGGTCGGGCAATTCGTCGTCGTCGATGACAAGCTGGAGTTCGAAGCGGCGCCGCCAGCTGCGGCGCCGGCTCAGTAAATTAGCGCGCTGCCAGGCTGCGCAGCGGCTTTTTCGCCACGGCGCGTGGCGCGCCAGCGGCAGCCAGGCGCGACGCCGTCGCCGGCTCCTGCGCCGACAGCTTGAAGCGCGCCACCAGTTGCGCCAGCACGGCCGCCTGATCTTGCATGCTGGACGCTGCGGCCGCCGCCTCTTCCACCAGTGCCGCATTTTGCTGCGTCACACTATCCATTTCCGTGATCGCCTGGTTGACGTGGCCGATGCCCGTGCTTTGCTCGTGCGAGGCGGCCGTGATATCGGCCATGATGTCGGTCACGCGCGAGACGCTGGCCACTACCTGATCCATCGTCGTGCCCGCCTGAGCGACCAGGGTGCTGCCGGCTGCGATACTGTCGACGGAAGCGCCGATGAGTTCCTTGATTTCCTTCGCTGCGCCAGCGGACCTCTGGGCCAGATTACGCACTTCCGACGCCACCACCGCAAAGCCGCGCCCCTGCTCGCCCGCGCGGGCCGCTTCCACGGCTGCGTTCAAGGCCAGGATATTGGTCTGAAAGGCGATGCCGTCGATAACGCCGATGATATCGACGATCTTGCGCGACGAGGCATTGATGGTGTCCATGGTGCCGATCACTTGCGACACCACGGCGCCGCCCTGGCGGGCCACGGCCGAAGCGGACTGCGCCAGCGCATTCGCCTGCTCGGCATTGCCCGCATTTTGTGTCACGGTCGAGGTCAATTCCTCCATCGAAGCGGCCGTTTCTTCCAGCGCACTGGCTTGCATTTCCGTGCGCGCCGACAAGTCCATATTGCCGCTGGCAATCTCGCTCGATGCCGTGGCTATCGTATCGGCGCTATGGCGGATTTCACTGATCGCATCGACCAGATTGGCTTGCATAGTTTTCATCGCATACAGCACGCTGTGGCGGTCGTTGGCATGCGTGCGCACATTGCCGCTCAAGTCGTTGTTGGCGATCTTTTCCGCCACCTCGGCCGCATATTCAGGGTCGCCGCCCATGGCATGGCGCAGGCTGCGGTTGATCGCCACGACGATGGCAGCGAGCAGCGCGCATACCAGCAGCAGCACGCCCAGCGAGGTCAACAGCGACTGGCGAAAGGCTGCGTCGATATCGTCCATGTAGACGCCCACCACCAGGGTCCAGGCCCACGGTTTGTAAGCGACCACGCGGCTCATCTTCGGTTCCGGATTTTTCTGGCCCGGACGGGGGAAGTAATAGTGGACGAAACCCTTGCCGGCATCGCTCTTGCCGACGGCAACGATGTCGCGATACAGATAGGTGCCGTTGGCATCCTTGAAGTCCGCCATATTCTTGCCGTTAGTTTGCGGCGCGGCGGGATTCATGACGACAATGGCGTCGAGGTTGATGATGGACAAATAACCGGTCTCGCCAAAACGCATGCTCTTGATGACGGCACTGGCCTGCTTTTGCGCCTCGTCCTTCGTCAAGGCGCCGCTGGCGGCGAGGTCGCCGAACATCTTGACGGCGCCCAGACCCAAGTCGGCGGCATTGCTCAGGTCGGCGCTGCGCTCTTCGATGCGAATCTTGCGAATTTCCAGCGCGTTATAGACAAAAATTACGCTGATGCATATCAGGCTGCAAATCAGGGGAATCCATAACTTCTGCCGAAACGTCAATTTCTTCATGTGCTGTCTCCAACTGTATGTGCGGCAAAGGGGCTTGTTGCTTACCCGGCTCTGCGGCCAGGTATGCGGCGGCGACGGTGCTCTTGCGGCACCGTTCAGACGACCCAGCATACGCTCGAACTAATATTTTTGACAATGCCGGGAAGCAATGTTTTTCCCTTATTGTTGTTAATATGTTGCAATAATTGATATTGCGCTGCAATAAAAACGTACGTAGATAGGCTGCCGCAAAACCGCCGAGGGTAGCGCGCCTGTGTCAAAATGCGCACCGGATACACGATGAATCACGAAAGAACAGCATGACCAAGAATGAAGCCATGAAACGCATCAACGACCGCCTGGGCAAGCCGACCCTGACGGACAAGAACACGCATTTTGCCAGCGTCGCCAGCTATGGCACGGACGAAGGCTGGTGGCTGAAGATTCCCTTCCTGACCTTCAAGCAGGAATTGCACTTCATCCTCAACAATGAAAAGACGAAAAGCTTCCAGCACCTGAAAATCGGCGCCAACCAGATCCTCAGCCCGGGCATGCGGTTTCGCAGCACGGGCGGCGCAGCCGACGCCTTCATGTCGGCCGCAGCGCCAAAACGCCTGGTCGATTTACTCGACGGCGGCAGCAAGTACAACTTCACCAAGCACTTTGTCAACGATTATCGCTACTGATGCATAGCCTTGCTGCCTGAGGGCAGTCACGGCGATGTGCGGCTAGATCGCGGCGGCCCCAGACGCGGGAAAGCGGTGACAGCGCATTGCAGGCGGACGCCGTCAGGGCGGCGTCGAGTATAAGAAAAGGCGAGAAAATGCGGCAGGCGCTGCCCCGGCAGCCCCTTGCATGACTACGCTGCCGGCGGGCGGTGCGCGCGCACTAGCAGCGCAGAAATCGACACGCTGGAACTCGCTTCCGGCCAGGCATCGCCGGGGCCGAACCAGCGCGCCTCGGCGATCTCATTGTCGTCCAGGCGAATCTCGCCATCGAGGTAATCGGCCGTAAACGCGATCATCAGCGAATGCGGGAACGGCCAGGACTGGCTCATAAAGTATTGCAAGTTATGCACGCGCAAGCCCACCTCTTCCATCACTTCGCGGTGCACGGCTTCCTCGATCGATTCGCCCGCTTCCAGGAAACCGGCAAGTGGGCTGAAACGCTGCGATGGCGAGTGCTTGTGCATGGCCAGCAACACTTGCTCGCCCTTGCGTATGAGCACCATCATGGCCGGCGAAATGCGCGGGTACGCCAGCATGCCGCAGGCGGCGCACGTGAAGCAGCGTTCACCGCGCGTGCGCTGCATGGGCGTGGCGCAGACACCGCAATGGCGGTGCGTGCGCGCCCACTCGGCCAGTTGCGCGGCGCGGCTGGCCAGGCCCAGCAAGGCATCATCGACGGCATTGAAAAGCGCGCGCATGCCGTGCCAGGCCAGGGGGCTATCGGCGGGCAGCGACTCCTCATCGGTCCAGACGGTCTGGCAATAGCGGCCCTGCCACAGACCCACGGGCTGCGCGCGGTCGACGCCGACAGCGATACCCAGTACAGCCACCTCGGCGGCAGTGGGCAAGCGCAATTGCGGCGTATGCAACAGCAAGCGCCCGCGGTGAAAGACAAACGCGAGTATCTCGGTGGCGGCCGGGGCCGGTTCGGGCGCATCGATCAGCGCGACAAAGGCATCGGGAGTATGCAGCATGCTGGGATGAGGTTGGTCAAGGTTGCTTATGATACTACCAGGATACTCCCGCGATACTCCCCCGATACTCCCGCGCCAGGAGGCTTGCGCATATAGCAGCGGCCGGCCAGCAACGCAAGCACTCATACGCCATGCGGGTATTTTTTTTGGCGGCATCGCCAATCCGTTGCGTAAACGATACTGATAACGATTCTCATTTACGAAACGACTCCCATTTATTACAATATGTCTATTCCGTCTCCGTCGCCAGCCACTTGCCCGCGTGCCAACACCGCGTCGCAGAGCCAGCCAGGAACCACTACCCTGAACTTATCGAGAGAGCAATATGGCAATCAAGAGCCGCAAAAACGCCCCTACCCGCTTCAACCAGCACCTCGGCGCCGCCCTGGCCGTGATGCTGCTGCCCGTCGCCGCCCAGGCGGCCGACCCGGCCGGCCAGAGTGCCCCGGCAGCGCAGCAAACCCTGAACGAAATCAAGGTCGTGGGTTCCAAGGAAAATGATTTCAAGGCTGAAAAAGCCTCGTCGCCAAAATACACGGAAGAGTTGGTCAATACGGCGCAAACCATCGTCGTCATCAAGAAAGAATTGATCGAGCAGCAAGGCGCGCTGACCCTGACGGATGCGCTGCGCAGCACGCCGGGCGTGGGCACCTTCTTCCTCGGCGAAAACGGTAACACCAACACCGGCGACGCCGTCTACATGCGCGGCTTCGATGCGTCTAGCAGCATCTATGTCGATGGCGTGCGCGACGTGGGTTCCATCTCGCGCGACGTCTTCAACATCGAACAGATCGACGTACTCAAGGGCCCTGCGGGCACGGACAGCGGCCGCGGTTCGCCTACCGGCTCGATCAACCTGGTGAGCAAGACCGCCACCATGGAGAACTCGTTCAACTCCCTGCTGACAGCCGGTAGCGGCAAGCAAAAGCGCGCCACGGCTGATGTGAACCGCGTCCTCGACAGCGATACGGGCACGGCCATGCGCCTGAACCTGATGACGCAAGACAGCGGCAGCCCGTCGCGCAATGAAGTCACCAACAAACGCTGGGCCTTCGCACCGACCGTCACCTTCGGCATCGGCAAGCCAACGCGCGTCACGGCCAGCTACCTGCACGTGGACCAGGACAATATACCCGACGGCCTCGTGCCGACCATCGGCTTGCCAGGCTACTCGACGCCGGACACCGTCTCGAAGACGAATCCGGTCGTACGTACCTTCCTGAACAGCGCAGCGCGCGTCGATCCAAAGAATTTCTACGGTTCCGTCGCCGATTACGACAAGATCAAGGCCGACATGGGCACCTTGCGCATCGACCATGATTTCTTGCCCAACGTGCAAATCCAGAACACCACGCGCTACGGCAAGACCAAGCAAGACTACCTGCTGACAGCCTTCATGGGCAACACCGCCAACCTGAAAACGCCGGTCGCCAACGATCCGTCGAGCTGGACCCTGGCACGCTCGCTGCCCACCGTGAAGGACCAGGAAAATACGATTTTGACCAACCAAACCGTGGTCAGCGCACAATTCGACACGGGCGTGCTGAAGCACTCCGTGGTGGCCGGCGCCGAGTTCACCAGCGAAAAGCAGACCAACTACGGCTATGTCGCCGCCAGCCTGGGTACCTTGCCAGCTGCCAATCTGTACAATCCAAACCCGCATGACACCGTCACCGGCCGCAATCCCGTGCGCAGCGGCGCCTTCACCCAAGGCGAATTCAACACGCAAAGCGTGTATCTCTTCGACACCATCAAGTTCGGCGACAAGTGGATCTTCAACGGCGGCGCGCGCTTCGACCATTTCAACACCACCTATGACGCCGTCGCTTTGCAAACAGCCGTGACCGCGCCTGCGGTACAGACATTGCCAGTGGGCACGCCGATTCCCACCCATTTGACCCTCAGCGATACCTTAGCCAACGGCAAGATCTCGGCCCTGTACAAGCCGACGCCGGACAGCAGCGTATATGCCTTGCTGGCCACGTCAAAAGCGCCACCGGGCACTAACTTTACCCTGAGCGCCGGCGCCAGCAGCGCACAAAACCCGAAATATGACCCACAGGAAACCATCACCAAGGAAATCGGCACCAAGTGGGACTTCCTGAAACAAAAACTGTCGTTGTCGGCCGCCGTCTACCAGACCACCGTCAAGAATGAAGTGGAACAAGATCCCGTCGACAAAATCTACTATCAGACTGGCAAGAAGCGCGTGCAGGGTATCGAGATCGGCATGGTCGGCGAAGTCATGCCTAACTGGCTGGTCAGCGCCGGCTATGCGCGCATGAACACCCGGATCGAGTCGAACAGAGTCGCCAGCGTCACTGCCAGCGGCATCAATAACCTCACCTACACGCCGAAACAATCGTTCAGCAGCTGGACCTCGTACACCCTGCCGTTTGGCCTGAAAATCGGCGGCGGCGCGCGTTACGTGGGAGAAATGCTGCGCGGCATCGATGGCGCCGTCGGCACCCCGGCCCGCGTGGATGCGTACTGGGTCTTCGACGCCATGGCAACCTATAGCGTCAACAAGAACCTCGACTTGCAGTTGAACGCCTACAACCTGGCCGACAAGACCTATGTGGCAGCCATCAACAAGTCTGGCTTCCGCTACACCCCGGGCCAGCCGCGTTCGTTCAGCCTGACGGCGAATATGAAGTTCTAAGATCGATACAACACGTATTGCGCCATACCAAGCCCCTCTTCGGAGGGGCTTTTTTATTGTCCTGATAATCTTGTCTTTTTGGCGCAGGCACAGCCTGTCGCCACTAACGTATGAAAAGTCATACAGCGATGCCTGAGCGCGTCCAATATTTCGCGCAAGCAGCCTAAGCTGCAACATCCTTACAACAAAAAAGCTCACTTAAATCAACAACTTAAGAAGTTAGATCCGAAAGAAGCATTTCAGGCATATCCTTTGCTATGTACAGGTTTTGCTGCAAATAATCGCTAGTACGCAAGGGCTTGTTTCTGAGAAATATTGACTCCAAGCTTGAGTTGCTCGCAATCAATAATCCGCTCACAGCGGCGCTTCACCGGAGGAGTCCACATGAAAAAGAAACGGCCATTAACCCTGTACATCCTGATTGCCATGATCCTCGGCATTGCCGTCGGTTATGGATGCAATACTGCCTTCCCCGACGCCAAGCTCAGCGCTCAGATCGCTGGCAATATTTCCATCGTCACCGATGTCTTCTTGCGCCTGATCAAGATGATCATTGCGCTGCTGGTATTTTCCACCCTGACAGTCGGTATCGCCCACATGGGCGACGGCAAGACAGCGGGCCGCATCGGCTTGAAAGCCATGTGCTGGTTCGTCGTTGCCTCGCTCGTTTCGCTGGCGTTGGGCATGGTACTGTCGAACATAATGCAGCTGGGTACCAACCTGGGCTTGCCATTGCCTGACGTACACGCTTCGACCAATTTGAAAACGGCGGCCTTCACTTTGAAAGATTTCTTCACGCACCTGGTGCCGAAGTCGCCGATCGAAGCCATGGCCAACAATGAAATCTTGCAGGTGCTGGTGTTCTCGATCTTCTTCGGCGGCGCACTGGCCGGCCTGGGCGAATCGGGCAAGACGCTGACGGCCGTTGTCGATCAGCTGGCACAAGTCATGCTGCGCATCACCGGCACCATCATGAACCTGGCCCCACTGGCCGTGTTCGCCGCCATGGCCTCCGTCATCACCACCCACGGCCTGGGCGTACTGGTCACGTTTGCCAAGTTCATGGGCGGCTTCTACCTGGGCTTGCTGTGCCTGTGGATCTTGCTGATCGGTGCCGGCTTCATCGTCATCGGCCCGCGCGTCTTCAAGCTCGTCGGCCTGATCCGCGAACCATTCCTGCTGGCATTCTCGACGGCCAGCTCGGAAGCGGCTTATCCAAAATTGCTGACGGCGCTCGATCAGTTCGGCGTGGACCGTAAGATTTCCAGTTTTGTGTTGCCTATGGGCTACTCCTTCAATCTCGATGGCTCGATGATGTACTGCACCTTTGCCGTCCTGTTCATTGCGCAAGCCTACGGTATCGACCTGTCGGTCGGCACGCAAATCACCATGCTGCTGCTGCTGATGCTGACCTCGAAAGGCATGGCAGGCGTGCCGCGCGCCTCACTGGTGGTAATTGCCGCTACCCTGAACCAGTTCAATATTCCGGAAGCGGGCCTGCTGCTGCTGATGGGTGTCGACCAATTCCTCGACATGGGTCGCTCGGCCACCAACGCGGTCGGCAATGCCGTCGCCACGGCCGTCGTCGCCAAGTGGGAAGGTGGCCTGGCCACCGAAGAAGAAGCAGCTGCGGCCAACGCCGCCAACCAGAACACGGAAAGCCATTGGGGCGAAGCTGACCACGCTAGCAAAGCCTGATAGCGCCATGGCCCGCCACAAGCGGGCCATTGTTGTCCATGTTGAGTAACAAGCAGTCAGATAGTGCGATCAGTAGTCATTCCAACTTACGAGAGAGATTTTCATGAAAAAAATCCTGTTTACCCTGCTGGCCCTTGGCGCAGCTTCCGGCGGTGCCCTGGCGCAATCGAGCGTCACCATCTACGGCGTGGCCGATGCGGGCCTGGTGTTCGACAAGGACGCGGCCGGCGATCGCGTGAACCGCGTCGCCTCGGGCGTGGCCTCCGGTTCGCGCATCGGCTTCAAAGGCAAGGAAGACCTGGGTGGCGGCCTGGCAGCCACCTTCGTGCTGGAAAGCGGTTTCAATATCGATACCGGTACCTCGGGCCAGGGCGGCCGGCTGTTCGGCCGCCAAGCCTACGTCGGCCTGACCGGCAGCGCCGGCGCCGTCACGCTGGGCCGCCAGTATTCTCCGTACTACCTGGCCCTGCGCGACGTGGCCGATCCGTTTGTCATCGGCCTCGCTGGCACGGCGTCGAACATTATGGCGACGAATTACCGCGTCGATAACATGCTGCAATACAGCACGCCGACCTGGAACAAGCTGTCGGGCGAACTGGCGTATGGCTTTGGCGAAGTCCCCGGCGACAATGCAAAAAACCGCAGCATGGGCGGTGCCATGCACTACATCGACGGCCCGCTGAACGTGACCCTGACACACCACCGCGCGGAAGATTTGCAGGCCAAGCAAAAGCGCAACACCCTGCTGGCCACGCGCTATGACTTTGGCGTGCTGCAAGGTAACTTCGGCTATGCCGACAACCGCGCCATCGACAGCAGCAAGAGCAACGACATCCTCGTTGGCTTCAGCGCCCCGTTCGGCGCCACCAAACTGGTCGCGTCGTACATCCGTCACAACGACAAGAGCAAGGCTAACCGTGACGCCCAGCAGTGGGCCATCGGCGCGTTCTACGCCCTGTCCAAGCGCAGCGACCTGTACACCGGTTACGGTCACATCAGCAACAAGAACGGCGCCACCTTCGTCGTCGGCAATGCCACCGACGATGGCACCGGCACCAGCGGCTTTAACCTGGGCATGCGTCATACTTTCTAATCGCGGCTAGTGACAGCGCAGGCCGCCGGATGCATATCCGGCGGCTTTTTTATTTCCGCAATTACTTAAATGCGATACTGTGGGTTCTTGCAAGTTGGCAACTGATTTTATGCATAGCAGTAATAAACCCTCCCTTTCCTGGCGCCAGCGCCTGTCGCAACGCTCGGCCCGCGAAACGCTGGCCTGGGGCGTGGTGCTGGCCGCCTGCCTGGCCACCGTCTGGCTCGTGTATTTCTGGACCGAACGTATCGCCATCGACAAGCTGCAAGCGAGCGGCGCGCAGCGCCTCGAGGTGTACGTCAGCAGCCTGGAAAATGCGCTGGAAAAATACGACTTCCTGCCCAAGACCCTGGAACTGAACCGCGACGTCATCCGCTTGCTGCAGCACCCGGAAGACCCGGCGCTGGTCGATACGGTCAACCATTATCTGGAGCAGATGAATGCCCAGGCGAAATCATCGACGATTTTCATCAGCAACCTCGACGGTAACACGCGGGCCGCCAGCAACTGGCAGCAAGACGACAGCTTTATCGGCGACAATATTTCCTTCCGTCCCTACGCCCAGGATGCCCTGCGCGGCACGCCGGGCCGCTTCTACGGCGTGGGTACGACACGGCTGGAGCCCGGCTACTTCTTTGCCCACGGCATCTACCAGAATGGACGCATGCTGGGCCTGGCAACGGTGAAGGTGAACCTGGAAACCCTGGAAAAACGCTGGGTGCAAGGTGCCGACAAGGTGATGCTGGCCGATGAGCACGGCGTGATCTTCCTCAGCTCCATGGCGGACTGGAAGTACAAAACCTTGGCGCCGCTGTCACCCGCCGTCGTCGAAGAGCTCAAGCGCACGCGCCAGTATTACTCGAAGCAGCTGGCAGCCATCCCCTTCGTTTCCGACCGCCAGCTGGGCAATGGGGCGCGCGTGATCAGCGTGCGCGAACAGGAACACGCCGATAAGCCAACGAAGACCAGTTCGAGCGTGATGACGCAGATCAAGCTCAAGTCCCCGCAAGGCTGGACCTTCATCTATTTGTCCGACCTGGCGCAGGCCAAGGCCAGCGCGCGCGCGGCGGCAGCTTTCTCCTGCGTGCTACTGGGCTTTTTCATGCTGCTGTTCTTTTACCTGCGCCAGCGCCGCGCAGCCGTGACGCAAAAATTGCGTGCCCGCGAAGACCTGCAGCATGCCTATGACAACCTGGAAGCCATGGTCGAAGAACGCACAGCAGAACTGCATGCCATGACGCAAAGCCTGAGCCAAGAAATCGAGGTGCGCAGCAAGGCTGAGCAGAAACTCCACATCACCCAAAATGAACTGTTTCAGGCTGGCAAGATGGCTGTGCTGGGCCAGATGTCAGCCAGCATCACGCATGAATTGAACCAGCCGCTGACGGCGCTGCGTACCATGTCTGACAATGCCGTCATCCTGCTCGAACGGGGTCGGCTCGACGATGCGCGGCGCAATCTGGCGAAGATTTCGCAAATTGCAGCCAGGATGGGAACCATTACAGGTCAATTGAAGATTTTTGCGCGCAAGTCGACCACCAGCCTGACGTCCGTCTCGATTCCCACGGCAATCAGCAACGCCCTGTTTCTGGTCGAACGGCGGCTGCAGGTTGAAAATGTACGTTTCACCCTGCACCTGCCGCCGGAAGACATTTTCGCCATGTGCGAAAGCAACCGCCTGGAACAGGTGCTGGTGAACCTGTACGCCAATGCGCTCGACGCCATGAACGGCAGCGACGTGCGCAGCCTGCGCGTGTGCGTCGAATGCACGCCGGAGCGCGTCCTGATCCATGTAGCCGATACGGGGCCGGGCCTGTCGACGGAAGTGTACGAGCACCTGTTCGAACCGTTCTTCACGACAAAACCGCAAGGATTGGGACTCGGTCTGGGTCTGGCCATTTCGGACCAAATCACGCGCCAGTTCGGCGGCCTGCTGCGCGCCGAAAACGCCCCCGGCGGCGGCGCCGTCTTCACCATCGAACTACAGATTGCAACGCAGGAGGAAAAACATGTTTGACGGCTTGAAGGTATTGCTGGTCGAAGACGACCCCACCGTACGCGAAGGCAGCGAACAGGCCCTGCAGCTGGCCGGCCTGGACGTGCTGGCATTCCACTCGGCCGAGCTGGCGTATAAACTGCTGACGCCGGATTTCCCCGGCATCGTGGTCAGCGACGTGCGCCTGCCCGGCATGAGCGGCCTGGAATTGCTGCAAGCGATCAAGACGCTCGATGCCAACCTACCCGTGATCCTCGTTACCGGCCACGGCGACATCACCATGGCCGTACACGCCATGCGCACGGGCGCCTACGATTTCATCGAAAAACCCTACTCATCCGAGCAACTGGTCGACGTCATCCTGCGCGCGCTGGAAACGCGGCGATTGACCCTGGAAGTGCATAAGCTGCGCCGCCAGCTCGAAGACGGCGGTGGCATCGAGGCGCGCTTACTGGGTAATTCGATGGCGATGCGCGACATACGGCGCCTGATACTCGACGTAGCAAACGAACCGGCCGACGTGCTGATCTATGGCGATACGGGCACAGGCAAGGAAATGGTGGCCCGCTGCCTGCACGACTTCAGCCACCGCCGCAAGCACAACTTCGTCGCCGTCAACTGCGGCGCGATTCCTGAGAGCATTTTTGAAAGCGAGGTCTTCGGCCACGAGCCGGGCGCGTTCACGGGCGCGGCCAAGCGCCAAGTGGGCAAGATCGAGCACGCAGACCAGGGCACTTTTTTCCTCGACGAAATCGAAAGCCTACCCCTGTCGCTGCAAGTGAAATTGCTGCGCGTGCTGCAGGAACGCTATATCGAACGGCTCGGCTCCAACGTGCCCACGCCCGTCGATGTGCGCGTCATCGCAGCGGCCAAGCTGGATCTAGAAGACCTGTCGCAGCAGCAGAAATTCCGCAGCGACCTGTACTACCGCCTGAATCTGATCGTGCTGCATCTGCCGCCTTTGCGCGAACGGCGCGAAGACATTCCGATCCTGTTCGAGCACTTCGTGCTGGCCGCGGCCGCCCGCTACAACCGCGCCGCGCCCGTGGTCTCCAGCGCACAAATGCGCAACCTGATGGCCCATTCCTGGCCCGGCAATGTGCGCGAACTGCGCAACATCGCCGACCGCTTCGTGCTGGGCATCGCCGGCGGCGCCTCGAGCCTGTTGGCAGGCGGCCAGGCCAGTCCCTTGTCGCTGGCGGAACAGGTCAACGGCTTCGAACGCGCACTGATCGAGCAGGAACTGCGCACTTATTCAGGCAACGTCAGCGAAGTGAGCGCAGTGCTCGGCTTGCCGAAACAAACCTTGTATCACAAGATGCAAAAGTACAACTTGGTGGCCGAAGAGTTCAGGTAAGCACGCCGATACGGCCAGTGCGCATAGCCTTGCTCATCGTCGTAGGCTTGCAAGCCCACGCGCTGCCCGAGTTGACGATCAGCCGCCGATCGGCCAGGCGTCGCCGGCGCGGCATGTGCGTGTGGCCGTACAGGATCAATGCCGCGTTCGGCCACCGCATCCGGCGTGGCCGCGCGGCTGCCTTGCGGCGTGGCGCTGTCGAGAAAATGCACGAGGTCGCTTTTTGGGGTGTCATGCACGAGCAGCACAGCGTGGCGCAGACGCAAGCTGGCAAGGCTTAAATAGCAGCTGTGACGCGTGGTAGGACAAATCCGACGGCAACTTGCGCCGTGCGGCTACGTAATTCACATGTCAGCATTGCTACCATTTCCTCATTGCATTACATCCATAGGCCGCACCAGCGTCGCGGCCCAGCCATCATCTTTTCGAGGAGTAGTCCTATGTTTGTTGCGTCCGTCCCCGCCCGCCTGTCACGCCCCCGTTTTCAGCATCTCGCCTTGCGCAGCACCATGCTGCTGGGCATGCTGGGCATGGCCATGGCGAGCGCCACGGCGCGGGCCGAGCCTTCGCCGGCGCTAGACCGTGTCAGTCTCTCGGTGGGGGCGTTTTACGCCGACCCGCGCATCAATATCGGCGCCGACACACAGTTCGGCCGCATCGACGCGCCCGAATCGAAGTCCAGCCCTACCACCATCCCGCGCATCAAGGCAGACTTGCTGATCGGCGACCGCCATGGCCTGGCGTTCGACTACTACCGCTACGACAAATCCTACACGCCTAGCCTGACGGGCGCGACCATCATCAATGGTCAGCCCGTCACAGGCACGGCCACGGCACATACCGATTTACAGCTGGACCTGGCCAAGCTGGCCTATCAATGGTGGCTAGGTAGCGGCAACGACAGCTTCGGCATCGGCCTGGGCGCCGCCTACTACCACGCCAGCCTGAACGGCACGGCCACCGGCGTCGTCAATGGCGCAACAGCCACGGCGAGCGATTCCATCGGCGAGCACGCGTTCGCGCCGCTGCTGGAAGTGGGCTGGCGCCACGCCTTCACGCCGGACTTGCGCATGTATGCGGAAGTGTCGGGCATCAAGAAAAATGGCGGGCGCATCAACGGCCACATCTACGGTGGCAATATCGGCGTGGAATGGTTTCCGTTCAAGAACATCGGTTTCGTGGCCGATTACGGCATCTCGAAAATCAAGCTGCACCGCGACAGCGAACGCGATGCCGACCTGGACATTCGCCTGGCGGGACCGTCGGCGTATGTGAAAGTACGCTTCTAAACCAACTCAGGCCGCCGGTTTCAGCAGGTAGCGCTGAAACTGCGGCAAGGCAGGCTCATCGTGGGTCTCGATCCTGGCAAACGGCAGGCGCGCAAACGCCTGCTGCCAGAAGGCACACGCATGCGCATCGGCGCGAAACATCGCCACCAGCCACGTCTGCGCGCTGCCCAGCAGCACCCTGCGCACCACTTCCAGCGCCACGCCCCGGCGTCGGTGTTTCTTCAGAACAAAAAAGTCGCTGAATTCCTGCACGGCCAGTCCGCCCGCCATGCCAGGCTCGGTGAGGAAAAAGCCCGCCAGTTCGCCATCGACCTTGATCCAGCTGGCAGTGTGGCCCGCTGCATGCACAGACGACGCCAGCCCCGCATCGCACACGTCATAACGACCATCAGCCAGCCGCGCCTCACCGCTTCAGGCGTGTCATAACAGTAGAGTTAAACAGCGGCGCCAATGCCGCCTCCTCGCCTGCGGCAATGGTGCACAAGGCGATGATCTTGTGTATGGCATCCATAAAAACCGTTTGTCAGCGTTACGTCGAGCCGGTAGGCGATCTTATCACCGTCACTCATCCCCAACTGGGGCATTTCATGCCCGTCTTTCCGCCTCCGGTCGCAAAAAGATTACTTTTTTCCAATTGCTTATATATTATTTCCTTTAAATAACATCCGCCATCGCGGTTGACAGAAAACAAGGGCGATCGCCTTCCACAGACCGGCAGACGGATATCTGCCGGCTTTTTTAGACCCAAGCTCTGGAGAGTGCTGCACATGCTATCGATCAAACAGTTGAACAAAACGTATGCAAATGGCGTCAAGGCCATCAACGATGTCAGCCTGGAAATTCCCAACGGAATGTTCGGCTTGCTGGGACCGAATGGCGCAGGAAAGTCTTCGCTGATGCGTACCATTGCCACATTGCAAGATCCCGACAGCGGCAGCATCCATTTCGATGGCCTCGACGTGCTCAAGGACAAGGCTGGCTTGCGCCGCCAACTCGGCTATCTGCCACAGGATTTCGGCGTGTATCCGAAGGTCAGCGCGGAAACCTTGCTCAACCACTTTGCCGTCTTGAAAGGGCTGACGGAAAAGGGCCCGCGCAAGGAAGCCGTAGAAGCCTTGCTGCAACAAACCAATCTGTGGGAAGCGCGCAAGCGCAACCTGGGCACGTATTCGGGCGGCATGCGCCAGCGCTTCGGCATCGCCCAGGCCCTGCTGGGCGCGCCGCGCCTGGTGATCGTCGATGAGCCCACGGCGGGCCTGGACCCGGACGAACGCAACCGCTTCCTGAACCTGCTGGCGAAGATCGGCGAGCAAGTGGTAGTGATCCTGTCGACGCACATCGTCGACGACGTGACAGACCTGTGCCCGCGCATGGCCATGATCGTCAAGGGGCAGGTGCTGGTGCAGGGCGAGCCGCAGGCGGCCATAGCCACCTTGCACGGCAAGGTCTGGCGCCGCAGCGTCACGACGCAAGAACTGGCGCACTACCAACAAACCTTGAACGTGCTGTCGACGCGCCTGGTGGGCGGCAAGCCGCAAATCAATGTGTTTGCCGACAGCCAGCCCGACAGCGGCTTCGTACAGATCGCCGCCGACCTGGAAGACGTGTACTTCCTGCACGTGCGCAACGCTGCCCGCCCCGATGCCGCCGCGCCGGCCGCAGTCGCAGTCGCCGCATAAGGGGCCGCCATGTGGAAGGAATTTTTCAAGTTTGACCTCGGCTATCAGCTGAAACAGCCACTGCTGTGGGTGTTTGCCGTCATCCTGGCCCTGATGGCCTTTGGCGCCACCACCAGCGACTCGGTGCAGATCGGCGGCGCCATCGGCAACATCAACCGCAACGCCCCCACCGTGGTGGCGAAGATGCTAGGCATCTTCAGCCTGCTGGCGATGCTGCTCGTCACCGTCTTCATCGCCGGCGCCGTGCTGCGCGATAGCGAAGTCGGCATGGCCGACATGCTGTTCGCCACGCCCATGCGCAAGTGGGACTACCTGTTCGGCCGCTTCGCCGCCGGCTTTGCCGCCTGCCTGGTGATCTTCATCGCCATTGCCCTGGCCACCATGCTCGGTCCCATCATGCCCTGGGTCGATGCGCAGCGCGTGGGCGCCTTCTCGCTGCACACCTACGCCTGGAGCTTTGCCGTCATCGTCATCCCGAACCTGCTCTTCATCGGCGCCCTGCTGATGCTGCTGGCCGCTACCACGCGCTCGATGATGCTTGTGTATGTGGGCGTGCTGGGCTTTTTCGTGCTGTGGGCCATGGCCGGCGTGTTTACGCGCGACATCAACAATGAATGGTATGCCGTCCTGCTCGACCCGTTCGGCGTGCGCGCCTTCGGCCGCATGACGCGCTACTTCACTGCCGCCGAGTCGAATGCCAGCCTGCCGCCCCTATCTGGCTACCTGCTGGCCAACCGCGCCCTATGGCTGGGCATCACCGTCGTGCTGTTTGCCGCCACCGTGCTCCTCTTCAAGCCGCAGCGCACGGGCACTGGCAAGCGCCTGTTCGGCAAGCACAAGGCACAGGCGGGCGCGCCAGCCGTCGCCGCGCCGCTGCACCTGCCGCGCAGCATCCCCACGTTTACCGCGGCGACAGCCTGGCGCCAGTGGTGGCAAATCCTGCGCTTCGACGCAGCGGGCGTCTTCAAGAGCCTGCCCTTCCTCGTCATGCTGCTATTCGGCGTCCTCAACCTGGTCGCCGGCTCCAGCGTGGCCAAGAACATGTATGGCACGGCCGTGTATCCGATGACGCACCTGATGTTGCAAAGTATTAGCGACAGCTTCAGCTTCCTGTTGATCATCATCGTCACCTTCTATGCGGGCGAACTGATCTTCAAGGAGCGCCAAGTGAAGATCGCCGACGTCAGCGATGCCATGCCCGTGCCCAGTTGGGTGCCCCTGCTGGCCAAATGCACGGCCTTGGTCGGCGTCATCGCCGGCTACCTGCTGGCAGGCGTCATCACGGCCATTGGCTTCCAGCTCGTCAAGGGCGGCGCCCCCGTGGAACTGGGCCTGTATCTGCAAGGCACCTTGCTCGCTGCCCTCTTCTTTGTGCTGATGGGCTTGTGCGCGCTTAGCCTGCAAGTGTTGTCGAATAACAAGTTCATCGGCTATTTGCTGGTGATCTTGCTGATGGTGGCGCAAGCCGTACTGAGCATGCTGCACCTGGAACACAATCTGTACGCCTTCGGCGGCATGCCGGCCATCAAGTATTCGGACATGAATGGCTACGGCCACTTCCTGACGGGCTGGGCCTGGTTCGCGCTGTACTGGAGCCTGTTTACCGTCGCGCTGGTGATGCTGGCGCAGGCGTTCTGGGTGCGCGGCCTGTGCGCCGACTGGCGCGCGCGCGTACGCCTTGCGCGGCAACGCCTGAACGGCCGCGCCGGCGCCGCGCTGGCCACAGTCATGCTGTGCTGGGCAGGCACCGGTGGCTGGATCTTCTACAACACGAATGTGCTAAACCAGTACGTGCCATCGAACATCAGCATGGACAGGCAGGCCAGCTACGAGAAATTGTACAAACAATACAAGGACTTGCCGCAGCCAAAAATTACCGATGTCCAGGCCGATGTGGATATATATCCTGAACAACGTAAAGTGTTGATCAAGGGCCACTACGTGCTGCAAAACAAGACAGCACAGCCGCTCGACACCCTGCGCATCCAGCGCAACCCGGATCTGGAAACGCACTGGTTGAACTTGCCTGAGCATAAGGTGATGCTGGACGACAAGGAACTCGGTTTCAGTATCCTCAAGCTGGCCCAGCCCCTGGCGCCGGCTGCCACCCTGCCGCTAGACTTCACGGTGGAGCTCACGCACCAGGGTTTCACCAACGACGGCGCGCCGGACCAGGTCAACCTGAACGGCAGCTTCTTCAACAACCATGCCTTCTTTCCCCACTTCGGCTATGCGCAGGACATGGAATTGACGAACCGCAATGAGCGGCGCAAGCGGGGCCTGGGCGAACCGCAGCGCATGGCCAAGCTGGAAGATGCGTCCGCGTATGGCAATACGGTGCTGGGAGGCGATGCCGACTGGGTCCATTTCGACACCACCGTCTCGACCAGCGGCGAGCAGATAGCGCTGGCGCCTGGCTACCTGCAGGCAAGCTGGGAAAAAGATGGCCGCCGCTATTATCGCTACAAGATGGACCAGCCGATGCTGCCCTTCTTTGCCTACCTGTCGGCGCGCTGGGAAGTCAAAAAAGGCGCGTGGCAGGGCTTGCCGATCGAAATTTATTTCGATAAAAAGCATGGCTACAACACGGATCGCATGATTACCTCCGTGCAAAAGTCGCTCGACTACTACAGCACCCAGTTCACGCCCTACCAGCACAAGCAGGTGCGCATCCTGGAGTTCCCCGGCTACCAGAGCTTCGCGCAATCGTTCGCCAACACGATTCCCTACTCGGAAGGCATCGGTTTCATCGCCGACCTGCGCGACAAGGACGATATCGACTATGTGTTCTACGTCACGGCGCATGAAATGGCGCACCAGTGGTGGGGCCACCAGGTGATCGGCGCCAACGTGCAGGGCGCCAGCATGCTGATGGAATCGCTGTCGCAGTACTCGGCGCTGATGGTGATGGAAAAGGAATACGGCCGCAATAAAATGCGCCGCTTCCTGCGCTATGAACTGGACCGCTACCTTAGCGGGCGCGGCGGCGAAGCCATCGAGGAACAGCCGCTGGCGCGCGTGGAGGGACAGCAATACATCCACTACAACAAGGGCAGCCTGGTGTTTTACCGCCTGCGTGACGACATCGGCGAAGAAGCGCTGAACCGTGCCCTGAAACGCTATCTGCAAGACAAGGGCTACCAGCAGGCACCCTTCACCACCGCGCGCGAACTGCTGGCCTACATCCGCGCCGAAGCACCGCAGGACAAGCAGGCGCTGATCACGGACCTGTTCGAGAAAATCGTCTTTTACGATAACCGTGTCACGCAAGCGAGCGCCGTGAAACGCCCCGATGGCCAGTGGGATGTCACCATGCAGCTGCATCTGGCCAAGCTGGAGTCCGACGGCAAGGGCAAGGAAAGCCCACGCGCTTATGACGAGCCGGTGGAAATCGCCATCTTCGCGCGCCCGGCGGATGGCAAGGAAAAGGATGAAAAAGTCCTGTTCACGGACAAGCGCGTGTTGTCGGGCCGCGACCCGCTCATCACCATCACGGTCAAGGACAAACCGTTTGAAGTGGGCGTCGATCCGTATAACAAGATGATCGATCGCGTCTCGCGCGATAACCGCAAGGAAGTCAGTTTCAATTAAGGCTTTAATGCAAGCTTGAGCCAACGCAAACCGGTCGCGCATTCGATGAGTGCGCGACCGTTTTTTTGTGCAATCAAGCCGAGGCATACTGGTCATGCCCGCTGCCGTACAAGCGCATGGCAGCAGTTGGCATAAGATCGACGGCACGGCCATCGCCTGGTTTTTATCCACGTTGATCGCGACATTGCATATGCTGCCTCGTCACCTGCCCATCCGCGCCAGACTGCTGCTGATGGGCCTGGTATTCATGACACCCGCATGTAGCACCTATTCTATGCGTAAGGAGAACGTCGCCAAAAAAAAGCCTGCTTCACTGAAGAAGCAGGCTTTTTATGAGCAGTGTCTGACAGAAAGCATCAGGACGGTCTACTTAGAACGGAATATCGTCATCCATGTCCGAGAAGTTCGGCGCTGGCTTCGGTGCCGGGCGTGGCGCCGGTGCCGGGGCTGGACGTGGGGCAGGCGCCTGGCGTGGGGCAGGCGCGTCGTAGCCGCCACCACCGCCATAGCTCTCATCGCCACCACCGGCGTCGCCGCCCATGCCGGAGCGGCCGCCCAGCATTTGCATCTGTTCCGCGATGATGTCGGTTGCGTACTTCTCGACGCCATCCTTATCCGTGTACTTACGGGTTTGCAGACGGCCTTCGACGTAGACGGACGAGCCTTTTTTCAGGTATTGCCCGACGATTTCCGCCAGGCGGCCAAAGAATGAGATACGGTGCCACTCTGTCAATTCTTTTTGTTCGCCCGTGTTGCGGTCCTTCGATTTGTACGAAGTGGCCACGGCGATGTTGGCGATCGCGTCGCCGCTAGGCATGTAGCGGATTTCCGGGTCACGGCCCAGATTGCCGACGATGATGACTTTGTTGACTGATGCCATGAATAACTCCTGATGAACTGCAGCGGGAGCCGGTGTCCCGCGCGGTAGTTTAGTGTACTAAACGAGGATTATAAGCGACCACGCGGTGCAAAGCACCCGCTTTCTAATGGACGCCAGCTACCATGCGGCGGCACGTTTTTTTCACGGCAAGGGAAAACAAGGAACTTGAATACTGGTATTATATACAGTGTTTAAACGTCGGTATGTATCTGCATCAAACTTTGTCGGGGCACGTTCGTCTGGCCACGCAATCCGCCTACGGGCGCCTCAGGCATGCAGAGCAAAACCCGGCTATAGTAACAAGTTGACCCATTGTGGCTCTTCATCCGCACCCAGGCACAATGCGCCGGCCGCACCACTTACTGAAAGCAAGGCAATCACATGGAACAGATCCGCATTCGCGGCGCTCGCACGCATAACCTCAAGAATATCAATCTCGATTTGCCGCGCAATAAGCTGATCGTGATTACCGGCTTGTCCGGCTCCGGCAAGTCTTCGCTGGCCTTCGATACCCTGTACGCGGAAGGTCAACGCCGCTATGTCGAGTCGCTGTCAGCCTACGCGCGGCAGTTCCTGCAATTGATGGAAAAGCCCGATGTCGACCTGATCGAGGGCCTATCGCCGGCCATCTCCATCGAACAGAAGGCAACATCGCACAACCCACGCTCAACGGTGGGCACGGTGACGGAAATCCACGATTACTTGCGCCTGCTTTACGCGCGCGTGGGCACGCCTTACTGCCCCGACCATCCGGAAAACGCGCTGGCCGCCCAGTCGGTGTCGCAAATGGTCGATGCCGTGCTGGCCATGCCGGAAGACACCAAGCTGATGATACTCGCGCCCGTGGTCGCCAACCGCAAGGGCGAACACGTGGACTTGTTTGAGCAAATGCAGGCGCAAGGCTTCGTGCGCTTTCGCGTGCAGAGCGGCACGCATGCGGCCAAGATCTATGAAGTCGATGATCTGCCGAAATTAAAGAAGACGGAAAAACACACGATCGACGTCGTCATCGACCGCGTCAAGGTGAACCAGGAAATCAAGCAGCGCCTGGCGGAAAGTTTCGAGACAGCGCTGCGCCTGGCCGACGGCCGCGCCATTGCCTACGAAATGGATACCGCGCAGGAACACGTATATTCGAATAAATTCGCCTGCAATGTGTGTGGCTATTCCCTGCAGGAACTGGAACCGCGTTTGTTCTCGTTCAACAACCCGATGGGTGCCTGCCCCGAGTGCGACGGCCTGGGACACATTGAATTCTTTGACCCGAAACGCATCGTCGCGTTCCCGAACCTGTCGCTGGCGTCAGGCGCCGTCAAGGGCTGGGACCGCCGCAACCAGTTTTATTTCCAGATGCTGTCGAACCTGGCCGCGTATTACGAATTCGACCTGGACATGCCGTTCGAGCAACTGGCATTGAATGCCCAGCAAGCCGTGTTGTACGGTTCCGGCAAGCAAGTGATTCCGTTCACCTATGTCAACGAACGGGGCCGCACCGTCGTCAAGGAACACACGTTCGAAGGCGTGGTCAACAATCTGCAGCGTCGCTACCGCGAGACCGATTCGATGGCCGTGAAGGAAGAACTGGCCAAGTTTATCAATGAAAAATGCTGCCCCTCATGCGATGGCGCGCGCCTGCGCGTGGAAGCGCGCTTCGTCAAGGTCGGCACTGGCAAGCAGCAGCGCGCCATTTATGAAGTAGCGGGAAAACCGCTGCGCGAAACCCTGGAGTTCTTTGAAACGCTGACACTGACGGGCGCAAAAAAAGAAATCGCCGACCGCGTGGTAAAAGAAATCATTTCGCGCCTGAAATTTCTCAACAATGTGGGCCTCGATTACCTGTCGCTGGACCGCAGTGCCGACACGCTGTCCGGTGGCGAAGCGCAGCGCATCCGCCTGGCATCGCAAATCGGCTCCGGTTTGACGGGCGTCATGTATGTGCTCGATGAACCGTCGATCGGCTTGCATCAGCGCGATAATGACCGCCTGATCGAAACGCTCAAACATTTGCGCGACATCGGCAACAGCGTGCTCGTGGTCGAGCATGATGAAGACGCCATCCGCACGGCCGACTACATCGTCGATATGGGTATAGGCGCTGGCGTGCACGGCGGCGAAATCATCGCTGAAGGCACGCTGCAAGACATTCTCAAAAACAAGAAATCGCTGACGGCGCAATACCTGAATGGCAAGCTGAAAATCGCTGTACCGTCCAAGCGCCATGCCAGCAATCCGGAAAAGCAGCTGCTCATTACTGGCGCGACGGGCAACAATCTGAAGAAGGTGTCGCTGAGCTTGCCGGTAGGCTTGATGACCTGCGTCACGGGTGTGTCCGGCTCGGGCAAATCGTCGCTGGTCAACGATACTTTATACCCGGCCCTGTCGCGCCATTTGTACGGTTCGCAGACGGAGCCGGCACCGCACGAATCGATCAGCGGCCTGGAACATTTCGACAAGGTCATTTCCGTCGATCAAGCGCCGATCGGGCGCACGCCACGCTCCAATCCGGCAACCTACACGGGCTTGTTTACGCCGATTCGCGATCTGTTCTCTACCGTGCCGACGGCCAAGGAACGCGGTTACAGCGCTGGACGCTTCTCGTTCAACGTGAAGGGCGGCCGCTGCGAAGCATGCCAGGGTGATGGCGTGATCAAGGTCGAGATGCACTTCTTGCCCGACGTCTACGTGCCGTGCGACGTCTGCCACGGCAAGCGCTACAACCGCGAAACGCTGGAAGTGCAATACAAGGGCAAGAACATCACACAAGTGCTGGACATGACGGTGGAAGAAGCGCATGAATTCTTCAAGCCCGTACCCTTGATCGCGCGCAAGCTGCAAACCCTGCTCGACGTGGGCCTCGGTTACATCAAGCTGGGGCAGAGCGCCACCACCTTGTCGGGCGGCGAAGCGCAGCGCGTGAAACTGTCGCTGGAACTGTCCAAGCGCGATACGGGCCGCACCCTATACATTCTCGATGAACCGACGACAGGCTTGCACTTCCACGACATCGACTTGCTGATGAAAGTCATCCACCGCCTGCGCGACCAGGGCAACACCCTCGTCATCATCGAGCACAATCTGGACGTCATCAAGACGGCCGACTGGATCGTCGACCTGGGCCCTGAAGGCGGTGCCGGTGGCGGCCAGATCATCGCCACGGGCACGCCGGAAGAAGTGGCCCTGAACCCGGCCAGCGTGACGGGTAAATACCTGGGGCCGCTGCTGAAGCAGTAACGGCGGCAGCGCAATAAAAAACGGCGCGGATTGCTGATGCAATCCGCGCCGTTTCTCTTTTTGCTAGCACCCCAGTCATTGCCGGCGTGTCATTTGTCGCACGCCAGTCTTTGCCGGCGTGTTTCTCCCCCACTACTAAACTTTATGCACTCAGCCGCTTTTCCAGCGCAGCCTTGTTATCTGCCAATTCTTGCGGCAGATGATACGCGAGTTTTTCAAACAACTGTGTATGCAATGTCAATTCTTCCACCCACGCAGCCTTGTCGATCGAAGTGATGGTGTCGAACTGTTCTTGCGTGAACGGCAAGCCATCCCAGTTCAGGTCGCCATACTGCGGCGTCGTGCCGAACAGGTTTTCCACACCGCCTGCCTTGCCTTCGATGCGTTCCAGCATCCATTTCAGCACGCGCATATTATCGCCAAAGCCAGGCCAGACGAACTTGCCGGCCTCGTCGGTGCGGAACCAGTTGACGCAGTAAATCTTCGGCAGGGCAGCGGGGTTGACTTTACCCACTTTGACGCCCATGTCCAGCCAGTGCTGGAAATAATCGCTCATGTTATAGCCGATAAATGGCAACATGGCAAATGGATCGCGGCGCACGACACCCATCTGGCCCACGGCGGCAGCCGTCGTTTCGGAACCCATGGTGGCGGCCATGTAGACGCCTTCGACCCAGTTGCGCGCTTCCGTCACCAGCGGCACGGTGGTGGAGCGGCGGCCGCCGAAGATGAAGGCCGAAATCGGCACACCGGCCGGATCGTCCCAGGCAGCGTCGATCACCGGGTTTTGCGTAGCGGCAACAGTGAAGCGCGCATTCGGGTGCGCCGCCTTGGTGCCGGACGCTGGCGTCCAGTCCTTGCCCTGCCAGTCGATCAAATGGCTTGGTGCCTCTTTCGTCAAACCTTCCCACCAGACATCACCATCGTCCGTCAGCGCTACGTTGGTGAAGATGGTGTTGTCGCGCATGGAGGCCATGCAGTTGTAATTGGTTTTTTCGTTGGTGCCCGGCGCCACGCCAAAATAACCGGCTTCCGGGTTGATCGCGTATAGGCGGCCATCGGCGCCCGGCTTGATCCAGGCGATATCGTCGCCGATGGTGGTCACTTTCCAACCGTTAAAACTTGCCGGCGGGATCAGCATGGCAAAGTTGGTCTTGCCGCAAGCCGAGGGGAATGCTGCCGCGACGTAATGCTTCTTGCCTTCCGGCGATTCCACGCCGAGGATCAGCATATGTTCGGCCAGCCAGCCCGGGTTGTCGTCGGACGCTTGCGCTTCCTGGTAACCCATGTTCGAGGCGATGCGCAGAGCGAAACATTTCTTACCCAGCAAGGCGTTGCCGCCGTAGCCCGAACCGAAGGACCAGATTTCGCGCGTTTCCGGGAAATGCACGATGTATTTGGTGCTGTTGCACGGCCATTTCACGTCTTGCTGGCCGGCAGCGAGCGGCGCGCCCACGCTGTGTACGCACGGCACGAATGCGCCATCGGTGCCCAACACGTCGTACACGGCACGGCCCATGCGGGTCATGATCTTCATGTTCACGGCGACATACGGCGAATCGGACAGTTCCACGCCGATGTGCGCGATCGGCGAACCCAGCGGGCCCATCGAGAATGGCACGACGTACATGGTACGGCCACGCATGCAGCCATCGAACAGGCCGTTCAAGGTCTGGCGCATCTCGCCAGGCTCGGTCCAGTTATTCGTCGGGCCGGCCGCTTCTTTCGTTGCCGAGCAGATATACGTGCGGTCTTCGACGCGGGCCACGTCGCTCGGGTCGGAGCAGGCCAGGTAGGAATTCGGGCGCTTTTCCGCATTCAGTTTTTTCATGGTGCCGCTGGCAACCATATCAGAGCACAGGCGCTCGTACTCTTCCTGAGAACCATCGCACCAATAGATGCGCTCCGGCTTGGTCAGTGCGGCAATGTCGGCCACCCAGTTGATCAGTTTCTGTTGTTTAATATAAGCTGGGACGTTGAGTGCGGCGACGCCACTCATGACGGGCTGATTCATATTACCTCCAATACCAATAAAAGAAATTCTGGTCATTCCGGCAAGACAGGCAGCATCATTGAGAGGTGGCTGCGGCTCACTGCGGGCGGCGTCTTCACGCAGGCAGGGCTCTGGTGTCGTTTACCTGGATCATGCATTCAGGCTGCGGGAATAGTTTGCGCTATAACTATACTCAGGAAGCGTCAAAAGTGCCGGCGATTGTACACCCGAGTCACAGCTATTTTCGCAAAAATGTAGGAAAATAGTCCGACTAATGTAGTAGGCTATTCAGCATTTCCCGTATCCTGTTATTTCCCTACCAAATCCTTACCTAAATCGGCCATCCACCATGAAAATTGCCATACTCGATGATTACCAGGATGCCGTGCGCGGCCTCGATTGTTTCCGATTGCTCGATGGCCACGAGGTCAAAGTATTTAGCAATACGGCGCGGGGCCTGGGCCAGCTGGCGATCCGCCTGGCGCCGTTCGACGCGCTGGTACTGATCCGCGAACGCAGCAGTGTCAACCGCGCCTTGCTGTCGAAGCTGCCGAATCTGAAACTGATTTCGCAAACGGGCAAGGTCAGCGGACACATCGACGTGGCGGCCGCCAGCGAACTGGGTATTGCCATCGCGGAAGGCATGGGCTCGCCCACGGCGCCGGCCGAACTGACGTGGGCGCTGATCATGGCGGCGCAGCGCAAGATCGTGCCGTACGCGCAACATTTACAGGAAGGGCTGTGGCAAACGTCGTCGCTGGAACCCGCGCGCAATACGCTGGGGACGGTACTCAAGGGGCGCACCCTGGCAATCTGGGGCTACGGCAAGATCGGTCAATTGATCGCAGGCTATGGCCGCGCCTTTGGCATGAGCATCCTCGTGTGGGGCAGCGAAGCGAGCCGCGCGGCGGCCGTGGCCGCTGGCGATACGGCCGCGACCTCACGCGCAGCCTTCTTTGAGCAAGCCGACGTCTTGACCTTGCACTTGCGGCTGTCCGACACGACGCGGGGCTTGGTCACGGCCGAAGACCTGGCGCGCATGAAACCGACTTCCCTGTTCGTCAACACCAGCCGCGCCGAACTGGTGGCTGAAGGGGCGCTGGAAGCGGCGTTGCCGCTGGGTCGCCCGGGCGCTGCGGCGCTGGACGTGTTTACGGACGAGCCGCTGCCGCCAAGCTCGCCCTTGCTGCGGCTGCCGAACGTGCTGGCCACGCCACACCTGGGCTACGTCGAGCGTGACAGTTATGAACTGTATTTCCGCTACGCCTTGCAAAACATCGTCGATTTTACGCAAGGTCAATGCACGCGCCTGCTCAATCCCGAGGTGTTGCAACACGCGCGACAGGGGTGTCAGGAGCGCTGAAAACCCTTGATGAGGTCTGGCTCGCCGGTGATGCGAATAGCGGGTGCCGGCAACACGTGCCTGCCGCGCCACAGGCCGGACCAGCCGGGTGGCCAGGCGATGTCCGCGCCAGCATACGGCACCACGCCGGCGCGCACGGCGACCACCGGCACGGACGGCATGTCGGCCAAGGGCTCGCCTGGGGTGCGCTGCATGTCCAGGCTGTACATGTAACTGGGCAACAAGGCGTCGCAGACGCGGCCAAACCAGTCGGTATGGTCCTCGTCGCGCCCCAGCGCCTGCGCCAGTCCCTGCGGGTCGAAACGGGCCAGCGCGTCGATCAGCTCGCCTGTAGAGGCACCGGGCGTATCGCCCCAGCCCATCACAGGGTTGACGTTGTAATCGGCGCCCGAGCCATACCAGCCTTCGCGCCAGGGCCGCTGCATCCAGTCGCGCGGCCCCGTAAATATATGCCAGCGCCAATGCAGGCCCGACGGTTTCGGCCAGCAATACAGATACAGTTTTTGATATCCGGCCTGGTGCAACTCGCGCACCATGGCCATCAGGCGCGCGTGCGGCATGCGGTCGGGCGGCGCGCGGCGAAACAGGATCGCTTCGCCATCGGCAAACTGCACATCATCGGTTGACAGGTTCAGGTCCAGGGTCCGCGCTTCGCTGCCGAAACGGGCGGCAATCCAGCCCGTCAGCAGATTGACGGCCGTGATCACACCGTAACCGCGGTGGCGGTGAAAAATGACGGTGCCGGGAGCGAGCGCTTTCATACAGAGTCGTGGCGGTAGACAAACAAAGAAACCAGTGTACTCACAGATGGTCAAATTTTCCAGTTGCAATCTGCAACGGTCAGCAGTGCACCCGCCGTTCACGCAAGGCACACAATCCACGCTATCATGCGCGTCATTCTCCACTGACATCGTGACCACATCATGACCTTGCGCATACTCGCCACTGGCGGCACTTTCGACAAACACTACAACGAATTGAACGGTACCCTGGGCTTTTCCGACAGTCATTTGCCGGCAGCAATTGCCCGCGCGCGCATGACGGCACCCGTGGCACTGGAGCAACTGCCACTGCTGGACTCGCTCGACATGCAAGATGCGGACCGCCAGCGCGTACTGGCCTCGTGCCGCGCGGCACAGGAAAAAGCCATCGTTATTATCCACGGTACCGACACTATGCGCGAAACGGCGCAAGTGCTGGGCGCGGCGAACCTGCAGCAAACGGTGATTTTGACGGGCGCCATGATTCCCTACGAAATCGAGAACTCCGATGCCCTGTTCAATCTCGGCTTTGCCTGTGGCGTGGCGCAAACCCTGCCAGCAGGCGTGTACGTTGCCATGAACGGCCAGATCTTCGCCTGGGACAATGTGCAAAAGAACCGCGCCGCCGGCGTGTTCCAGCCCTTGTAAGCCGATGCCAGGCAGGATGCCAGCAGCAGACCGGCAAACGGTCTGCCCAGCACTGCGTCACAATTTGACAAAGCCCGTTTCTACGGGCTTTTTTTGCGTTCTTTTGCATTGCACAAATTCTGCAAAATATTAAATTTCGATGAATTATTGCAGGCAAAACATTGAATTGCCAATATATTAATTTTATGTTGTAAAAAAACACCATTGATAATTTTAAAAAGTAGTCTTCTTATTAAATATAGAACTGCAATTTAACAATTAAAGTGAACATTCTTCTGTATCTCTAATTTATTGCCAAATCCGACACGGTTGATGTGCATTTTTTCTTGCTGAGACCACATAATGTTCGCCTCGACAAGCCATAAGTGCATTTATAACAATATTGCACTAAGTAGCCTTCCACCTCCCATAGACGTGGTTACACCTACCGTACCCGAGCACCGCTGGTCATCTATCCGATGCCTTGAGCCGTGCGCGGGTGCCGCTTGTCGTTATTAAAACTACTACGGAGTAATTGTTACAATGGCATTTAAAGAAAAAATTGGCGTACGCAGCGTACGCCTGGCCCTGACCGTCCTGGCAGGTAGCGTTTTGTTCTCCGGCCAATCCATGGCGGATGAGGCAATTCAAAAAGTTGAAATTACCGGTTCGAGTATCAAGCGTATCGCTGTAGAAGGTGCACTGCCTGTACAACGCCTGTCGCAAGAAGCGATCGCCCGTACCGGCGCCACCACCGTCGCTGATCTGGTACAGAGCCTGCCAGCAATGCAAGGTTTCACCATCGGCGCCGTTGCCGCCGGTTCCAACTCGGGTGGCCGCACCAGCGCGTCGATCCATGACATCGGCGAAAGCTACACCCTGGTTCTGCTGAACGGCCGCCGCATCGCGCCACAAGGCTCGGGCACTTCCGTCAATCTGAACGCCATTCCGATGAGCGCCGTTGAGCGCGTCGAGATCCTGACTGACGGCGCTTCGGCACTGTACGGCTCGGACGCCATTGCCGGCGTGATCAACTTCATCCTGAAGAAAAACGTCCAAGGCGGCTCACTGGAAGCCACTTACGGTGGTCCGGAAGACAAGGGCGGCAACGCCTGGAACACCAACGTCACCTACGGTTTTGGCGACCTGGACGAAGACCGCTTCAACGTGCTGGTATCGTACCGCCACGATGAACAATCGAAACTGAAGGCGACGGACCGCTCGTTCGCCCGTTCGTCGTACATTCCTGTCAGCTACGGCGGCAAGAACTATATCTACGACCGTACCAGCTCCTCGACCGCACCGGCCAATGCCACGGTCGCGTTCAAAAACAAGGACACCCAGTCCATCACGTTCAACCCGTACCTGGCGGCTAACAAAGGTTGCGCACCAAGCAACTACGTCATGGCCAACAATAACCAGGCTTGCGGCTTCGACGGTGGCTCGACGGTGGAAATCGTTCCAGAATCGAAACGCGATAGCCTGTTCGCACGCGGCACCTATAAACTGACGGAAAACCTGAATGCGTTTGCCGAAGTTGCTCTGTCGCGCTACGACCTGACGGCACGTATCGCCGCCAACCCCGTGCCTATCTCGATCGCCAAAGACAGCGCTCTGTACAACGCCTACGTCAAGCCTAACCTGACGCCAGCGCAGCAAGCGGATATCAAAACCGTCACCGCCAACTATCGCATGGTCGACTGGGGCACTCGCGCCAGCAACACCATCACCGACACCAAGCACTTCGTGGTCGGCGTAGAAGGCGACGTAGGCGAGTGGAACGTGGAATCGGCTCTGACCTGGTCGCAAAACGCGATCGACGAGCGCTATGTAGGCGGTTACGCCAAGAACGCCGACTTCGTCGCGATGCAAAGCAATTCGCTGTTCAACCCCTTCCTGCCAGCAGGCAGCGCATCGCCAGAACTGCGAAAGCTGATCGACAGCTCGCAATTCAACGGTTCGATCCGTACGGCATCGACCACGATGCGCGGCATCGACGCGCACGGTTCGCGTGAACTGTTCTCCCTGCCAGGCGGCAAAGCCAATATCGGTATCGGCGGTGACTATCGTGAATACAATTACGAGCAATCGCCAAGCGCCGGCGCCAGCACCAGCACGATCTACAACTTCAACACGTCGCCACGTTACGACCTGACCCGCGAAACCTACGGTGTGTTTGCCGAATTGCTGGCACCTGTCACCAAAACGATCGAAGTGAGCCTGGCCGGTCGCTACGATACCGTGACGAAGATCGACAACGGTGTCGTCAACAAGTCCATCGGTAACGACCAAAGCGCCAGCACCTACAAAGTGACGGCACGCTGGCAGCCAGTACAGCAATTGCTGGTACGTGGTTCGTACGGCACGGGCTTCAAGGCACCAAGCATGCTGGACATCGGCCAGCCGCTGGTCAACAACGGCTTCACCGCAAAACCATGGAACTGCCCGTTCCCCGGCGATGCCCTGTGCCGTCCGCCAGCAACCCAGTACAACCAATTGGCTGGTGGTAACGAAAACCTGAAACCAGAAAAATCGAAGCAGTACACCGTAGGTTTCCGTATCGAGCCAAGCTCGGCATTCTCGTTTGGTGCCGACCTGTGGGACGTGAAGATCACAGATGCGGTTTCGGCAGTGAGCGAATCCCAGGCCTTTAACAACCCAAGCCTGTACCGCGACCTGTTCGGCACCTACACCGAACCATCGACCGGCAATACCTACTATGCATTCAAGTCGCTGTCGCTGAACATCGGCCAAACGCATAACCGTGGTATCGACTGGGACATGACTGGTCGTCACAAGTCTGACTTCGGTAACTTCACGGCGAACCTGAGCGGCACCTACATGCTCAAGGCCGACTACACCGTGCCAGGCACCAAGGACCAGTGGACGACCAACATGAACTACTTCGGCATCACCGATGCAGTCACGTTCCGTAACCTGGCCAAGCTGAACCTGAGCCTGGAATCGGGCAAGCTGACCAACAGTGTCATCATCAGCTACCGTAACGGCTATACCGACGCTTCGGCCGAGGTAATGGATATTGCGACCAAGAAACTGGAGAAGATCCGCCTGGCCGTGCCTTCGTACACCACCATCGACTGGCAAGGTCGCTATGTGTTCGACAGCAAGAAGTCGATACGCGCTGGTATCAAGAACCTGTTTGACCGCGCACCACCATTGTCGCTGCGTACCTCGTCGGGCCACCAAGTTGGCTTCGACCCACGCTATGCTGATCCAATGATGCGTTCGTTCTACATCACGGGCCAAATCAAGTTCTAAGTTGATTCCGTCAATGTAAACTGAGTGGCAAAAGGGCCTTGCAAACGCAAGGCCCTTTTTACATCCCACAGTGCCATGCCAGACGCGCAGGCGAAAAAAAGGAGCCGCAGCTCCTTTTCCGTACTGTACAACTGCTTTTATGCAGTCGCTTCGCCGCCCAAGGCTTCGACCACGTCGGCCATCAGCTTGGCGAGCTCACCCGTCATCAGCATCAGGTCGCCATCGAAACGCTCGTCGTCGTTCTTGGTGCTCGATTCCGTTTCCTTGATCACGTCCAGCGGCTTGACGCTCTTGATGGCCAGCGACTCCGTGAGCACGAACGAAATTTTATCGTTCCACGTCATGGCCAGGCGCGTGCATTGCTTGCCGGCGGCGATGTGGCGGCGCACGTCGTCCGCTTCCAGGGTGTGGCGCACGTAGCGCACGGTGGCCTTGCTCTCGCCCGTGGCGCGCAATTCGGTGTCCATGTCGACCGTGAAGCCGGCAGGCGCATCGTCGGCCTGCAGCCATTCCGTCATCACCGCCACGGGCGAACGCTGCACGCGCAGGCTTTCCAGCGGCAGTTTGTCGACGGCTTTCAACAGCAGCTTGATGACTTCATCGGCTTTCGCCGGACTGGCGGCATCGACCACCAGCCAGCCATTGACCGGGTCGATCCAGGTCCAGATGTTGCTGCGAATGCTGAAAGCGCGCGGCAGCAGTTCGTCGGCCACGCGCTCCTTCAATTCTTTCATGGCTTTCTTGCCAGGCGCAAAGCCTTGCGCTTCTTCCATCTCGGCCGCGCGGGCCTTGGCCACCTGGTTGATGACGGTCGCTGGCAGCAATTTCTTTTCGGTGCCCAGCAAGATCAGCATTTGCTTGTTGACCACGTGGACCAGGCCACCGTTCGGGCGCGGCGTATCCCAGCCCTGGCGCATCAGATCCATGCTGGTCGCCGGCGTAAATTTGTTCGAGGACAAGGCCTCTTCCAGTTGTTCTGGCGTATAAGCCCATGGTGCGGGCAGACGGTAAATCTGAAGATTCTTGAACCACATAGTTTTTTCTTCCGTTTGTTTCAGTAGTGCCAGAGAGATGCCATTCTACACTTTCGACACGAGAATGCCGTCAAAAGCGCGGACTGGCGCGATGCTTGTAATCCATGGGAAATGCCGCTACAGGGCGGGAAACAACTCCGCCTGGGCCGGCACCAGCCGCGTCACCACGGCCGGGTCGCACAAGGTCGAGATGCGCACGCCCAGCAGTCGGATTTTCTTTTCAAATGGCACGCGCCGCAAGCAATCGCGGCTGGCGCGCAGGATGGCGGCGGCGTCCGCCGTGGCGCTGGGCAGGGTGATGTCGCGCGTGACGGTGCTGAAATCTTCGAAGCGCAACTTGACGCCCACCGTGCGCCCCGCCAGCGATTGCTTGTCCAGGTCGCCCGCCACGCGCGTGCACAGGCTTTCCAGCTTTTCCGACAGGGTGGCGCGGTCGCGCACCACCTGCAAGTCGCGCTCGAACGTCGTTTCGCGGCTGACGGACTTGGTTTCCCGGCTCGTCTGCACGGGCCGATCATCAATGCCCAGTGCCGCCTGGCGCAGCCAGCCCGTGTACAGGTCGCCGAACTGCGTGCGCAGCATGGTGAGGTCGGCCCGCGCCAGTTCGCCGATGCTGACGATGCCCAGCGCTTCGAGCTTGGCGGTGGCCTTAGGACCAATACCGTTGATCTTTTTTGCCGGCAAGGGCCACACACGTGTTTCTACATCTTCGGGCTGCAAGATGGTCAGGCCATCGGGTTTTTCCAGGTCGGAACAGATTTTTGCCAGCAATTTGTTGGGCGCCAGGCCGACCGAGCACGACAGGCCCGTCGCCTCGAATACGGCTGCCTTCAGGCGTGCGGCCATGGCCGGTGCCTGCTCGCCGTATTCGCTGAGGTCGATATAGATTTCATCGATGCCGACGTTCTGGATGATAGGGCACAGCTCGGCCACGGCTTGCTTGAAGCGGGCCGAATACGCGCGGTAAGCCTCGAAGTCGGCCGGCAGCAAGATGCTGTCCGGTGCCAGCTTGGCTGCCTTCATGATGCCCATGGCAGAAAACACGCCAAACTTGCGCGCCGCATAGGTGGAGGTGGTGACAACGCCGCGCCCGACATAGTCGCGCATGCGCGCAAATTGCAGCGTGCCATCGTCCTGCAGCACGGGCTGCTGCAGCCGGCCGCCGCCGATGACGACGGCTTCACCGCGCAATTGCGGATATTTCAACAGCTCCACGGAGGCAAAGAAGGCATCCATGTCCAGGTGGGCTATCCAGCGGCGCGCGTCTGCGCTGCGCGGTTCGGCAAGTGGTGGGACAGATGGAGTCAAAAAAACACCTCGCGGCGGGTCGGTTGCCTTGATTGCGGCAAGATACTGTGCATGCATACAGTATTACCGCAAATGCGCACGGATGCAAGACGAAATGATGGCAGCGCGATGGCAGCGATCAGCGGTTGCTTTTCTCAATAGCAAGATTACAATCTTGACACAATCATGCAAAGGAGCCTCCTTGTCTATCACCTATCACGCTACGCGCCGCCGGTCCGTCTGGTCATCCATCCTGCCAGCCCTGCTGTTGTCCACCCTGGCGCCAGCCGCGCTGGCGGCTGATGCCCCCACCACTACTGCCAGTGCCACTATCCCGGCACCTGTTGCCGCCAAGACAGTGTGGCAGGAAAAGCGCCACGGCAGCGTCGTCACGGACGACTACCGCTGGCTGCAAAAGAAGACCGATCCTGCCGTGATCGATTATCTGAACGCGGAAAACGCCTACACGGCGGCCATCACGGCCCCGATCCAGCCGCTGGCCGACAAGGTGACTGCAGAAATCAAGGGCCGCATGCAGGAAGTGGACCTGTCCGTGCCTGCGCGTCAGGGTAACTTTTACTATTACACGCGCACCCAGGCGGGCCAGCAATATCCGCTTCACTGCCGCCGCCCAGTGGGCGCGAATGGCGCCTATGATGCGCAGGCGGTTGAAGAAATCCTGCTGGACCAGAATCAATTGGCTGAAGGCCACAAATTTTTTGCCGTGCGCGCGTTTGCTATCAGTCCCGATGAACAGTTGCTGGCCTACACCACCGACACGACGGGTTTCCGCCAATACGAGCTGCATGTCAAGGATTTGAAGACGGGCAAGTTGCTGGGTGATACCATGCCGCGCGTCACATCGCTGGCCTGGGCGGCCGATAACGCCACCCTGATGCTGGCCCAGGAAGACGCCACCACCAAGCGTTCGGACCGCTTGTTCCGCCTGGCCCTGGGCGGCGCGCCGCAGCAGGTCTACCACGAGCCGGTGGAACAGTTCGCCATCAATGTGGGCCGCACGCGCGACAAGCGCTACTTTGTGCTGAGTTCGGCCAGCACGGATACCAGCGAAGTGCTGCTGTTGCCAACGAGCAAGCCGGAAGGCAGTTTCCAAAGCGTGCTGAAGCGTGAAAAAGGCCACCGCTACGGCGTCGAGCACCGCGACGGCCAGTTGTACATTCTCACCAACAAGGACGCGAAGAATTTCCGCATCGTCAGCGCACCGGTAGCGGCCCCGCAGCCGAAAAACTGGAAACTCGTCGTGCCGCATAACAAGGATGCCGTGATCCTGTCCATCGACGTGTTCCAGGATTACCTGGTGGTCATGGAAAAGGCGCGCGCCCTGAACCGCGCGCGCATCCATGATTTTGCGCAAAAGAATTGGAAGACGGTGCAGTTCGACGACCCCGTCTACCTGGCCACGGCGGCCGGCACGCCAGAATTTTCCGCCACACAATTTCGCATGTCTTACCAATCGCCTATTACGCCGCCCGCCGTGATTGACGTCAACATGAAAGATGGCAAGCGCACGCTGCTGAAACAGCAGGAAATCGTCGGCGGCTACGATGCCAGCCGCTACACCACGCAGCGTCTGTGGGTGACAGCGCGCGATGGCGTGCAAGTGCCACTGTGGATCGTCTACAAGAAAGGCGTCAAGCTCGACGGTACCGCGCCACTGCTGCTGTACTCGTATGGCTCCTACGGCATCTCGACGGAAGCCAGCTTCGCTATCAGCCGCATCAGCCTGCTGGAGCGCGGCGTCATCTATGCGCAAGCGCACATCCGCGGCGGCACGGACATGGGCGAAGCCTGGCATGAAGACGGCATGCTGATGAAGAAGAAGAACACCTTCAATGACTTCATCGACAGCGCCGACTACCTGGTGCGCGAAAAATGGACCAGCCCGAACCGCCTGATCATCCAGGGCGGCAGCGCGGGTGGCCTCTTGATGGGGGCCGTCGTCAACATGCGTCCCGAGCTGTTCCACGCCGTGCACGCGGCCGTACCGTTCGTCGACGTGATGAACACCATGATGGACGCCAGCTTGCCGCTGACGACGGGCGAATACCTGGAATGGGGCGACCCGAACCAGAAAGCGGCCTACGACTACATGCTCAGCTACTCGCCCTACGACAACATTGCACGTAAGAACTATCCGGCCATGCTGGTGACGACGGGCCTCAACGACAGCCAGGTCATGTACTGGGAACCGGCCAAGTATGTGGCCAAGCTGCGCGCATATAAAACGGACAGCAATGCGCTGCTGCTGAAAACGAATATGGGCGCCGGCCATGGCGGCGCTTCGGGCCGCTACAACGCCATCGCCGAGAATGCGTTCAATCTGGCGTGGATGCTGTCGCAGTGGGGTATCACGCAATAACAGCCCTGAGAAAAAGCCCACGGCAGCGTTACATTGCCTCGCCCTGAACTTTTTTCAGCTGCTCCCAAGCGCTTTTTTGAAAAAAGCGCTTGCACAAGGATTTTCGTCGTCCTATAATAGCGCCTCTTCCAGACGTGGTGACAAACGTCGGGATAGTTTTCTGAGACAAGCATTGGGTGCTTAGCTCAGTTGGTAGAGCGGCGCCCTTACAAGGCGTAGGTCGGGAGTTCGAGCCTCTCAGCACCCACCAAATCAGAAAACTGTCCAGTGCTTCATGGATCAGCAATACAGATCATACGAGCTTGGAGTGGTAGTTCAGTTGGTTAGAATACCGGCCTGTCACGTCGGGGGTCGCGGGTTCGAGTCCCGTCCGCTCCGCCAATAAAAGAAAAGCCCTTTGGTTCTCTGAACCGAAGGGCTTTTCCCATTGTGCAGCAACAAATACACCGAAAAAGGCGCCAGCATCGCCTGCCCTGCATATTTTTGTGCTTTTCAGCAAAAAAACTGCTTTTAGTGCTCAAGAATAGTTGCACAAGTGGGAAAACGCCCCCTATAATAGTGCCTCTTCCAGACGTGGTGACAAACGTCGGGATAGTTTTCTGGGTATGCGGGTGCTTAGCTCAGTTGGTAGAGCGGCGCCCTTACAAGGCGTAGGTCGGGAGTTCGAGCCTCTCAGCACCCACCACCAAAACAGAAAATTATCCAGTGCTTCATGGATCAGCAACACAGATCATACGAGCTTGGAGTGGTAGTTCAGTTGGTTAGAATACCGGCCTGTCACGTCGGGGGTCGCGGGTTCGAGTCCCGTCCGCTCCGCCAATAAAAGAAAAGCCCTTTGGTTCTCTGAACCGAAGGGCTTTTCCCATTCTGGGGTCAGCCCCTCAACACTGCCAACGTCAAGCACAAAGCTAACTTATCCGGGGGTCTGACCCAGGCTGTTAGAATCAGCGCTCATCCTGACTCTGCAGATACAGCCTGATGCGCCTGCCCCGCAGTCTATCCCCCTACCTCGTCCTGCGCTTACGCCTGGCCCACCATGCTCTGCTGCAATTTGTCGCCAGCCTGGCCAGTTCCATGGAAATTCTTGTCTTCCTGGCCGGCCCCGTCTTGCTGGGCTTACTCAGCGTCATCGCCCTGCCCGGCTTTCTCGCCGTGAGCCTGCCCTGGCCCGCCGCCCTGGGTCTCTTGAGCGCGCAAATCCTGCTGACCTGCCTGCCCGCCTGGCTGCTGCGCCAACGGCTGTTGCCAGCGCCCATCGCCGCCTGGCTGCGCCAGTTGCCCTTGACTAGGCGCTTGCGCTGGCAAGCAGACGTGGCCGTGGCCGCTTTGCTGATGCTGCCGCTGGGCCTCGCCTATGCCGTCTCGACCACCATCTGGCTGCTGCAGTCGCCGCCCTGGTTGCGCCCGCTTGTCGCACCCGGCATTGCCATCATCATCGCCGCGTGGCTGCTGGCCTGGCTACTGACAACATGCATCGTGGCGCAGCGCCTGCGCGCGCCCCGCCCGGCACCAAGGGCGCGCCCGACCACGATGAGCGCCTATGTGCCGCAGCGGCCCCGCTGGCGCAGCGTATTGCTGTGGCGCCAGTTGTTCTGGCTGCCGTTCTGGCGCAACGACAATATGGTTGGCATCGAGCAAAGCGTGTTGCTGGCCACCGCTGGCGCCAGCATGCTGGCCTGGCTGCTGCGCGCGCCCCTGGTGCCCGCGCCGCTGTTGGGTTTGCTGGCCAGCGCCAGTCTGGTGATTCTGACGGACCGCGGCGACAAGGCCGTGCGCGAGCAGATCGACTTGCTGCATCCATCGCTGAACGCCTGGCCCCTGGCCAGCGCCACCTTGACGCGCCTGGCCTGCGCCGCCAGCCTGCTGCCGCCATTTGCCGTGCTGCTGGCAGGCGGTATCTTGCTCTACAACATACACCCCGCCGCCTTGCAGCAGCGCGTGACCAGCGTGTATGGCCTCACCGCCAGCGCGGCCCTGCTGGCCATCGTCGGCCTGCCCCGCCTCGCGGCGCGCAGCCGCGTCGTCCTCGTCGTGCTATCCATCCTTGCCTTGAGCGCCATCGGAAGCGAATTATGGAATTGAATGCCTGTTCTCCCACCCTGCAAATCGAGCACCTCGATTTTCACTTCCCCACGCACAGCGTGTTCCAGGGCTGCAATCTGCAATTCGGCCCCGGCGTGACCTGGCTGCGCGGCCCGAACGGGGCCGGCAAGACAACCTTGCTGAAACTGGCGGGCGGCGCCCTGCTGCCCGCGCGCGGCGCCATCCGCCTCGATGACATCGACAGCGCTTGCATGCCGCTGGCGTACCGCGCACTGGCCTTCTATTGTGGCGGCGACGCTCCTTCCCTGCCCTGGCTGCAAGTGCATGAATTTCTCGACCTGTACCTGGCCCTGTACCCGGACAGCGACCAGTCCCTGTTGAACGACGAGCTGAGCGCGTTTGGCATGACGCCGACCTTGCGGCAAAGCATCACCGCCCTCTCGCTGGGCCAGCACAAAAAGCTGCAACTGGCCTTGGCGCTGGCCTTGCCCGTGCGCCTGCTGCTGATTGATGAACCGTTCAATGGCCTCGATGCAGCGGCCATGGCGCATCTGCGCGCGCGCCTGTCGGAGCCGGCCCGCCTGGCGCGCCAGTGCATCGTGCTGTCCAGCCATCTGGTGCCTGGCGTGCCGCTGACGGCGACGCTAGAAATATAGACAGAAAAACGCTTGGGATAGCGTATTGCAAAAAACCGACAATCCCGCTGCAGCCACGACGCCAACACCGCGCGTCGATGGCGTGCAAGTATAGGTAAGCGCGAATGCCCACGACACGGACAGCTAAAAAAGTTGCGCGCAAAAAAAACCGGAAGCACCTTGCGGCGTTCCGGTTTTTTACGGCTGGACAGCTTAGGCCGTCAGTGCTTCCTTGGCGGCAGACTCTTCGACCACTTCATCGTCGTCCGAGCGGATCAGGTGGTCAAAGGCGGACAGGGCTGCCTTTGCACCTTCGCCGGTGGCGATGATGATTTGCTTGAACGGCACGGTGGTAACGTCGCCAGCCGCAAACACGCCGGGGATCGAGGTCTGGCCGCGGGCGTCGACTTCGATTTCGCCTTGGCGCGACAACGTAACCGTCCCTTTCAGCCATTCCGTGTTCGGTACCAGACCGATTTGCACGAAAACGCCTTCCAGATCGACCTTGTGCGATGCGCCGCTGACGCGGTCGGTGTAGCTGAGGCCATTGACGATCTTGCCGTCACCGTTGATTTCGGTGGTTTGCGCTGAGGAAACCACGCTCACGTTAGGCAAGCTGTGCAGCTTGCGTTGCAGCACCGCATCGGCGCGCAATTCCGCGCCGTACTCGATCAAGGTCACGTGTTTTACCAGGCCGGCCAGGTCGATCGCCGCTTCCACGCCCGAGTTTCCGCCGCCGATCACGGCCACGCGCTTGCCCTTGAACAAAGGACCATCGCAGTGCGGGCAGTAGGCGACACCGTGGTTGCGGTATTCCTTCTCACCCGGTACGTTGATTTCGCGCCAGCGGGCGCCGGTGGCCAGGATGACGGTCTTGGCTTTCAAGATGGCGCCATTCACCGTTTCAATCTCGATCAGCTTACCCGGCGTCAACTTCATGGCGCGCTGGGTATTCATGATGTCGACCTCGTATTCCTTGACGTGCTGTTCCAGCGCCATGGCGAACTTCGGACCATCCGTTTCGCTGACGGAAATAAAGTTCTCGATGGCCAGCGTATCGAGCACTTGGCCGCCGAAACGCTCGGCCAGCACGCCCGTCTTGATGCCTTTACGCGCTGCGTAGACAGCCGCTGCCGCACCGGCAGGGCCACCGCCGACGATCAGCACGTCGAACACGCCTTTTTTCGACAACGCTTGCGCTTGGCGGGCACCGGCGTTGGTATCGATCTTGGCGAGGATTTCCTCGACATTCGTGCGTCCCTGGCCGAAATGCTGGCCATTCAGGAACATCATCGGCACGGACATGATCTGGCGCTCTTCGACTTCTTTCGGGAATACGCCACCATCGATGGTGGTGACCTTGATGCGCGGATTGATCACCGCCATGGCATTCAAGGCCTGCACCACTTCCGGGCAATTATGGCAGCTGAGCGAAATAAACGTCTCAAACGCGTAATCGCCTTCGAGGTTGCGGATTTGCTCGATCACCGCTTCGTCGAACTTGATGGTGTGGCCGCCCACTTGCAGCAAGGCCAACACCAGCGAGGTAAATTCGTGGCCCAGCGGGATGCCGGCGAAACGCACGCCGATATCAGTGCCTGGGCGGTTGATGCTGAACGATGGCTTGCGCTCGGTATCGTCCAGTCGCTTGAGCAGCGTGATCTTGTCGCTCAACAGGACGATTTCCTGGAGCAGTTCTTCCATTTCACGCGCCTTGGCGCTGTCATCGAGATTGGCGACGATCTCAATGGGCTGTACTACTTTTTCCAAATAGGTTTTCAACTGCGCTTTGAGATTTACGTCCAACATGATTTTTTCCTTTGACAAATATTTAGGCAAATGCCGGGCCGGACACCCGGTCCGGCATCGCGGTAACTACTTGTTTGCTGCTAGATGTTGCAAGACTTCAAGACTTAGATCTTGCCAACCAGGTCCAGCGATGGGGTCAGGGTTGCTGCGCCTTCGGTCCATTTGGCTGGGCACACTTCACCTGGGTGAGCGGCAACGTATTGTGCTGCCTTGACTTTGCGCAACAGTTCCGATGCGTCACGACCGATGCCGTTGTCATGCACTTCCAGCACTTTGATGAAGCCGTCCGGGTTCATCACGAAGGTACCGCGCAGTGCCATGCCGTCTTCTTCGATCATGACTTCGAAATTGCGCGACAGGGCGCCGGTTGGGTCGCCGATCAGTGCGTATTGCACTTTCTTGATGGCGTCCGAGGTGTCATGCCATGCTTTGTGCGCGAAATGCGAATCGGTCGAGATGCCGTAGACTTCGACGCCCATTTGCTGGAATTGCGCGTGGTGATCGGCCAAGTCTTCCAGTTCTGTTGGGCAAACGAAGGTGAAGTCGGCTGGGTAGAACATGAATATCGACCACTTGCCCTTCAGCGACGCTTCCGTCAGGTCGACGAATTTGCCATTGTGGAATGCGGTTGCCTTGAATGGTTTAACTTGGGTATTGATAAGCGACATAATCATTTCCTCTCGGGTGGTGAATCAGTAAGACCATAGTGTAAGGGTTTTTAATCCATACTCAAAATTGATTGTAACAATAGTTTCAATTGGTTTTGACTATCATTGCACTACGGGAACACCATCATAGGCAGTTCCCGGTGGATTGAACAGCAACAAGAAGATATCTTCTTCCCGCCGTCTGGTCCTCAATTTTTTAGGTGCTGCGTGAACTTTTCCAGCGTTTTCCGCCAGCTTGAGCATCACCTGGCGCTGTGGCCGGATAGGCATGCTGGCCGTATCATTGGTATCGCCCATGCAGTCACCTCGGCTCAGTGAATGGAAAAGCTTGGCCTGCGCGCCCGATTCACATGCAGCGAAGCGGTGACAGCTAAAGCCGGGCGCAGGCACCAGCGCATCGAGTATAAGCCCGTTCAAGCGGAAAGCCCCGTCCGGCAGAGACCATCGAATCTGCTGGCAGGGCAGGCGAAGATGTTGGTTTTTTTGAAAAAGAATCTGGCGTTTGTTTTGCGCTAGAACACCACGCCGGCCACCAAAATGATGTTGGCATACGGACTGCACTCCCCCGTGCGCACGATGGCGCGCGCGCCCTTGGACAGTTGCTTGAACGCTTCATGCGTGACTTGGCGCGCATCGGGCACGGCCAGGGCCGCCACCTGCGCCGCCATGGCAGGATTGTGCTGTGGCAACTCGCTGGCCAGCACATGATATTCCACCTGCATTTCGCTCAACACGGTATTCACGGTGTCGATGAAGCCGGGGATGCCGCGCGTCAAGGCCAGGTCGATCAGGGGCACGCCCGGCTGCGAGGGCAAGCCCGCGTCGCCGATAACAAGCATGTCGCCATGACCGAGCGAAGCGATCAATTGCGACAACGCAATATTGAGCAGTGGTGTTTTTTTCATGGTCTCAGAACAGTTCGTGCAGGTGGGGAATCGAGGTTTGCGCGCCGTGCTTGGTAACGCTCCAGGCGGCCGCGCGCTGGCCTTGTTGAATCGCTTCAGCCTCGTCCATGCCAGAGGCCAGGCCCGCCACAAAGCCGCCGATGAAAGTGTCGCCAGCGGCCGTCGTGTCGACCGCTTGCACCACTTCAGCCGGGAAATCATAATCGCCGCCATACAGGGCCGCATGCACGCCCTTGTGGCCCAAGGTGATGATGACGTTGTCGCTGCCCAGCTTTTGCAGCGCGGCCGCCAGCGCCTTGGCATCCACGCCTTCCGGGCTGACACCGGCCAGCATGGCCGCTTCGATTTCATTCGGAATCAGGTAATCGACCAGCACCAGCACACTTTCCGGCAAGCTAGCGGCCGGTGCAGGGTTCAGCACCACGGTCTTGCCCAGCGAACGGGCCAGTTTGATCGCGTGCACGACGGTGGCCATCGGTGTTTCCAGTTGCAGCACGACGATATCGGCCTGTTCGATCAGCCCTTTGGCCGCGTCGATATGCGCGGGGCTTAATAAATCGTTGGCGCCGCCAGCAATCACGATGCTGTTCTGGCCATTGTCGTCGACGAGAATGGACGCGATGCCGGACGCCACGCCGGGCAAGGTGGTGATATGGCTATCGATGATGCCATCGCCCACCAGCGCCGCGCGCAGGGTCGTGCCGAACGCGTCATCGCCCACGCAGCCTATCATGGCCACTTGCTGGCCACCGGCCTCAACCTTGCCGCTCAGGCGCGCGCAAGCCACGGCCTGGTTGGCACCCTTGCCGCCAGGAATGGTTCTAAAAGCGCCACCCGTCAGGGTTTCACCGGGAAGTGGCATGCGCGGCACGCGCAAGACCAGGTCCATATTGATACTGCCGATAACCACGATCATGATGTCATTCCCATCAGTTCAGTTGCAGGTGAAGAAGTCAGTGAGGAAGAAGCTACAGTAGCGGCCACGCTGGAGCCGCGCACATGTAGTGCAGGCGCGATGCTGCGCTGCTGGCGCGGCAAGGCGGGGGCGGCGATGCGCGCCAGCAGGCAGGCCGCCGTGATATGGCCCAGTTCGCGCGTGTTTTGCGCCACGCTGCTCAAGGCCGGATGCACGAAGCTGGCCAGGTCGATATCGTCGAAGCCGACGACGGCCAGGTCCACGGGCACGGCAATGCCGAGCTCGGCGGCGGCGCGCAGGGCGCCAAAGGCCATCAAGTCATTGCAGCAGAACAAGGCGTCGGGGCGCTGGCCCTCGGGCAGCGCCAGCAAGTCCAGCGCGACCGCATAGCCGCCCGCACTCGTAAAATCGCTATGCCGGCACAGGTCGCCGGCCAGCAGCAAGCCCGCATCGGCCATGGCGCTGCGTGCGCCGGCTATGCGGTCATTGGAAATGCTCACTTCGCGCGGGCCAGCGATACAGGCCAGACGCCGGCGCCCCAGCCCCAGCAGATGGCGCGCGGCCAGCACGCCGCCGGCGCGGTTATCGACGGCCACCACATCGATGGACAGGTCGTTGGGCGCGCGGTCGAGCAGCACGGCCGGCACCTTCATCTTGCGCAGCAATTCGCCATCGCTGTCGGCCAGTGCGGACAAAATCAGGCCGTCGCAGCGCTTGGTCAGGAGCACGTTCAGGTAGTCGCGCTGCTTGACGGGGTCGTCATCGGAATTACATAAAATGACGCTGTAGCCGGCCGCGTAGCAACTGTCCTCGATGCCGCGCGCCACTTCCGAAAAGTACGGGTTCGTATTATTCGGAATGATGAGGCCTATGGTGCCCGTGCTGCTGCTGCGCAGCGAACGCGCCAAGGCGCTGGGCACGTAATGCAATTGCTGCGCCGCTGCCAGCACGGCGCGGCGCGCGGCGTCGCTGACGGGACGGGTATTGTTGAGGACGTGCGACACGGTGGTATACGACACCCCCGCCGCCTGCGCCACTTGTTTGATGGTTGCCATGGACCGCGCTTTCTCTTGCGCTTATGCGCGCTCGCCGCGGCGGCGGTAAGTGTCGAGCACCACGGCAGCGACGATCACCAGGCCCGTGACGATGCGTTTGACGGGTTCGGATACGCCCACTTGCGCCAGGCCCGCTTCCAGCACGGAAATAATCAGCACGCCAATAAAGGTACTGATGACGGAGCCGCGCCCGCCCATCAGGCTGGTGCCGCCGATCACCACGGCGGCGATCACTTGCAATTCCATGCCCACGCCGCCGTTCGGATCGGCCGCTTCCAGGCGCGAGACCTGGAACAGGGCACCCACGCCGGCGAGGAAACCCATCAGGGCAAACACCAGCACTTTGGACGGTTTGGTATTGATGCCGGACAAACGCACGGCTTCTTCATTCGTGCCGATACCGATCCAGTGGCGTCCCAGCACCGTGCGCGTGAGCACCAGGTGGCCGATCACAACAATAGCGATGGCGGCGATGAAGGCAGGCGACAGGCCGAAGGCGATCGGCGAACTGATGCCGTCAACGGCGCTGCCGATATATTCCGTGCGCGAGTTGGTCACTTGATAGGCCAGGCCGCGTGCCATTTCCAGCACGCCCAGCGAGACGATGAACGAGGGAATGCGCCAGCCGACGGCAATCAGGCCCGTGGTGGCGCCGCACACGGCGGCGACGAACATGCCCAGCAGGGCGGCGCTCCACACAGGCCAGCCCCAGTGCACGACGGCCAGCGACAGCACGGAAGCGGCCAGCGCCATCACCGAGCCCACGGACAGATCGATGCCGCCGATGATCAGGACAAAGGTCATGCCGACCGCCATCACCACCAGCGTCGGGATGTTGTTCGACAGGGTGCTGAGGGTAGCGAGCGTAAAGAAGTTTTCGCTGGCAAACGAGAACAGCACACACATGGCCAGCAGGGCGCCGATCAGGCCTGCATAGTTTTTCAGGTCGGCCAGGCTGCGCTGCAGATACGAAGGAGAGGAGTGGATAGTCATGGGAATCTTTCCGGCGGATCAGGCCGCAGCTGGAGTGGAAGTAGGAGTCAAATAGCCAGAGAAGGCGGCCGATAGCAGCGCGTCCTGGCTCCAGGCGCCGCGCTCGAAGGTCTCGACGATGCTGCCCGCGCTCATCACGGCGATGCGGTCACAAATCAGCATCAGTTCGCGCAAGTCGCTCGATACGATGACCAGGCCCTTGCCCTGGCGCGCCTGTTCCGCCAGCACCTGGTAAATATCAAACTTGGCGCCGATATCGATGCCGCGCGTGGGCTCGTCGAACAGCATCACGGGGCAGTCGCGGTACAGCCAGCGCGCGATCACCACTTTTTGCTGGTTACCGCCCGACAATTCGGCCACCGTTTGCGCGCTGCTACGCGAACGGATGCCCAAGCGTTGAATATAGTCGTCGGCCACCGTCGCTTCGGCGGCGGCGTTAAGCCAACCGGCGCCACTGACGCTATCGAGCGACGCCAGGGTCGTGTTGACGGCGATGGACTGGCGCAGCAACAAACCCTGGCCCTTGCGGTCTTCCGTGATCATGGCAATGCCGGCCTGGACGGCGGCCTGCGGTGAACCCAGTACAGCCGGTGTTGCGCTGTCGCCAAGATACACTGCCCCGGCGTCGGCACGGTCGGCGCCGAAGATCAGGCGCAACAATTCCGTGCGGCCCGAGCCGATCAGGCCGGCGATGCCGAGGATTTCGCCCGCGCGCAAGTCGAAGGAAGTCGGTTTGACCACCGTGCCGCGCGCCAAGCCGCGCACGCGCAGCAGCGGCGCGCCGATGCTGCGTCCGCTCAAGTCGACGGCGTCATCGGCCGAACGGCCGACCATCAGGCTGACCAGGTCGGCGGCGGAATGGCCGGCGATGTCGTCGTCGCACACGAGCTGGCCGTCGCGCAGCACGGCGATGCGGTCAGCCACGCGCTTGAGTTCTTCCAGACGGTGGGAAATATAGATGATGCACACGCCTTCGGCCTTCAGACGCTCGATTTGCAGGAACAGCAATTCCACTTCGCGGTGCGTCAGCATGGCCGTCGGCTCATCGAGCACCAGCAGGCGGCAGGCACCGATCAGGTTGCGCGCGATCTCAATCATTTGCTGGTGGCCGATGCCCAGTTCACCGACGAGTGTCCACGGGTCGAGTCCACCCAAGCCCACTTTCTCCATCTGTTCGCGCGCGTCGCGCGCAAGACGGCTGCGGTCGATGAAGCCGAAGCGCTGCGGCAAATTCTTCAGGTACAGGTTTTCCGCGATCGACAGCGTGGGAATCAAGTTCAGTTCCTGCATCACCATGCGGATGCCCAGCGCCTCGGCTGCACCACGCGAGGCGGGCCGATACGGCTTGCCGTCGAGCAGCATCGTGCCCGTGCTGGCTTGCTCCAGGCCACAGATGATCTTCGACAGAGTGCTCTTGCCCGCGCCGTTCTCGCCCGTCAGCGCCAGCACCTGGCCAGGGGCAAAACGCAGGCCCACGCCGCCCAGCACGGGGCCGACATAGGACTTGCCGATGTTATCCAGAGTCAATAAAGAGATGGCGGCTGTTGGCGCCGGGGGGATGTCGCTAGGCATGATAAAACTCCGCAGTAGTGGCGGCGGGGCCGGCACCGCCTACTCCCTACTAATGAGTACGCAGGCGCCGGCCGCGGCGGGATCAAACGATCAGGCGATCAGGACTTGGCGCCCTTGGCGACCAATTCGACCTTGGTTTCGATGACGCCACCCAGGTCAGCCTGTTTCTTCTTCTGTGCCAGGGCTTTGAGCACGGTGTCGATGCCGAACACGGCTTGCTGCGAACCGAACTGGTCAGCGGTGGCCAGCACGCGGCCATCGGCCAGCATCGGCTTGATGGCGTTGATGTTGTCGTAGCCGACGACCAGCACTTTGCCCGTCTTGCCTGCGGCCTTGATGGCGGAAATGGCGCCGATGGCCATGTTGTCGTTACCGCACAGCAAGGCCTTGATATTCGGATTGGCGTTCAGCATGGCGGCCGCTACCGTGTTGGCAGGGGCGATTTCCCACTGGCCCGACTGCACGCTGACAACCTTGGCGCCGGCCGCATTCATGGCATCCTGGAAGCCCAGGGTACGCTGCTGTGCATTGTAAGTGGTGGAAACGCCTTCGATGATGCCGACGGGGTCGCCCTTTTTGAGCTGCGGGGCCAGATAATCGCCGACGACCTTGGCGCCCTTGCGGTTGTCAGGACCGACGAATGGCACGCTGATGCCCTTCTCTTTCAGGGCGCCCTCGTCGAGCTTGTTGTCGATATTGACGACGATGATGCCTGCATCGATGGCTTTCTTCAGCACCGGCACCAGCGCTTTCGAGTCGGCAGGGGCGATCACCAGCGCGTTGACGCGCGCGACGATCATTTGCTCGACCAGCTTGATCTGGCTCGACGTATCCGTCTCATCCTTGATGCCGTTCGACAGCAAGTCGTACTTGGCGGCATTCGCCTTCTGATGCGCCTTGGCGCCATTTTCCATGGTCAGGAAAAATTCATTGGCGAGCGACTTCATCACCAGCGCGACCTTCGGTTTGGCAGGTGTCTGCGCCATCGCCGGCACAGCGGGCAAGGCACACACCAGGACAGCGGCGGCAATCATTTTCAGGCGAATACGGGATGTCATGAGCGTCTCCAGAGTTGTTGGTCAAGCATGTGTAGAGTATGCATTGATGGAATTTCATTGCGCGCAAACGTTTGCGCGAAGCGAATAGTGCCTCAATGCCACATATTAGTGCAAGCAAAACTGTATGTGCGGTGCAGCAAAAAGAGTAAGTTCAGAAGCAGGCAAGCGCATGCGATCCTCCTCTCAGGAGCTTTGTTGCCGTAGGGCTAGCTATTCAATAGTTTTTCCAGCACCAAGTTAGCACATGGAAAAATTATCTTTTATGCTTTTCAGTTTTCAACTACCGGTAGTAAACCTGCCGGCAAGGGCGCCGCGCCCTATCTTGGTGCGCAGAAAGAAAAAACCCGGCAGCGCAGGTCGCGTTGCCGGGTTTTCCATCCATGCCCCAAGGGAGATGACAGTTACTTGCGTCCGCCCCGTGCCGGCGCGGCATGGCCGCCCTTAGCAGGTGGCTTGCTGCCGCGCCCCAGCGGCGCGGCGGCTGGTTTGGCACGGGTTTTGATGGTCGACAAGATCGAGGGACGCACTTTCGACTCGGCAGCCGAAGCTTTTGGCGCCGCTGCCGTGCCGCCCAGGGCGATACGGTTCTTGCCCGGCGTGACCTTGAACTTGTCCGGCGTGCCGGCACCATGCGTCTGGCGGCTGCGTTCGCCTGCCGCCAGGCCGCCCGACTCCGACGAAGTCCAGGCAGGAATCAGATGCTTGTCGCCATTGCCGATCAGGTCGCCACGCCCCATGTTGACCAGCGCTTCGCGCAGGATAGGCCAGTTGGCCGGGTCCTGGTAGCGCAGGAAAGCTTTATGCGTGCGGCGGATCTTGCCGCTACGCGCCGTTTCCACCACTTCCGAGTCAGCCGTCACCTTGCGCAAGGGATTCTTGCGCGTGTGATACATCGTCGTGGCCATCGCCATCGGCGTAGGCATAAAGGTTTGCACCTGGTCCAATTTAAAATTGTTTTTCTTCAGCCACAGAGCCAGGTTCAGCATGTCCAGGTCTGTCGTGCCAGGATGGGCGGCGATGAAATACGGGATCAGGTATTGCTTCTTGCCCGCTTCCAACGAGAAACGGTCGAACATTTCCTTGAACTCGTCATACGCGCCTATGCCGGGCTTCATCATCTTCGACAAGGTGCCCTCTTCCGTATGCTCGGGCGCGATCTTCAGCAAGCCACCGACGTGGTGCGTCACCAGTTCCTTCACATACTCAGGCGAGCGCACGGCCAGGTCATAGCGCAAGCCCGAGCTGATCAGCACTTTCTTGATGCCGGGAATGGCGCGCGCCTTGCGGTACAGGGAAATGAGCTTGCTGTGATCCGTGCCCAGATTCACGCAGATGGACGGGTAGACACAAGACAGGCGGCGGCACGATACTTCGATCTCTTTTTCCTTGCATGCGAGGCGATACATATTCGCCGTAGGGCCGCCCATATCCGAAATAGTGCCCGTAAAACCTTTGGTTTTATCGCGGATATGCTCAATTTCGCGCAAGATCGACGGTTCCGAACGGCTCTGGATGATGCGCCCTTCGTGCTCGGTGATCGAGCAGAAAGTACAGCCGCCAAAACAGCCGCGCATGATGTTGACGGAAAAACGGATCATTTCCCAGGCGGGAATGTGCGCCTTGCCATAGCTCGGGTGCGGTGCGCGCGCATAATTCATGTCGTACACGCCATCCATCTCGTCCATGGCCAGCGGCAGCGGCGGTGGATTGAGCCACACATCACGTTCGCCGTGCGCCTGCACCATGGCGCGCGCATTGCCGGGATTCGATTCCAGGTGGAATACGCGCGACGCGTGCGCATACATGACCGGGTCATCCTTGACGACGTCGTAGGCTGGCAGGCGCACGACCGTCTTGTCGTGCTTTTCCTTGGCCATGGCCAGGCGCTCTTCGCGACTCATGATACGGATAGGCTTAATGACTTCAGCCGATTTCGATGCATTTTCGGTGGCGCAGGCGGTTTTGTCTTCCTGCACCATCTCGTACGGGCTGTAGTGCGGGTCGATCTTGCCGGGCACGTCGACGCGGGTGGAATTGTGCACGCCCCAATCGTCGCCGGGCAACCAGCCGGAAGGCACCATGAAGGCCGTGCCGCGCAAGTTGCGGATATCCTTGATCGCTTCACCGGCAGCGAGGCGGTGGGTCAGGTCGACCAGCGCCCGCTCGGCGTTGCCGAAAATCAACAAATCAGCCTTGGAATCGGGCAAGACGGAACGGCGGACCTTGTCCGACCAGTAATCGTAATGGGCGATGCGGCGCAAGGACGCTTCGATGCTGCCGATGACGATGGGCACGTCGGGATAGGCTTCGCGCGCGCGCTGGGCGTACACGGTGACGGCGCGGTCCGGGCGCTTGTTCGGCTCGGCATTCGCGGTGTAGGCGTCGTCGGAACGGATCTTGCGGTCAGCCGTGTACTGGTTGACCATGGAATCCATATTGCCGGCGGTAATGCCGTAATACAGACGCGGCTTGCCGAGAATGCGGAAGGCCTCGGCCGACAGCCAGTCGGGCTGGCTGATGATGCCGACGCGGTAACCCTGCGCTTCAAGCAGGCGACCCACCAGGGCCATGCCGAAACTCGGATGGTCGATGTAGGCGTCGCCCGTGACGAGGATGACGTCGCACTGGTCCCAGCCCAGCGCGTCCATCTCGGCACGCGACATCGGCAGGAAAGGCGCTACGGCAGCGCGGGCAGACCGCTTGGGAACGGTCGCAAATAAATTGGTAGGGGAGCTCATAGGGTACGGATTGTACCGGAATTGGCCATTTCCAACCTGACGGCCTGCTTTTTACTGTTGGATTTTCGTATAAAAAACGTTTATTTTTCAATTACTTGGGGTCACACCCTTTGAGTCTGACCCTAGAATTGAAGGTCTGGGGGTAGACGTTGGCATTTGACCCAACACCTTGACTGCTGGGGTACGACCCGACGGGTCGGCCCCCGATCAACGCGTAGCGACTGACCCCGATCAGATACCCATATTAGCTAAAATCTCACCCAACTCGCGCAAGGCCGGCTCCAGTTTCGGATGCTTGACGGCAAACTTGGCCGACAATTCCTGGCTGCGCTCGGCCAGTCCATAGGTGGTCGACTCTTGGTCCTGTTCCTGGGCAGCGCGCTTTTCCATCAGCAACTTGATGTCGACGTCGAGTTTTTGCAGCAAAGCATGCAGTTCTTCATCAACGGGGCCGCTGGTTTGGAGTGTCGAATGCAGCTGTTGCAGCGATTCCTTGAGTTTGCTATCCATGTTTTTTCCTGTCAGTCAGTAAATTGCGTGTCCAGGTACAACTGTTCCACCCTGCTCCTGGCCCACGGGGTCTTGCGCAAAAACTTCAGGCTCGACTTGATGCTGGGATCGCTGATGAAGCAATTGATATCGATGTGCTTGGCCAAGCCGTCCCAATCGTAGTGGGCCTGCAGGCGCGTCACGATAGCTTCCAGGGTGATGCCATTCAAATCTTGCTGACTCATATACTCTTTCTACTACCTTCTTGTTGACATCTTACGCAATTCTACGCCGCCGGCAAAGAAAGCTTGCGTGGGTCATGAAGACGCAGCGCAAGCTTCAGATAAGGACGGCTTACTTGGCGTTCAAGCCGCGGCGTTCCAGCAGCGGTTCCACGCTGGCGTCGCGGCCGCGGAAATCACGGAACAGTTGCAGGGCATCGACGCTGCCGCCGCGCGACAGCAATTTGCTGCGGAACCAGTCGCCATTCTTGCGCGTCAGGCCGCCGTTTTCCTTGAACCAGTTGACCGATTCCGCGTCCAGCTTTTCCGACCACAAATAGGCGTAATAGGCCGCCGAATAGCCGCCCGCGAAGCTATGCGAAAAGTAGCTGCTGCGGTAGCGCGGCGGCACGGGCGCATAATCGACGCCCGCATCGCTCAAGGCCGCTTTTTCAAAGGCCAGCACGTCGGTCGGGATCTGGCTCGGCGCCAGCTGGTGCCAGCGCTGATCCAGCAGGGCCGCCGACAGGTATTCCGTGGTCATGAAGCCCTGGTTGAATTTCTTCGCTGCCGTGACCTTGTCGAGCAACTCCTGCGGCATGGCCGCGCCGCTCTGGTAGTGCTTGGCATAGTTTTGCAGCACTTCCGGCCAGATAGCCCACATTTCATTGACTTGCGATGGATATTCGACGAAGTCGCTCGGTACGCTGGTGCCGGCAAAGCGCGGGTATTTCACGTTTGAAAACATGCCGTGCAGCGCATGGCCGAATTCGTGGAATATGGTCGTCACTTCATCGAAGGTCAATAGCGTCGGCTGGCCGGCAGGCGGCTTGGGAATATTCAACTGATTGGCCACCACCGGATGCGTGCCCATCAGTGACGACTGCGACACGTATTCATTCATCCATGCGCCGCCATGCTTGTTGCCGCGCGCATAAAAGTCGGCGATGAACAGCGCCAGCGGCTTGCCGTTGGCATCGAGCACGTCATAGACGCGCACGTCCGGGTTATACACCGGCAGATCGGTACGCTGTTTGAAGCTGATGCCGTACAGTTTATTGGCGGCAAAGAAGACGCCGTTATTCAACACGCTATCGAGTTCCAGGTACGGTTTCAGCTCGTTTTCATCAAAATTAAAACGTTGCTTGCGCAGCTTGTCCGTGTAGATGGCCCAGTCGGCCGCCGCTACCTGGAAACCGCCTTTTTCCGCGTCGACCAGTTGCTGCAGGTCGGCCGCTTCGCGGCGCGCGTTGGCGACAGCCGGTTTCGCCAGTTCCGACAACAGGGTGTTGACGGCCGTGGTGGTCTTGGCTGTCTGGTCTTCCAGCGAGTAGGCGGCGTAATTGGCGTAACCGAGCAAGGTGGCCCGTTCGGCGCGCAGTTTTGCCAGCTTCAGCACGATGGCGCGATTGTCGAACTCGCCGCCTTCGCTGCCGCGCTTCAGCGAAGCGTCCATCAGGCGCTGGCGTGTCTTGCGATCCGTCAATACAGCCAGCGGCGGCTGGCTGCTGGTGTTGACCAGGGCGATGACGAACTTGCCCGTCAAGCCCCGTTCCTTGGCTGCCGTGGCGGCCGTGTCGATATCACTGTCCGTCATGCCAGCGAGCTCGGCGCGCGTATCGACGACGATGCTCTTGGCATTCGTTTCCTTCAGCACGTTTTGCGCAAAGGCCGTTTCCAGGCCCGCCTGCTCGGCGTTGTAGGCTTTCAATTTTTCCTTGTCCGCATCGGACAGCTTGGCGCCGGCGCGCACGAAATCCGTGTGATAGCGGGCCAAAAGGCGCAAGGATTCGGCATCGAGGCCCAACTTGTCGCGCTTGGCGTACAGGGTGTCGATGCGGGCAAACAGTTTCGGGTTCAGGGTGATCGCGTCGCCATGCGCGGCCAGTTTCGGCGACACATCCACTTCCACCGCTTCGATCACGCTGTTGGTGTTGGTCGAGGTCATGTTGCTGAAGATGCTCTGCACGCGGTGCAGCAGTTGCCCCGTGCGCTCGAGGGCGACGATGGTATTTTCAAACGTGGGGGCCTGGCGGTTGTTGGCAATCGCGTTGACTTCGGCCAGCTGGCGTTTCATGCCTTCGGCGAACGCCGGCGCGTAGTGAGCGTCCTTGATCAGGCCGAACTGCGGCATCTGGAACGGCAGCGGACTGGCTTTGAGCAAAGGATTCTGGGCGCTGATGGCGGCAGCCGGTGTAGCGGCGGCGGCCAGGGCGGCAGGAGCGGCGTGAGCCAGCATGACGCTGGCAGCGATGACGAGCAGTTGTGGACGGATCATGACATCTTTCAGGAAGCGCGGGAGAGAACCGCGATCGCATCGCGGGCCAGTGGGAGATCATAGCAGCCTGTCACACGGGCGTCATCCAACATGGGCACTCCTGTGGTGCATAGCGGCAAATGCGCGCTTTACCACGGTTTATCATCAAAATTCCCAAATAAAAATGGCTGCCAATCGCTTGGCAGCCACTTCATTGACCCGGCTTTGAGAGCGGCAATACCCCTGTTTACTGACCGTTCAAGCCACGGCGTTGCAGCAGCGGCTCAATCTTCGCATCGCGGCCGCGGAAGTTGCGGTAGATGTCAAGCGCATCGGCGCTGCCGCCGCGCGACAACAGCTTGGCGCGGAACCAGTCGCCGTTCTTGCGCGTCAGGCCGCCGTTTTCCTTGAACCACTCGACCGTGTCGGCGTCGAGCTTTTCCGACCACAGATACGCGTAATAGCCGGCCGAATAGCCGCCCGCGAATGCGTGCGAGAAATACGTGGTGCGGTAGCGCGGCGGCGCCGGGGCGAAATCGACGCCCGCGTCCTTCAAGGCCGCTTTCTCAAACGCCAGCACGTCGGTCGGGATCTGGGCCGGAGTCAACTGGTGCCAACGCTGGTCCAGCAGGGCCGATGCCAGGTATTCCGTGGTTTTATAGCCTTGGTTGAAATTGTCGGCCGCCGTCACTTTGGCCAGCAGCTCGGCCGGGATGGCCGCGCCCGTCTGGTAGTGTTTGGCATAGTTTTGCAACACTTCCGGCCACAGCGCCCACATTTCATTGACTTGCGACGGGTATTCGACGAAGTCGCGCGGTACGCTGGTGCCGGCGAAGCGCGGGTACTTCACGTTCGAAAACATGCCGTGCAGTGCATGGCCGAATTCGTGGAACATGGTGTTGACTTCGTCAAACGTCATCAGGGTCGGCTGGCCCGCTTCCGGCTTTGGAATGTTCAAGTTATTCGCGATGACCGGCTTGCGGTTCAGCAAGCTCGATTGGCCCACGTAGGCATTCGCCCAGGCGCCGCCGCGCTTGTTGCTGCGCGCGTAAGGGTCGAGCGTAAAGATGGCCAGTTGCGTGCCGTCTTCATTGAAGACGTCGTACACCAGCATGTCGGATGTGTAGACGGGCAAGTCGGTGCGTTGCTTGAAGCTCAGGCCGTACAATTTACCAGCGGCAAAGAACACGCCACGGGTCAGCACGCTGTGCATTTCAAAGTACGGTTTTAATTGCGTCTCATCAAAGTTGTAGCGCTCGGCGCGTACCTTGTCGCTGTAGAAAGCCCAGTCGGCGGCGCCCACCTTGAAGCCGCCTTTTCCTGCATCGATGACCTTCTGGATATCGTCTGCTTCACGGCGCGCATTGACGACGGCCGGTTTCGCCAGCTCGCCCAGCAAGGTATTCACGGCGGTGGTGTCGTGCGCCGTCTGGTCTTCCAGTGAATAGGCAGCATAGTTCGGGTAGCCCATCAGCGCAGCACGTTCGGCGCGCAATTTCGCCAATTCCAGTACTTCCTGGGTATTGTCGAACTCGCCACCACGGCTGCCGCGCGCTTGCGCGGCGGCCATGATGCGTTCGCGCACGGCACGGTTGGTCAGCAGCGACAGCGGTGCCTGGCCCGTCGTGTTGACGAGGGCAATCACATACTTGCCATCGAGGCCGCGCTTCTTGGCCAGGCCGGCGGCCACGTCGATAGCGGCCGGCGACAGGCCGTCGAGTTCTTCGCGCGTGTCGACGACGACGGCCGAGGCGTTCAATTCCTTCAGTACATTTTGTGCGAACTTGGTCGACAGGGCCGCCAGCTGGCCATTGTAGGCGCGCAGCTTTTGCTTGTCGGCCGCCGACAGCTTGGCACCCGCGCGCACGAAGTCGGTGTGGTAGCGTTCCAGCAAGCGTTTCGATTCGGCATCGAGTCCCAGCTTGTCGCGCTTGGCGTACAGACTGTCGATGCGCTTGAACAATTTGTCGTTGAGCATGATCGCGTCGCTGTGGGCTGCCATTTTCGGCGCCAGCTCGCGTTCCAGGCCCTGGATCGTCTCATTCGTATTCGAGCCGGACATCACGGAAAAAACGGTGCGCACGCGGCTCAGCAACTGGCCCGAGCGCTCCATGGCGACAATGGTATTGTCGAACGTGGCCGGCTTCTTGTTGTCGGCAATCGCGTTGATTTCCGCCAGGTTGGCGGCCATGCCTGCCGTAAAGGCAGGCGCGTAGTCGGCGTCTTGCACCTTGTCGAACGGTGGATAGTAGAACGGCAGGCTGCTGGCCTGCGCAAACGGGTTCGAAGCGGGCAAGGCGGCAGCCGCAGTAGCGGCCGTGGTGGGCGCTGTGGTGGCGGTAGCGGCAAAAGCGGCAGCGGCTGGCGCCAGCATCAAGCTGGCGGCGATGACGAGCATTGTTGGACGGGTCATGTCTTCTTTCAAGAAACGCAAGAGAGCCGCGATTGTGTCGCGGGCCAGCCTGAAATAATAACAGCCTGACACACTTGCGTCATCAGCAACGAGCAATGGTGACGCCAGGTCCGTACATGCAAAACCCGCACGCCTGTTTCCCCGAACATGCAAAACGGTACGGCAACGTCAGCGCCTGGGATGTCAGAAAGTGTGCAGTTCGAGTTTGCCGGTGTGGCGTATAGTATCTATTCGGCAACGATAGAAGGAGAAACCATGAGCTTTGAGCATCGCAAGGCACGCGCCTTGGAACTGTTGAGCAACACCGGCATGACCCGCAGCCACTATGCGCCGCCGCTGATACGCCTGTTGTGGAAGGCCGGCGTGCAAGTACGGCCGCCGCATTTCCAGCCCTTCCTGCGTACCGCGCTCGGCATGGGACTCTGGTTCGGCATGTTCTGGGGCCTGATCATGTGGATTTTTTTCTGGTCGCGGCCCGATGCTGCCACGCCGCTATCACCGCTGGTAGCGCTGGCGGCTGCCTGCGCGGCAGGCAGCCTGTTTGGCATCGCCATGGCCAGCTTTTATGCGCGCGAACGGCACAAGCATCAGTTGCCGGCATGGACCACGCTGGACAAACAATAAGGTGGCCCCAGGTAATTTCCTCGATTAATAGTGGGGCGGGCGCTCGTTGACCAGTCCGCCATTCGCCTGCTGCGCACCGTCGCGCACATGCTCGCCCAGCTTGTGCAACATCGATTCCAGCTGGTCGATGCGCTTGCCTTGCTGGTACACCATCTGGTTCAGCGACTCGACCAAGTCTTCCTGCTGCGCCAGCTTGATTTCGATATCGACGAAACGTATTTCCATCTGTTCTGCATTATCCATGGTGCTCTCGGTGATTCCTGACTGAAAGGGGGCATTCTACCGCCGCAGCGCCGTGAGCCAGCACAAACCTCGTCCATTCCCCATCGGTCAGGTGGCCATTTCTGCCTATTCTTCACTAATGGCTGAATCAAACCGCTTGACGAATGAGAACAAACGATTACAATGGACGTATCCACTTTGCCTGACCTGATCGATACACGCAAGACGCTCGAATACCGGCGCTGGGAAGACTCCCTGCACGACGTGGCGGCGGCCGCCATCGATGCGCGCATCAAGCATTTACAGCATGGAAAAAAGGGCGACTGGCGACCAGTGGGCGAAGGCGTGTGCGAACTGCGCTTTTTACAGACGGGCCCCGGATGGCGCGTGTATTTTCACGAAACGAATCGGGGCACACTGATCTTGCTGCTGTTGGGTGGAAACAAATCGAGCCAGCAACGCGACATCAAGCAGGCGCAAGCGATCCTCAGAGACTTGAAAGCCCGGCAGGCGGCCCTGAAGAAGGCGGCGACGGCATCCACAGGAGCACGAAAGAAATGAACCAAGACATCCATAGCGACACCTTCGATCTCGACGACCTCGAAGCATTAGGCCTGAACAAATTTGACCCGACGCAACACCTGACCAGCAAGGCCGCCGTGGCCGCCTATATGAGCGAAATCGTCGCCACCGGCAACGCCGAACTGTTCCAGTCAGCCATGAATGACGTGGTGCGCGCCTACGGCATGGGCAAGGTGGCGGCGCGGGCCGACATCACGCGCGAAGGCGCGTATAAAGCCTTGCGCGAAGGCAGCAAACCGCGCTTCGAAACCATTTTAAAGATGCTCGATGCACTGGGCATGCAGCTGGCCATCGTGCCAAAAACCACGCCCGACGGCGCCGTGGAAGCCTGAACGCTGCTTACACTTTCGGCGTGGCCAGCAAGGCCTTCATGCGCGCCAGCCGTTCTTTCGGCGAAATGATTTCCGACTCCGTCGGCACGGCGTCACCCACGTCGAGCTCCATTTCTTTGATGAAACGTGACGGGTCGCAATGGACTTGTTCGCCAGCCCGCTTGCGCTTCTTGCACCAACTGACGTGCAAGGTGCGCTGGGCCCGCGTGATGCCCACATACATCAGCCGCCGCTCTTCTTCGATGCGCGCGGCGATGCTTTCGGCGGGCGCGTCGGGGTCGCCCTTGTGCGGCAAAATCCCCTCTTCCACGCCGACCAGAAACACGTGCGGGAACTCCAGCCCCTTTGACGCGTGCAGGGTGGACATGCGCACGGCATCCTGCTCCTCGTCCTTGCCCTCCAGCATGGTCATCAGGGCCACCATCTGCGTCAATTCCAGCACGTTCTTTTCTTCGCCGTCGCGGTCCTTGCCACCCCTGCCGCGCTCCTTGAGCCAATTGACGAATTCCAGCACGTTCTGCCACTTGCTTTGCGCTTGCCGTTCCTCGAAGGCATCGTACAGATACGATTCGTAGTGGATTTCCTTCATCATGTCGTCCAGCACTTCGGCCGCGTTGTCGCCGCTGCCAGCGGCACCCGGGCGGCTGGCGCGCGATTCGAGGTCGTTGATGAAGTTGCAAAAATCACGCAACGGCCCCAGTTGGCGGTCCGTCAGCTTGGCCTCGATGCCGCCCTTGAATACGGCCTGGAACAGCGAGCACTGCCACTGGCCCGAAAACGCGCCCAGCGCTTCCAAGGTTGACTGCCCCACGCCACGGCGCGGCGTCGTCACGGCGCGGATGAAGGCTGGATCGTCGTCTTCGTTAGCCAGCAAACGCAGGTAGCTGATGATGTCCTTGATTTCCGCCTTGTCGAAGAAGCTCTGGCCGCCCGAAATCGTGTATGGAATACGTTCCTTGCGCAAACATTGCTCGATGATGCGCGCCTGGTGGTTGCCACGGTACAGAATCGCGTAATCGGAAAACTTGTTCTTGCGTTCAAAATGGTCGGCCGAGATCATGATGGCCACTTGCTCCGCCTCTTGCTCGTCCGTCTGCATGCCCAGCACCTTGATCGGCTCGCCCAGGCCGTGTTCCGACCACAGCGACTTTTCAAACAGCTTGGGGTTATTGCCGATCACGGCATTGGCAGCATTGAGCACGCGCATGGTGGAGCGGTAATTCTGCTCAAGCTTGATCACGCGTAAATCGGGGAAATCCGTTTCCAGCGTTTTCAGATTTTCCACGGTGGCGCCGCGCCAGGCATAGATGGCCTGGTCATCGTCACCCACGGCCGTAAACATCGGCTTCTTGCCGATGCCCGTCACCATCAGTTTGACCAGTTCGTACTGACAGGTATTCGTATCCTGATATTCGTCGACGAGCAGGTAGCGCAGGCGGCGCTGCCACTTGTCGCGCACGGGGCCGTTATTGCGGAACAGTTCCACCGGCAAACGGATCAAATCGTCGAAATCAACGGCCTGGTAGGCAGACAGCGTTGCCACATAGCTGCGGTAGATGCGCGCCGCGTTCGCTTCGTCCTCGTCCTTGGCTTGCGCCAGCGCCATGTCCGGATCGATCAAGCCGTTTTTCCACAGCGACATGGCGCTCTGGATGCCACGGATCACCTGTTTATCGGTGGTAATGGCAAGGTCTTGCACCAGCGAAAAACAATCATCGCTGTCCATGATGGAAAAGCGGTCTTTCAAGCCCACGCCATTGGCTTCCTGGCGCAGGATTTTCACGCCCAGCGAGTGGAAGGTCGATACCGTCAACTGCTTCGCCTGGCGCGGCTGTTTCAACAGCTTGGCGATGCGCTCCTGCATTTCCAGCGCCGCCTTGTTGGTGAAGGTCAAGGCGGCGATGGTGCGCGGGTCATAGCCCCGGTCTTCGATCAGGTGAGCGATCTTTTGCGTGATCACGCGCGTCTTGCCCGAGCCGGCGCCCGCCAGCACCAGGCAAGGGCCGTCGAGGTAGGTAACCGCTTCGCTTTGCGGCGCATTCAGACCGAACTGTGGTGCTTTGGACATCAGGGTATTTCCGCAGGGAACAGCAGCCCATTGTAACAGCGTCGCGTCCGCCTTTTGCACGGCCAGATCTGCGCGAAAAACAGGCAATGACATTGATATCTCGCCAATTGCCGCCATCTCGGCCCGGGCAAGGCGTGCGGCCAAGCCAGCGCTAGAGTACCATTCCGCCTATACCGCCCGTGCGCGCCCACTTACCGAATGGCAGTCCCATGAAATTTGAACATCTGATTGAAATCAACGATCCGCTGAACCCGCTGATCGACACCCTGAGCCTGGAACAAGTCTGGCGTGGCCTGGTCTTGCGCGCCGAGTCGCCGAAATTGTTCGTGCCGCACCTGGACGAGTGCCAGATCAGCGAACGCAGCGATGACGGTTTCGCGCGCAGCCTGCGCTATGGCGAGCTGGTCATCAACGATACGGTGCAGCTGCTGGCGCAACTGCAGGTGCGCTATACGGTGCCGGCGCAAAAGGATATCAGCGCGTCCTCGCTGGTGATGACCGTCGAGATGCCCGACGAAGCGAGCCTGTGGGTGCGCTTCCAGTACGACGACGGCCACGACGCGGCCACCGATGCAGCCAACGCCATGTACGACGACTTGCGCCGCGCCGCCTACAAGGAGTCCGACATCGACACCGTGCGCATCATGCGCGAGCTGGCCGCCGAGGGACGCCTGGACGTCGGCCTGCTCAATTAAACGCTTGCGCTAGATGCGCGCTGCGGCCCCACAGCTGGGCAGAGCGACACTGCTGTCCCGCCTGCTCCGCGCTGGGCACTTCACCGATGGCGTGCAAGTTCTGGCGCGCTCCAGCAACGACGCCAGCGGCGCATCCAGGGTGGCCGTGTCGGGCATCAACGTTGCGCGCAGGGCCACGTTTGGCAGCAAGGTCTGGCGCGATGAGCTCGCCTACAAAATGTAACTCAAGCATACGCTCGCATCAGACGCCGGGCGAGCAATCGGCGCAGCCGGGTGCGTGTTCAGGGTCTTTTGCCAGGTGCAGCGCCAGCTCGCGCAAGGCCGTGCGCACGCCTTCCTCGATGACGGGGTGGTAAAACGGCATGTCGAGCAGGGCCGGTACCGTCAGCTGGGCTTGGCAAGCCCAGGCCAGCAAGTGACTCAAGTGTTCCGCCCTTGGGCCGATCAGCTCGGCGCCGAGCAAACGCTGGCTGCCAAACTGCGCATACACGCGCAGCAAGCCCTGGTTTTGCAGCATCACGCGGCTGCGGCCCTGGTTGCCGAAGGATACGGCGCCCACGGCAAAACGGCCCGCGTGGCTTGCGCACAATTGCCGGTAGGTGGCGCCCAGGGTAGCGATCTGCGGCTCGGTGAAGGCGATCGTCAATGGCGTGCGGCGCAAGCTCGGCTTGACGTCAGGAAAGCGCGCCGCGTTGTCGCCCGCGATGCGGCCCTCGTCGGCTGCTTCGGGCAGCAGCGCTAATGCGTTGTCGGCATCGCCGGCGATGAAGATGGCACTCTGGCCGCACTGCATGGTGTGCGGGTCATACAGGGGGATACCATGCCGGTCGAGCGCAATTTGCGCCGTTTCCAGGCCGAGTTGATCCACGTTCGGACGGCGGCCGATGGCGGCCAGCAAATACTCGAACTGCTCGGTTTTTTCCTGGCCCGCAGCATAGCGGCTGGTCAGCGCGATGGCGCTGCCATCCGGCGTTTTTTCCACGTGCGCCACGCTGGTCTGGAAGCGGATATCGAGTTCGCGCGCCAGCACGGCGCCCGCCTCCTGCAGCACCAGCGGGTCCGTCAGCTGCGCGACATTATTACCGCGCGCAAACAGGGTCACGCGCACGCCCAGGCGAGCCAGCGCCTGACCCAGTTCCAGGCCGATCACGCCGCTGCCGACCACGGCCACGGAGCTGGGCAAGTCGGTCCACTCGAACACGGCGTCGCTGGTAATGACGCGCTCACCCGCCGCCTGCCACTCGGGCGGCACGATGGGCGTGGAGCCGCTGGCGATGACGATGCTGGTGGCCTCGACGATGCTGTGCTCGCCCACCTGCAATTTGCCGGGACCGATAAAGCGTGCGTGGCCGCGCAATTTTTCCTCGTCGGCAATGGCGTCGATGCCGTCGAGCACGAAACCGACAAAGCGGTCGCGCTCGCTGCGCACCCGGTGCATGACTTGCTTGCCGTCGATGCGCACGGAGCCCGGATGCACGCCGAAGCCGGGCGCCGCAGCCACCGCGTGGGCCGCCTCGGCGGCCGCGATCAAGAGTTTGCTGGGCATGCAGCCCACGCGCGCGCAAGTCGTGCCGTACGGCCCGCTTTCGATCATCAGCACGCGCTTGCCCTGCAGGCGCGCCGCCTTGTGCGCCGTCATGCCAGCCGTACCGCTGCCGATCACTGCCACATCGACTTGTCGTGTTTTCATCATGTCACTGATCTCCGCGTCTGATTGCTCATGCGCTTCGATACTACCCGTTTGGCAAAAATAAAGTTTTACTTTGCAGCAATACATGTATTAGTATAACTAATTAATGTATTGATTTATAAGCTGAGCTAATGCTATCACTCGATTATCGCGCGCTGGCCGTGCTGGACGCCGTGGCCAGCCACGGCAGTTTTGACAAGGCTGCTCTCGCGCTGGGCATCACCCAGTCGGCCGTATCGCAGCGCATCAAGGCGCTGGAAGACGCCAGCGGACGCCTGCTGATCATCCGTGGCCAGCCGGCCGTGCCTACGGGCCTGGGCCAGCGCCTGATCGTGCATCACCGCAACGTCAAGCTGATGGAAGCATCGCTCGACATCGACCTGGGCAATAGTGTCAGCATGCCGGAAATCGCCATCGCCATCGATGCCGACAGCCTGGCCACCTGGTTCCCCGCTACCCTGTCGGCCTTGCTGACGCCACCGCGCTGCCAGCTCGACGTGCGCCTGGCCGACAGCGACAGCGCCTTGCAAATGGTGCGCGATGGCTCCGTGTTTGGCTGCGTGGCGGCCGAAACCGCCACAGCGCCCGATGCGGCGGCGGCCACCAGCGTCACGCCGCTGGGCGTGCTGCGCTATGTCTGCGTGGCCACGCCGGTGTTTGCGGGCCACTGGTTCGGCGATGGTTTCAGTGACGAGGCGGTGCAACTGGCACCCGCCGTGGTGGGCCAGCACGGCTTGCTGGCGCGTTTTCTTGCTGAACAATTGGGCATGCGTGAGCCGTTTCCGCACCACACCTTACCGGTGGAAACGGCGCGCCGCAGCTGCGTCCAGGATGGCCTGGCCTATGGCCTGGTGCCGCAGCGCCTGGCCGCGCCGGCGCTGGCGACAGATCGTCTCGTCGATCTGCTGCCGGGCAGCACTCTGGACGTACCGTTGAGCTGGCATGCCTGGACCCTGGACACGCCATTTACCAAGCTGCTATCGGAGCAGATCGTCAAGTCGGCGCGCGACTACCTGGCGTAATTCAGATATCCAGCGGGTCCACTTCCAGCGACCATTTCACGCGCGTCTTCATGGCGCGCAATTGCGCCAACCATTCCTTTAAAAACGCCTGCAGCGCGGGCCGCGAGGGCGATTCGAGCAGCAGCTGGGCACGGTCCACGTTGTACACGCGCGTCATGCTCATGGGAATCGGATCATTGATGTTCACCTGCGGGTGGGCCATGCATTCCTTGGCCGCCTGCAAGAACTCGATGGCCGTGGCCAGCTCGGGCGCTTCGGCGCGCAGCAGTGCCTGGAACAGATACGGCGGCAGCGCCGCCTGTGCCCGCTCTTCGAGCAAGCTGGTGGCGAAATGCTCGTAATCGTGGTTGACGACGGCGTCGTACAGTGGATGGCGCGCATAGCGCGTCTGGATCAGCACCTCACTGACGCTGCCCCCTTGCGTCTGCGCGGCGCGCCCGGCGCGGCCCGCCACTTGCATCAGCTGGGCAAACAGCCGTTCGCTGGCCCGGTAATCCTGCGAAAACAGGGCCGTGTCCGGGTTCAAAATCCCCACCAGCGTCAGCTTTTTGAAATCGTGGCCCTTGGCCACCATCTGCGTGCCGATCAAAATATCCACTTCACCCCGGTGCACGGTATCGAACGCTGCCTGGGCGCTGCCCTTCTTGCGCGTGGAATCGGCGTCGATGCGCAAAATACGCGCCTCTGGAAACAATTGCTGTAGACCCTCTTCCACCCTCTGCGTACCGCGTCCCAGCGGCTGCAAGTCGACATTGCCGCAGGTGGGGCAATGGCGGGGAATGCGCAATTCCAGGCTGCAATGGTGGCAGCGCAGGCGGTGCTCGGGCTTGTGCAGCACCATGAACGACGTGCAGCGCGTGCAATTGCTGATCCAGCCGCACGATTCACAGCAAATCACGGGAGAATAGCCGCGCCGGTTCAAGAACAGCAGCGACTGTTCGCCCCGCTCCATGCGCAGCTTCAAGGCGGCGATCAGATGCGAGGTCAGGCCATCTTTCGGCCGGTCGCGCTCCATGTCGAGTATTTTGACGCGCGGCAAGACCGCATTTTTCACTGCCCGCTCGCGCAATTCCAGCTTGCGGTAGCGCCCCGTCTGCGCGTGATGCCAGCTTTCCAGCGAGGGCGTGGCCGAGCCCAGCACGATGGGAATCTGCAATTGCCAGGCGCGCCACACGGCCAGGTCGCGCGCCGAATAGCGCAAGCCTTCCTGCTGCTTGTAGGATGGGTCGTGCTCTTCGTCGATGACGATCAGTTTCAATGCCGGCAGCGACGCCAGGATGGCCAATCGCGTACCAAGAATGATGCGCGCCTGGCCCCGGTGGGCGGCCAGCCAGTGCAGCATGCGCTCGCCTTCCGACAAGCTGCTGTGCAAGGTAGCGAGCATGACGCCGGGAAAGCGCGCGCGAATATTGCCTTCCAACTGGGGCGTCAGATTAATTTCCGGCACCAGGATCAGGATTTGCGCATCATCGTCGCGCGCCAAAACCTGGGCGCAGGCTTGCAGATACACTTCCGTCTTGCCGCTGCCCGTCACGCCGTACAGCAGCGTCGGCTTGAAACCGCGCGCGCCGCCGATGGCGTCCGCCGCCTCTTGCTGGGCGGCATTCAGGAGCGGCATGTTGAGCGGCGTGCCATCGTGCGCGTCGGCCAGCTTGGCCAACTTCTTGATGGCGCGATCCAGCGCCACGGTGGTCAGCACGCGCAAGTTCTTCGGCAAGCCCGGCAAGGCCACTTCGCCCAGCGGGCGCTGGTAATAATCGGCGGCGAAGGCGGCCAGCGCCAGCCACTGTTCCGACAACGGCGCCAGTTGGCTGCGCACGGCCAGCACATCCTTCAATTTCTCGACGGGCACGTCGGTGCTGCTTGAGATGCCGACGATCAAGCCCATCACTTCGCGCCGGCCGAACGGCACCAGCGCCAGCTGCCCCACTCGCGGCAACTGCCCCACTACCGGTACAGGCACGCCAGCATCAGCGCCGGCGCCCGGCGGCGCACTCCAGCGGTAATCGAACAGGGCGTTCAAGGGCGTGTCGAGCGCGATTTTCAGGATGCACGACGTCAAAATGCGCTGCGGCATGGGAGGGGTGGCCTATCTCAATAAAAAAGCGCGCCGCAGGGTCGATGGCGCGGCGCAATGTCAGGCATCAAGCCAGCGGGCCATGATACTTGTTTCGTCCGTCAAACGCCTAACGGCAGACACGAGCGCGTGCCATGCTGCCAAAAAGAAATTCTGTGGATAACTTTGTGGACAAAGCAAAATTAACTTTCATAAAAATGTGGATAGAAAATTTTGATCGCCGTCAAGAGGGGGAGGAAAGAAAAATTAACTATTTAAAATCAATGACTTAAAAATTTACCTCTGGGAGGTGATAAATCCGTGAGGCATTTCCGCCGCTGTGCATAACTGCAGCATTTGTCATTTTTTTGTACAGAAATAAGCACCATTTAGAGGCATCCGATCAACGCAAACGGGGGCGGCATACAGCAAAGTTGACAATTCCGGGGCAAGCCTTTGTCTTGGCCTGCCGAGTGATGAAACATTGTTCAATGATTATGCTCTGCAGCATGCACTGCAGTTAAAACCTGAATCTCGACGCTCCATACCGATGGACAACTATTTTTCAATTTTATCCACAGCATCTGTTGATAACTTTGTGGACAATGAAGGAACAAGGCTGCCAAGCGGAAGAACAACCTGAGCAATTGCCACAAAGTGCGCCTGGTGCTGAATTTTTATTTCTTAATAATCAAGCACTTGCAGAGCATCCCTGGGCATGGATTTTCAACTGCCTCATATTTCCGCAGAAAAAAAAATTGTGCATAAGTCGGCATTTCCTGCCAGGGCGCAGTAAAGAAAAAGGCAGGCTTCCGCGGGAAAGCCTGCCTTTTTTGCCCCTGCACCAGGGAACGCGGCGGCTTACTGGCCGCTGCGCATGGCGCGGCTCATGCTGTGCACGGCTTCCACCATGGCATGCACCGATTCCGGCGGCGTGAACTGGGAAATGCCATGACCCAGGTTGAATACGTGGCCCGTGCCGGCCGATGGCGCGCCAAAGGCGTTGAGCACTTTCGCCACTTCGGCGCGGATCTGCTCGGGACTGGCGAACAGGATGGCGGGGTCGAGATTGCCCTGCAAGCCCACTTTATGCCCGACCAACTGGCGCGCGCGCGTCAGGTTGACGGTCCAGTCCAGGCCCACGGCATCGGCGCCTATGTCGGCGATTTGCTCGATCCACTGGCCGCCGCCCTTGGTAAACACGATGGCGGGAATCTTGACGCCATCCTTGTCGCGTTTCAGCTGTGCCACCACCTGCTGCATGTAGGCCAGCGAGAATTCCTGGTAGGCACCATCGGCCAGCGCGCCGCCCCAGGAGTCGAAAATCATCACGGCTTGCGCGCCGGCATCGATTTGCGCATTCAGGTACTGCGCCACGGAAGTGGCATTGATGGCCAGGATGTGGTGCATCAGGTCAGGGCGGTTGTACAGCATCTTCTTGATGGTATGGAACTCTTTCGAGCCGCTGCCTTCCACCATATAGCACGCCAGGGTCCATGGGCTGCCGGAAAAACCGATCAGCGGCACGCGGCCATTGAGTTCCGTGCGGATCTGCGTGACCGCCTTGAAAACGTAGTCGAGCGACGCCAGGTCCGGCACCTGCAGCGCCTTCACATCGTGCTCCGTGCGCAGCGGGCGCTCGAACTTCGGCCCTTCGCCATCGGCAAAATACAAGCCCAGGCCCATCGCGTCAGGCACCGTCAGGATGTCGGAAAACAGGATGGCGGCGTCGAGCGGGAAGCGCTCCAGCGGCTGCAAGGTCACTTCGGTGGCGTAATCGGGATTCTTTGCCAAGCCCAGGAAGGAGCCGGCCCGCTCGCGCGTGGCGCGGTACTCGGGAAGGTAGCGGCCCGCCTGGCGCATCAGCCAGACTGGGGTGTGCTCGGTCGGCTGGCGCAGCAAGGCGCGCAGGAAAGTATCATTCTGGAGCGGAGCAAATTGTGGCATGGCAGGCAATCGAGCTTGGAGAAGCGATATTATCGCATCCAATCGCTGCCATTTCATTGATTCCAGTGCCGCTTTACAGCATTTGCCACGCACAGCGATGTCTTTCGTTGTGCCAGCCCTTCCATTATGATGATGCACGCCGCCGCGCTGCCTGACGCCGCCCGGCGGCCCTTCTTCCCATTACGACACGGAGCCCGCATGACCTCGACCGCATCCAGCACCCCTTATGGCATTTGGCCATCGCCGATCAGCGCGGCCATCGTCGCCGCTGGCGCCTCGCCGCTGACGCAGCTGGCCCTGGGCGGTGCCGATGGCAGCGACGTGTTCTGGCTGGCCGGGCGCGCCAGCGAGGCCGGCCGTAACACCCTGCTGCGCCAGCGCGGCGCCAGAGTCGATGAATTGACGCCGGCGCCCTTCAATGTACGCACCCGCGTGCATGAATACGGCGGCGCTGCGTATGCAATCGCGGGCGATACCGTGTATTTCTCGCATTTTGCAGACAATTGCCTGTACCGCGTCGCCAGCGACGGCGCGCCGGAAGCGCTCAGCAAGGGCGGCAACACGCGCCACGCAGACTTCGTCGTCGATGCAGCCCGCTGCCGCCTGATCAGCGTGCGCGAGCAGCATCCGGACACCGGCCATGCGCACCCGGAAAATTGCCTGGCGGCAGTCGGCTTCGACGGCCGCGAAACGGTGCTGGCGCATGGTCACGACTTTTATGCGGCGCCGCGCTTGTCGCCGGACGGCAGCCAGCTGGCCTGGATCAGCTGGGACCACCCGCGCCTGCCTTGGCAAGGCACGGAACTGTGGCTGGCCGACGTACACGCGGACGGCACGCTGGGTTCGCCACGCCTGATCGCTGGCGGCGCGCGCGAATCGATCTGCCAGCCGGAATGGTCGCCGAATGGCTTGCTGCACTTCGTTTCCGACAGCAGCGGCTGGTGGAATCTGTACCGCCTGCACGGCGCCGATATCGAGGCGCTATGCCCGATGGAAGCGGAATTTGCCACGCCGCACTGGACTTTCGGCGCCAGCATGTACGGCTTTCTTTCCGACGACGAGATCGTCTGCACGTATATCCAGGCCGGCATCAGCTACCTGGCGCAATTGAACGTGGCGGCGGCCAAGCTCGAGCCGATTGCCCACCCCTACCAGGAAATCCGCGAACTGCGCGTGGGCCCCGGCTGTGTCGTACTGCTGGGCGGTAGCCCCACCATCGCGCTGGAACTGGCGCGCATCGACTTGTCGAACCATGAGCTGGAAGTGCTGGCGCAGTCGATCGCACACTTGCCCGCGCTCGCTTACCTGTCGGTGCCGCGCAGCTTGAGTTTTCCTAGCAGCAATGGCCGCACGGCTTACGCCTTCTTTTATGCGCCCGCCAATGGCGACGTGCAGGCGCCGGCGGGCACCTTGCCGCCCGTCATCGTCATCAGCCATGGCGGCCCCACCAGCATGGCCAGCAATACCTTGAAACTGGCGACGCAGTACTGGACCAGCCGCGGCATCGGCGTGCTCGACGTCAACTATGGCGGCAGCAGCGGCTTCGGCCGCGAATACCGCGACGCGCTGCGCGGGCAATGGGGCATCGTCGACGTGGAAGACTGCATCGCCGGCGCGCGCTACCTGGCGAGCAATGGCCTGGCCGACCCCGAGCGCCTGATCATCCGCGGCGGCAGCGCGGGCGGCCTGACGACCCTGTGCGCGCTGACCTTCCACGACGTCTTCAAGGCCGGTGCCAGTTACTATGGCGTATCCGACCTGAAGGGCCTGGACAACGATTCGCACAAGTTCGAATCGCGTTACACCGACTACCTGATCGCCTCGCAGCCGCAAGCCGAAGCGCTGTACCGTGAACGCTCGCCCATCCACCACACGGATAAACTGTCGCGCCCGATGATTTTCTTCCAGGGCCTCGATGACAAAGTGGTGCCGCCGCAGCAGTCGCAGCTGATGGTCGACGCCTTGCAGGCGCGCGGCGTGCCGGTCGCCTATGTGCCGCTCGAAGGCGAGGGACACGGCTTCCGCAAGGCGGAAAACATCGTGCGCACCCTGGACGCGGAACTGTATTTCTACCAGCGCGTGTTCGGCCTGCCTGTGGCGGCCGGCGAGCCTGCCGTACATATTGCCAATTTGCCCGCATGACCGAGCCGCATCCAGACCAGCTGCTGCTGGACGAATTCGCCGCCCTGCAGCAGCACGAAAAAATGATCCTGGCCTTGCTGGCCATCGCGGGCGAACCGGTGGGCAAGCATGCCGTGTATGAACACTTGCAGCGCGCCAATATCGTCGAGCCGGACGGCACGCCATTTTCCCTGCTCACCATCACGGGCATGCTGCAACATTTGGCGCGGCATGCGCTGGCGTTGGAAGTGGTGGGACGGGGCTTTGCCTGCGAGGCGAAGCTGCGCTGGCCCGCCATGCGCGCCGCCATCGAGCACCTGGCGTTTCGCGACCTGTGCCAGGCTATCGAGCTGATCAACCCCGTACGCCGCAACTGGGATGGCTATGTGGAGCTGCGCAGCTACCGGCAAGGCGTGGCGCGCCTGCGCATCGCCCTGCTGCGCAATGACGAAGTGCGCCACGTGAGCGCCATCCTGACCGCCTGCATGGCCTGCTATGAAGCGCAGCAACTGCATCCGCTGATCGAGATCTTCGGCCGCCCGTTCGAACCGGAAATGCTGTCTTTCGTCATGCCGCAGCTGCAAGACGACATCCTCGCCGTGCTGCTGGGCAACGCCCCGCGCGAGCCGGCCACGGCGCGCGCCATCCGCGCGTATGCGCGCGCACACCATGCGCGCCAGGCGGCGGCCGGCGACCATATCGGCGCCGCGCTGCCGTTGGCCGTGGCAGAGGACGCCCTGCTGTGCGGCGAACTCGACGCGGCCGCCAGCTACCTGGCGGGCCAGCAGGGCGCGCAAGCGCTGTTTGTCGACAGCAGCATCGTGCTCTTGCGCGGCGAACAAGCGCACGCCATGGCGGGCTTTGAAATCGCCCTGAAAGGGCTGCGCAAGGAGGCCGGCAAGCGCAAGCTGTGCTTCAGCGGCATCGGCGGGCACCTGTATGTGCTGGCCCTGCTGCGCGGCAATGATGCCAAGCTGCTCAAAAGCGCGGAAGCTTACCTCGATATCGCACTGCATGCGCAGCCGAACCACGACAGCATCGTCTACCAGCAGCTCAACACCTTGCGCCTGGTGCGCGCCGGCGTACTGCTGGCGGAAAGCATCGCCACGCGCAGCTGGGAAACAGGCTTGCAGGCGCAGTTGTTCCAGGCCTTGCTGTACTACTGGCTTGCGCTACCGCAATTGAACGAACGCAAGGACCAGCTGCACTTGCTGGTACAGCAAGCCGATGCCGCCGGCTACGATTTGATCGCGGCGCAGGCGGCCGGCTTGCTGGGCTTGATGGGCGAGCCGCAGCAGGAGCGCTATGCGACGGCCAAGCGGGCGCAGCACGGCTTGACCGATATGGCGCCGTGGTTCGAGCGCCAGGAAGCGTGGCAGCGCCAGCTGAGCGCACTGATCAACCTGCAGCAAGATGCTCCCGCCGAGGCCATCGGCAGCGTCTCGCGCCTGGTGTGGCTGGTGGCGTTCGACCCGCGCTTCGGCCTCACGGCCGTGGAAGTGCGCGAGCAGAAACGCGACGCGCGCGGCGGCTGGAGCAAGGGCCGCGCCATGGGCTTGAAACGCCTGGCCGAAGCGGCAGGCGACATCGATTTCCTCACGCCGCAGGACGCTCGCGCGGCTGGCAGCATCGCGCCCTTCAAACAGTATTATTCGTCGGCAGCGCGCTATGAAATCGAACTGGACAAAGCAGCCCTCTTGCTGGTCGGCCACCCGCTCGTCTTCTGGCTCGACGCGCCCGAGACGCGCGTGGAACTGATCGCCGGCGCGCCCGAACTGCTGATCAAGTCGCACGAGGGGCAGCTCTGGCTGGGCATGCAGCCCCCCTTGCCCGACAACGGCAGCAATGTGGTGCTGCAGCGCGAAACGCCAACGCGCTTGCGCGTGGTACACATCCTCGACGAGCACCGGCGCATCGGCGCCATCGTGGGCCTGGGCCTGTCCGTGCCGCTGCATGCGGAAAAACAGGTCATGCAAGCAATCGGCGCCATCTCATCCATGGTCACGGTGCAATCGGATATCGGCGGCGGCGAAGCGGAAACGATCACGGCCGACCAGCGTCTGCATGTGCACCTGCTGCCCTACCAGCAGGGCTTGAAAATGCAGATTTTAGTCCGCCCGCTGCTCGATAACGGCGCCTATTACGCGCCCGGCAGCGGCGCCGAAAGCGTGTTTGCCGACTTGGCGGGCCGCGCCGTGCAAGCACGGCGCGACCTGAACGCAGAACGCGAAGCGCAGCGCCAGCTGATCGGACGTTGCCTGGTGCTGGAAGAGGCGCAAGAAGAGCATGGCGAGTGGCTGTTGGGCCAGCCTGCCCTGGGCTTGCAATTGCTGCTGGAATTACAGGCGCTGGACCCCGCCGCTGTCGGCTCCGGCATTGTGCTGGCCTGGCCCGAAGGCGAAACCATGCGCGTGTCGAAACGCATCGACAGCGGCCAGATGCGATTGAATATCAGGAGCGAAAAAGACTGGTTTGCCGCCAGCGGCGAGGTGCAGATCGATGAAGACAAGGTGATGGATTTGCGCGCCTTGCTCGATTTGATGCAGAACAATAAGGGCCGCTTCGTGGCCCTCGGTGACAACCAGTTTCTGGCCCTCAGCGACGAATTGCACCGGCGCCTGTCGGAATTGGCCGCCTACGGCGAAACGCAGGCCGATGGTGTCCGCGTCCACCCGCTGGCCGCCTTCGCGCTCGAAGAGCTGGCCAACGATGCCGGCGGCGTCAAGGCCGACCAACTGTGGCGCGAGCACTTGCTGCGCCTGCGCGCCCTCGACGACTATCAGGCACAACTGCCCAGCACCCTGCAAGCCGACTTGCGCGACTATCAGCTGGCCGGTTTCGAATGGCTGGCGCGCTTGGCGCACTGGGGCGTGGGCGCCTGCCTGGCCGACGACATGGGCTTGGGGAAGACCTTGCAGGCGCTGGCGCTGATCCTGGCGCGCGCACCCAACGGCCCCACTTTGGTGGTGGCACCCACGTCCGTGTGCATGAACTGGATCAGCGAAGCGCAGCGCTTCGCGCCGACCTTGAAGATCAAACTGTTCGGTAGCGGCGACCGGGCCGACATGCTCGATACCTTGCAGCCATTCGACGTGGTGGTGGCCAGCTATGGCTTGCTGCAGCAGGAAGCGAGCATGTTTGCCGGCGTGCGCTGGCATAGCATCGTGCTTGACGAAGCACAAGCGATCAAGAATGGCGCCACCAAGCGCTCGCAAGCCGTGATGGCCCTGCAAGGCGATTTCCGCATGGTAGCCAGCGGCACGCCGCTGGAAAACCATTTGGGCGAATTGTGGAACCTGTTCCGCTTCATCAACCCAGGCTTGCTGGGCACTCTCGATCAATTTAACCTGCGCTTTGCCGGTCCGATTGAAAAAGATCAGGACAAGCGGGCGGCGGCCGGCGCGCGCTTGCGGCTGCGCCGCTTGATCGCGCCATTCATCTTGCGCCGCACCAAGACGCAAGTACTGTCGGAATTACCGTCCCGTACGGAGATTGTGCTGGAAGTGGAACTGTCGCCGCAGGAAACGGCGCTGTACGAATCCTTGCGCCGCGAAGCACTGGAAAAGCTGGCCATGCTGGAAGGGCCGGCGTCAAAGAAGGCCATCCAGATCCTGGCGGAAATCATGAAGTTGCGCCGCGCCTGCTGCAATCCGCAACTGGTGGCGCCGGAACTGGGCCTGGCCAGCAGCAAGCTGGCGGCCTTCGCCGAATTGCTCTCGGGCTTGCTGGAAAACCGCCACAAAGTGCTCGTCTTCAGCCAGTTCGTCGATCATTTGACCCTGCTGCGCCAGCACCTCGAACAGCATGGCGTCAGCTACCAGTATCTCGACGGCAGCACGTCCATGCAAGAGCGCAAGCGCCGGGTCGACGCCTTCCAGGCAGGCGAAGGCGATGTCTTCCTGATCAGCCTGAAAGCGGGCGGCATGGGCATCAACCTGACGGCGGCCGATTATGTGATCCACATGGACCCATGGTGGAATCCGGCCGTGGAAGACCAGGCCTCGGACCGTGCCCACCGCATGGGGCAATTGCGCCCCGTGACGATTTACCGGCTGGTGGCGAAACACACGATCGAGGAAGGCATCGTCGAATTGCACCAGCATAAGCGCGACCTGGCCGACAGCTTGCTGGAAGGCAGCGACGCGGCAGCGCGCATGTCGGCCAGCGACATGCTGGGCATGCTGCAGGAGGGCTTGAAGCAATGAGATTGAAAAAATGAACGGGGGAACCGCGTTCCATGCGATGATCGTTTTTCCCCGTTTTTATCCGACTCCATGACCGACTTTATCGCCACCAGCGCCGGCCAGCGCGCCACCTTTTTGTGCGGCAAATCCTGGACCGCCTACGTCAGCACTTTCGTCGTTGCCGTGCTGCTATTCTTTGCCGCCCTGCCACTGGCTTTCAAGTACAACACGCGCGCCGCCTTGGTGGTGCTGATCGGCTCAGCCCTGATCGTCACCTACCGCCTGCTGACCATCCGCAGCTATCAGCTTTACATTGATGAGGCAGGCGTCTGGCTGGCGTCCGGCATCTTGCCGTGGAAAAAGAAACTGATGGGCGTCAAATGGCGCGACATGGACGAAGCCGTCTATGAAACCAATTTCTGGAGCTGGCTGTTCCAGTCCTACACCGTGCGCGTCAGCCAGCGCTACACGCAAGACATCGGCATCCATGCCACCGGCATGGCGCGCGGTAAGGATGCCGTCGCGACCCTGAATGCGCGTCACCAAGAAATGCTGCAAGGCAGCGCCATCGTCGTCTAGGGGGATTGGCAGAAAGGCAAAAAACTGCGCAAGCGCGGCAATTAATGCTAATCTTTGGCCGCCCTGGCAAGCAAAGCCAACCTTTCAATAGTTGTTTGTTACTTATATTATCAGTTTATTATTTTCTGATTAAAACAAACGACAATATATTCAAGAGATAAACTATGCAAATAAAAAATAAAGTTGTGCTCGCCGCATTGATGATGGCCTTTACCCTGACACCGGCCAGCGCCGCCAAGAAGCCGCAGAAAAGCAGCAAGGCCAGCACCAGCAGCAGCAAGAAAAAAACCGGCGTCAAGAAAGCGGCCGTCGTCACGGCAGCCACGGCAGCGACGGTCGCGGCAGTCGCCAGCGAGAACAGCAGCGACCGCTCCATGAATAACCTGAGCGGCCAATTCCTGACGGCGCTGTGGCGCCTCGACCCGGAAAGCGCGATTTCGGTCGGTAAATACGATGGCGCGGCCAACCTGAGCATCCCCGACGCGGCCAGCCGCCAGAAACAACTGGCCTTCATCGAAGAATGGCTGGGCAAGTTCGGCAAGCTCAATGCCAGCAAAATGTCGGACAAGCAACGCACCGACCTGGCCTTGCTGACGAATAAACTGCAATCGGACCGCTGGAATCTGACCACCTTGCGCGAATTCGAATGGAACCCCGCCCTATACAACGTGGCCGGTTCCATCGACTTCATCCTGAACACGGAATACGCGGCGCAGCCGCAGCGCCTGCGCACCTTGCTCAAGCGCATCGCCAGCGTGCCGCAATACTATGCGGCCGCACGCGCCAGCATCGTCAACCCCACGCGCGAACACACGCAGCTGGCCATCGCCCAGAGCGCCGGCGTGCTCAGCGTGCTCGACGACCTGAACAAGACGGCACAGGGCTCCATCCTGACACCGACGGAAAAACAGCTGTACAACGCCCACATCGCCGCAGCCCGCACGGCAGTGCAAGGCTATGCGGCCTGGCTGACGGAGCAAGATGGCGCGCTGGCGCAGAACGGCAACGCGCGCTCCTTCCGCATCGGCAAAGACTTGTACGAACAGAAATTCGCCTACGATATCCAGGCCAGCGTGAGTGCCGAGCAGATGTACCAGAAAGCCCTGGCCGCGCGCGAAAAGCTGCTCGAGCACATGGATAGCCTGTCCGACGAGCTGTGGCTAAAAACCATGGGCGCCACGGCCAAGCCGGCGGACCGCACGGCGAAGATCGGCATGGTCATCGACAAGCTGTCCAGCAAGCATGTGGCAGCCGCCGATTTCGTGCCGGAAATTCGTCGCCAGATCCCACAATTGCAGGAATGGGTCAGCAGCCACAATCTGCTGACGATGGATCCGAAAAAGCCGCTGGTCGTACGTGAAACGCCCGCTTACCAGCGCGGCGTGGCTGGCGCCAGCATCGAGGCGCCCGGCCCGTATCGCCCGCAGGACCGCACCTATTACAACGTGACGCCGCTCGACGGCGAAACGCCGGAACAGGCGGAAAGCAGCTTGCGCGAGTACAACCACTGGATCTTGCAGATCCTCAATATTCACGAAGCCATTCCCGGCCATTACACGCAGCTCGTGTACGCCAACAAGTCGCCCTCGCTGGTCAAGTCCATCTTTGGCAATGGCGCCATGATCGAAGGCTGGGCCGTGTATGGCGAACGCATGATGCTCGAATCGGGCTATGGCGATAACGCGCCGGAAATGTGGCTGATGTACTCGAAGTGGAATTTGCGCAGCGTCACCAACACCATCCTCGACTACAGCGTGCACGTACTGGGCATGACGCAAGCACAGGCACTCGACCTGCTGACGCGCCAGGCCTTCCAGACCAAGCGTGAAGCGACGGAAAAATGGCGTCGCGTACAGTTGAGCTCGGTGCAACTGACCAGCTATTTCAGTGGCTACAGCGAAATCATGGACTTGCGCGAACAGCGCAAGCAGGCACTGGGCAGCAAATTCGTGCTGAAGGATTTCCATGAGCAATTCCTCAGCTACGGCAGCGCGCCCGTGAAAGTCATCAAGGAATTGATGAATTAAGCGCTACGCATCGTCTGCAGGCAAAGGGCGCTGCGGCGCCCTTTTTGCATTGGTTTGTATCACCGCAAACTACCGGCTACCCTGTCTATGAAAAAGCCGCTGCTCCCGGAAGAGATCAGCGGCTTTTGCCTGGGTATCGTGCGCGTGTCAGCTTGCTGTCTAGGACGCTTCTTCGGGCGCCTGGGTAACCTTGACGAAGATGGGCGCCACCAGCAGGCCCAGCTCGAACAATAGGCACATCGGGATGGCCAGCGAAAACTGACTGACCACGTCCGGCGGTGTGACGATGGCGGCAATCACGAAGGCGCCGACGATGACGTAGGGGCGTACTTCCTTGAGTTTCGCGACGCTGACCAGGCCCATGCGCACCAGGATCACCACCACCACCGGCACTTCGAACGTGGCGCCAAAGGCCAGGCACATCGACATGACGAAGTCGAGGTAGTTTTCGATATCGGGCGTGACGGCAATCGAGGATGGCGAAAAGTCACTGATGAAGTGAAACACGCGGCCAAAGACAAAGAAGTAGCAAAAGGCCACGCCGGCCATGAACAGCAGCGACGAAGAAATAACGAGCGGCGCGATCAGGCGCTTTTCATGCGTGTACAGGCCGGGCGCGATAAACGCCCACATCTGGTACAGCACCCAGGGCAAGGCGACGATGAAGGCGATCACCAGGGTCACTTTCATCGGCACCAGGAACGGTGAGATGACGCCGGTGGCGATCATTTTCGAGCCGGCCGGCAGCGAGGCGATCATCGGTTCGGCGATAAAGTCGTAGATCTGCGCGGGACCGGGCCAGTAGAACAGCACGGCGCAGACCACGGCGATGCCGATCGAGGCCTTGACCAGGCGGTTGCGCAGCTCGACCAGATGCGAGATAAAGGTTTCTTCCACCGGGGATTTGCTACTCATGAGTAAAAGGAGGAGGAATTGGCGCGCGGACGGAAACGCGCCACGCGGGCCGCTGCCGACTGCACATGCAGCTTGCCGCCATGGCGCTGCTTGTACCAGCCGGGAATGGCGGAATTGCGCACCAGCTTCTTGCGGCGAAATTCGCGCGCCTTGCGGGCCAGGTCATCGTTGGTGGCGCGCAGCATGGCTTCGTGAGGATCGTGCTGCCCATCGTCCGCGCTGGCATCGCCGCGCCAGGCGTTTTCCACCTCGGCCAGGTTGCCGGAGATCGAGTTTTCCACGCCATGGATGGATTTCTCCACGCTTTGCTTGACTGAATGGGCGGCATCCTGCACTTCCTTCTGCAGGTTTTTCAGCTCTTCCATTTCAATTTCGCGCGAGACTTCGGATTTCACCTGGTTCAGGTAGCGTTGCGCGCGGCCGTACAGGGTACCGGCCATGCGCGCTACTTTCGGCAGCTTTTCAGGGCCGATGACTATCAACGCTACCACGCCGATGATGGCGATTTTAGAGAGACCGATATCGATCATAAGCGCACAAGAGCTGTTACCGGATGAGGCAAGCGCCCCACCACGCTATCAGAACTTGCTTTTCTCTTTCGTCTCGACGTCGATGGTGCTTTTATCGGCCACTTGCGATGGCGCAGCAGGAGGGGTATTGGCAGCCGGGACATCATCTCCACCCTTGACGCCATCCTTGAAGCCTTTGACGGCCTTGCCGATATCACCGCCCATATTGCCCAGTTTCTTGGTGCCGAAGACCAGCATCACAATGACCAGAACGATCAGCCAGTGCCAAATACTCAATGAACCCATCACATTCTCCTTGCGGGACGGTGCCCGAATAGCGTCAACCAATGCCGATAGTATACACGCGAACCCGGCGCACGGCGAAATCAGTGCTGGCCGCGCCAGGGGCGGGGACCACCATACACATGCATGTGCAAGTGATACACCTCTTGCCCGCCATCGGGACCGCTGTTGATCATGGTCTTGAAGCCGCCGGCGGGCGTGCCATCGACGTCATAGCTGACGGCGCAACCGAACTCGGCTGCGAGCTTCGGCGCCAGGCGCAGCAGCTTGCCCAGCATTTCCGTATGGCGATCGTCGCAGTCCGACAGGCTGGCCACATGGTGCTTGGGAATGAGCAGCAAATGCACGGGGGCGGCGGGATTGATGTCTTTGAAGGCGAGCAAGTCTTCGTCTTCATACACGATGGAAGAAGGAATTTGTTTTGCCACAATCTTGCAAAAAATACAGTTATCCATGCACGCTCCAGTAGGTCAGTGTTTGTCGGTGTCGCCGGCGTCGCGCAGCTCATCCTTGCGCGCCGCCTTTTCTTCGAGGCCGGACAAGCCCTCGCGGCGCGCCAGCTCGTCGAGCACCTGCTGCGGCGTCAGGTCGAACTGGGCCAGCATCACCAGCGAGTGAAACCACAGGTCGGCGCATTCGTACAAGACCTTCGATGGGTCGTTGTCGCGGCGCGCATCCTTGGCGGCCATCACCGTTTCCGTCGCTTCTTCGCCAATTTTTTTCAAAATGGCATCATCACCCTTGGCAAACAGGCGCGCGACGTAGGAAGTGGCGGGGTCGCCGCCGTTGGCCAGCTTGCGCGATTCGATCACGGCAGCCAGGCGCTTTAAAGTTTCACTCATTTGTTCTTGGTTTCCGCGTAAATCGTCTCAGGGTCTTTCAGGACGGGGGCGGTGATATGCCATTCGCCGGTTTTTTCGTCGCCTTCAAATTTCTGGAAAAAACACGAATGGCGGCCCGTATGGCAGGCGATGCCGCCAGCTTGCTCGATTTTCAGCAAGACCACGTCTTCATCGCAATCGAGGCGAATTTCCAGCACTTTTTGCGTGTGGCCCGACTCTTCGCCCTTGTGCCAAAGTTTCTTGCGCGAACGGCTCCAGTACACCGCTTCACCGAGCTCCACCGTGCGCGCCAATGCATCGCGGTTCATCCAGGCGAACATCAGCACGTCATTGCTGCCCGCTTCCTGCGCGATCACCGGCACCAGGCCGTGCTCGTCCCATTTGACTTTTTTCAGCCACTTGGCATTGCTTGCTACGATGCTTCCGTTTTGCATGTTCTGTATCCTGCTTCTGTATCTTGCTGACTATTTTTGTTTAGGCCAGGCGCATGGGGATGCCCTGCTGCGCCATGAAACGCTTGGCTTCCTGCACCGTGTGCTGGCCATAGTGAAAGATGCTGGCGGCCAGCACGGCGTCTGCGCGACCCACCTTGATGCCATCGGCCAGGTCTTGCAAGCTGCCCACGCCGCCCGAGGCAATGACAGGGATGTTGACGGCGTCCGACACGCCGCGCGTCAGGCCCAGATCGAAGCCGACCTTGGTGCCATCGCGGTCCATGCTGGTGAGCAAGATTTCGCCAGCACCCAGGCTTTCCATCTTTTTGGCCCATGCGAAGGCGTCCAGGCCCGTCGCAGTGCGTCCGCCATGGGTAAATACTTCCCACTTGCCGGGCGACACCTGCTTGGCATCGATGGCCACGACGATGCATTGCGAACCGTGCTTTTGCGATGCCTCAAACACCAGTTGGGGATTCGTCACGGCCGAGGTGTTGATGCTGACCTTGTCGGCGCCCGCATTGAGCAAGCGACGCACGTCTTCCACCACGCGCACGCCACCGCCCACGGTCAGCGGAATGAACACTTGCGAGGCCACCGCTTCGATGATGTCGAAGATCAGACCGCGGTTGTCGCTGGACGCGGTAATGTCGAGGAAAGTGATTTCATCGGCGCCCTGCTCGTCATAACGGCGGGCAATTTCCACCGGGTCGCCGGCATCGCGCAATTGCGTGAAGTTGACGCCTTTGACAACGCGACCATTGGTCACGTCGAGGCAGGGAATGATACGTTTTGCAAGCATGATGGTATCCAGATTGTTGCCAGGCCCGCGCATGCGGCTGCATGCCAGGGCCGGGCAGGCTTAAACGGCAGCGTCGGTCAGTTCGTCGGCGCGTTCCTGCGCCTGCGCCAGGTCGATCGTGCCTTCATAGATGGAACGGCCGCAGATCACGCCTTCGATGCCTTCGGCCTGGACCGCGCACAGCGCTTCGACGTCGCCGATATTGTGCAAGCCGCCCGAGGCGATGACGGGAATCTTGACCGCTTGCGCCAACTTGACGGTGGCTTCGATATTAATGCCGCCCATCATGCCGTCGCGGCCGATGTCGGTGTAAATAATGGATTCGACGCCATAGGCTTCAAATTTTTTCGCCAGGTCGATGACTTCGTGGCCCGACATCTTGCTCCAGCCGTCCGTTGCCACTTTGCCATCTTTGGCATCGAGACCGACGATGATATGGCCGGGGAAGGCGCTGCAGGCGTCATGCAGGAAGCCGGGGCTTTTCACTGCCGCCGTGCCGATGATGACGTAGCTGATACCGGCGTCGAGATAGCGCTCGATGGTGTCGAGGTCGCGAATGCCGCCACCCAGTTGCACGGGGATTTCCTCGATATCGTTTTCCACGGCGAAGTCCTGCACCGCTTTCAGGATGGCCTTCACGGCGCCTTCGTTCTTCGGCTTGCCGGCAAAGGCGCCATTCAAGTCGACCAGATGCAGCCGGCGCGCGCCTTGCATCAGCCAATGGCGGGCCATTTCGGCCGGGTCTTCGGAAAATACGGTGGCAAGTTCCATATCGCCTTGTTTTAGGCGTACGCAGTGACCGTCTTTCAGGTCGATGGCGGGAATAAGCAGCATGGTCAGTGTGGTGTCAGAGTGAGTGAGAAGCGAAGCCGGAAAGGCCACGAAGATACATCAAAAAATACATCAATACGCGACGTCAGGGTTGCCAGTGAACGAAGTTCTTGTACAACTGCAAACCAGCGGCAGCGCTTTTTTCAGGGTGGAACTGTGTCGCGAAAATATTATCACGCGCGACGGCGCAGGCGAACGGCGCGCCGTAGACAGTCTCGCCCACCGTGTGCGCCGCCTCTTGTGGCTGAGCAAAATAGCTGTGCACAAAGTAAAAATAGGCATTGTCGGCAATGCCATCCCACATCGCATGCGACGCCGTTTGCCGCACCTGGTTCCAACCCATTTGCGGCACCTTGAAGCGCGAGCCGTCCTGCTGCACCTGGCCGTCGAGCTGGAAACGCACGACTTTGCCGGGCAACAAGCCCAGACCGGCGGCGTCGCCCTCTTCGCTGGCCTCGAACAACATTTGCTCGCCTATGCACACGCCCAGCACGGGCTTGCTATCGGCGGCGCGCAGCAGCGCTTCGAGCACGCCTGATTCGCGCAGGCTGCGCATGCAGTCGGGCATGGCGCCCTGGCCCGGCAAAACGATGCGGTCGGCGCTATCGATGTCGGCCGGCACGCCGGAAATGCACACATCGGCATCCGGCGCCACGGCACGCAGGGCCTGCGCCACCGAGCGCAGGTTGCCCATGCCGTAATCCACCACCACAATTTTATTCATGTGTTTATTTAATCTCAGAATTGACAGTGTAATCGACCAGCGCTTACAGGCTGCCCTTGGTCGATGGAATGATGCCAGCGGCGCGCTCGTCGAGCTCGGCAGCCATGCGCAGCGCACGACCAAAGGCCTTGAACACGGTTTCGCACTGATGGTGGGCATTCGTGCCGCGCAAGTTATCGATATGCAATGTCACGCCCGCATGATTGACGAAGCCGCGGAAGAATTCCAGCGTCAGGTCGACGTCGAAGCCGGCGATCATGGCGCGCGTAAACGGGATGTGATATTCGATGCCAGGACGGCCCGAAAAATCGAGCACCACGCGCGACAGCGCCTCGTCCAGCGGCACATACGCGTGGCCATAGCGGCGGATACCCTTCTTGTCGCCGATGGCCTTGGCCACGGCCATGCCCAGGGTAATGCCCACGTCTTCCACCGTGTGGTGGTTGTCGATATGCACGTCGCCGGTCGCTTCGATATCGAGGTCGATCAAGCCATGGCGGGCGATCTGGTCCAGCATGTGGTCGAGGAAGGGCACGCCCGTATTGAGCTTTTGCTGGCCGGTGCCATCGAGGTTGAGGGCGACGCGAACTTGCGTCTCATTGGTATTGCGCGTGATTTCTGCGGTGCGGTTCATGGGAGGCTCTGGCGATAGGCTAAACGAGGGATGCCTTGAAGGCATCGTAAAAAAGGGAATTCTCTTCCGGGGTGCTAACGCTGATACGCAGACAATTGAGCAGCGCAGCATGCATTTTACTCATATTTTTAATTAAGACTCTGCGGGCAAGCAGTTTTGCGCAAACATCGTCGGAATCGGCCACACGAATCAAAAGAAAATTTGCCTTCGAGGGGAAGACCGTCACGCCGGGCAATTCCGCCAGGCGCAGCGCCAGTGCATCGCGCGCGCTGTTGAGCAGGTCCGCCTGGGCATTGAGCACCTCGATGTGCTCGAGCGCGAATTCGGCCGCTGCCTGCGTCAGCACATTGACATTGTACGGCGGACGCACTTTTTCAAACTGCGCCAGCAGGGCTGGCGCGGCCGACATATAGCCGAGGCGAATCCCGGCCAGGCCCAGTTTCGACACGGTGCGCATCACCACCAGATTCTCGAACTCGGGCAGGCGGCCCATGAAACTGTGCTGCGCGAACGGCTCATACGCTTCGTCGACGACGGCGATGCCCGTGTCGCCCAGGGCGGCCAGGATGCGTTCGATATCGACGCTGGCAAACAGATTGCCGGTCGGGTTATTCGGATACGCGAGGAAGACCAGCGACGGGCGGTGCTCTTCAATGGCCGCCAGCATGGCCTCCATGTCCAGGCTGAAATCGGCCTGCAGGGGCACGCCGACGAAATCCATGCCGGCAAACTGCGCCGAGCGCGCATACATGACGAAGGCCGGCACGGGTGCCAGCATCACGGCGCGCTGGCCCGCTTCCTGCCGGGCGCAAGCCATGGCCAGGATGGAAATCAGTTCATCGGAACCGTTACCCAGCATGACGTCGTAAGCGGCTGGCACGCCCAGCTTGGCGCAGATGGCCGCCTGCAGGCTGGCGTAGGACGGCGGATAGCGGTTCAGTGCCACGGCGGTCAGGCGCGCGCCCAGTTCCTCGCGCAAGTGCTGCGGCAGCAAATACGGGTTTTCCATCGCATCGAGCTTGATGTAGCCACTGGCATCTACTACCTGATAGCTTTTGACGGCCCGCACATCGGAGCGCACGGTGTTGCTGATTAACTGATCGAGGAAAGACATGCTGCAAACACTCCTGATGGAATTAAATGGAGACTCAATGGTGACTAAATGAGGACGTCTTCCGGCGCGTCGACGCTGAGCGCCTGGCGGGCCGGTGCTTTTTTTACTGCCGGCGTTTTTTTCGCCTTTGCTGGCGGCTTGTCCGCCAACGGCTTCTTCACGGCCGCCTTGGCCGCCTTGGCCGCCTTGGGTACAGCGGCGCGGCGTTTGGCCTGCGCCTTTTTCTCTGGCTGCGGCGCGGCCGGTTCGGCCAGCTCCTGCGCCAGTGCCGCCAAGCGCTGTTCGATGATGGCGCAATAAGCGGGATTCAATTCAAAACCGACGAAATCGCGCCCGCAGCGCTTCGCCGCCAGCGCCGTGGTGCCGCTGCCCATGAACAAGTCGAGCACCACGCCGCCGGGAGGGCACGAAGCCTTGAGCATGCGCTCGATAATTTCCAGCGGCTTTTGCGTCGGATGGTCGGCGCGTTCCGGGTGTTCCTTGTGCAGGCGCGAGACGCTCCACAAGTCTTTCGGGTTGTAGCCCACCTCGAGCCATTTCGCACCGATGAAGATAGAGCGCGAACGCGCTTTCTTGGTAGCGGCGTCGTAGGCGATGCGCACGGCGTCAAGGTCGAAGTAATAATCCTTGCGCTTGACGAAGAAACCGATGGTGTCGTGCACCGATGAAAAGCTGCGCACGCTGCCGCCCATGGACGGTACGCGGCGATCCCAGATGATTTCATTCATCATCGCCATCCGTTGTTTCAGCATGACAAAAATCTCTGGCGAATAACGCCAGGTGAGAAAGATGTACAGGCTGCCGTTGGCTTTCAGCTTGGGCAGCGCCGCATCGATCCACGCCTCCGTCCAGCGCAGGTAGTCGGCCACCGACTGCTGGTCCGAAGCGTTGCCATAATCCTTGCCCAGGTTGTATGGCGGATCCGTCAGGATCAGGTCTACGCAAGCATCGGGAATACGCGCCAGCCCCGCCAGCGCGTCTTCGCAATAGACCCGGTTGACCCAGTCCGGCCGCTCCACCATCTGCGTCATGGCTGCGGCGTCAAACGCAGTTCAGCGCTGCGCGCGTGGGCTTGCAAGCCTTCGCCATACGCCAGAGTGGCGGCGACACGGCCCAGGGTTTGCGCGCCCGCTTCGCTGACGTAAATGATGGACGAACGCTTCTGGAAGTCATACACCCCCAACGGCGACGAAAAACGCGCGGTGCGCGAGGTCGGCAGCACGTGATTGGGACCGCAGCAATAATCGCCCAGCGATTCGGACGAAAAGCGCCCCAGGAACATGGCACCCGCATGGCGGATCTGCTCGGCCCACTGCTGCGGGTTTTCCGCCGAGATTTCCAGGTGTTCGGCCGCGATGGCATTGGCGATTTCACACGCTTCTTCCATGCTGCGCACCTTGATCAGCGCGCCCCTGTCCTGCAGCGAAGTGCTGATGGTGGCCTGGCGCGGCATCGTCGGCAGCAGCTTGGCGATGCTCGCTTCGACCTTGGCGATATAGTCGGCATCGGGGCACAGCAGGATCGCCTGCGCCAGTTCGTCGTGTTCGGCCTGCGAAAACAGGTCCATGGCGACCCAGTCCGGGTCCGTCGTGCCGTCGCACAGCACCAGGATTTCGGACGGTCCGGCGATCATGTCGATGCCGACGATGCCGAACACGCGGCGCTTGGCGGCGGCCACATAGGCGTTGCCCGGGCCGACGATCTTGTCGACGGCGGCAATCGTCTGCGTGCCGTAGGCCAGCGCGCCGACCGCTTGCGCGCCGCCGATGGTAATCACGCGCGTCACGCCGGCGATTGCAGCGGCGGCCAGCACCATCTGGTTTTTCACGCCATCAGGCGTTGGCACCACCATGATGATTTCGCCCACGCCCGCCACATGGGCGGGAATGGCGTTCATCAGCACGGACGACGGATACGCTGCCTTGCCGCCCGGGACGTAGATACCGACCCGGTCCAGCGGCGTGATCTTCTGGCCCAGCAGCGTGCCATCGGGCTCGGTGTAGGTAAAACCGCGCAATTGCTCGCGCTGGTGTTCGTGGAAGACGCGGATGCGCTGCGCGGCGATCTGCAGCGCTTCACGCTGCGCCGACGGCAAGCCATTCAGGGCCGCCTGCAATTCGGCTTGCGAAATATCAAACGCCGCCATTTCCGCCGCGCCGCCATGCGGGATACGGTCGAAACGGTTGGTGTATTCGAGTACGGCGGCGTCGCCGCGCGTTTTCACATCGGCCAGGATTTTTGCGACCGACGTTTCAATCGCGGCGTCGGTGCCTGCCTCGAACGCCAGCAGTGTATCGAGCGATTGTTGGAAACCATCCTGGCTTGAATCGAGCTTGCGTATCTGTATGGACATAATCGGCTTTCTGCTACTGAGATTGTCTAGGCTTGCGAAGCGGTTTGCGAGGCGCGTTCAAACGCCTCGATGATAGGCTGCAAACGCTCGCGCTTGAGCTTGAGCGCCGCCTGGTTGACCACCAGGCGCGACGAAATTTCCATGATGTGCTCGACCTCGACGAGGTTGTTCGCACGCAAAGTACTGCCCGTGCTGACCAGGTCGACGATGGCGTCGGACAGGCCCACCAAAGGCGCCAGCTCCATCGAACCATACAGCTTGATCAGGTCGACGTGTACGCCCTTGGCGGCGAAATGCTCGCGCGCCGTGTGCACGAACTTGGTGGCCACGCGCAGGCGCGCACCCTGCTGCACCGCCTTTTCGTAGTCAAAGCCAGCCTGCACCGCCACCGACATGCGGCAGGAAGCGATATTCAGGTCGATCGGCTGGTACAGGCCTTCGCCACCGTGTTCGAGCAAGACATCCTTGCCCGCCACGCCGAAATCGGCCGCGCCGTACTGTACATAGGTCGGCACATCGCTGGCGCGCACGATGATGACGCGCACGTTCGGATCATTGGTGGCCAAAATCAGCTTGCGCGAGGTCTCTGGGTTTTCCAGCACCTTGATGCCGGCCGCTTCCAGCAGCGGCATGGTGTCCTCAAAAATACGGCCTTTTGAGAGCGCCAGGATCAGCTGGGAGCTGTCACCGTTATTCGATCCGTTCATGCTCATTGCTTTTCCTATTTTTATTTGATGCGCACGATGTTGGCGCCGACTGCAGACAATTTGACTTCCATGCGATCGTAGCCACGGTCCAGGTGATAGATGCGGTCGATCAGGGTTTCGCCGTCGGCCGCCAAGGCGGCGATCACCAGCGACGCCGAGGCGCGCAGGTCGGTCGCCATCACGGGCGCGCCGCGCAACTGCTTGACGCCGGCGATGATGGCCGTATTGCCCTCGATGGTGATGTCAGCGCCCAGGCGGTTCATTTCCTGCACGTGCATGTAGCGGTTCTCGAAAATCGTCTCGGTGACGCGGCTGGCGCCGTTGGCGAGCGTGTTGACAGCCATGAACTGCGCCTGCATGTCGGTCGGGAAGCCCGGATATTCCGTGGTGCGGAAGCTGACGGGGTTCGGACGGGCCGACATCTCGGCGCGGATCCAGTCGGCGCCGAAGGTCATCGTCAGGCCCATGGCGCGCAGCTTGTCGAGCGCCGCGTCGAGGATGTCGGTGCGCACATTGCGCAGCGTGATATCGCCGCCGGTGGCCGCCACGGCGCACAGGAAAGTGCCCGTCTCGATACGGTCGGCAATGACCGCGTGCGACGCGCCGTGCAAAGCGTCGACGCCCTGGATCACCAGGCGGCTGGTGCCGATGCCGTCGATCTTCGCGCCCATCGCCACCAGCAGGTGCGCCAGGTCGGTCACTTCCGGTTCGCAGGCAGCGTTTTCCAGGATGGTCTCGCCTTCGGCCAGGGTCGCGGCCATCAGCAGGTTTTCGGTGCCGGTGACGGTGATCATGTCGGTGACGATGCGCGCGCCTTTCAGCTTGGCGCACTTGGCGTAGATATAACCTGCTTCGATACGGATCTCGGCGCCCAGCGCTTCGAGTCCCTTGATGTGCTGGTCGACCGGGCGCGAGCCGATGGCGCAGCCGCCCGGCAAGGAGACCTTGGCTTCGCCAAAGCGCGCCAGCATGGGGCCCAGCACCAGGATCGAGGCGCGCATGGTCTTGACCAGTTCATACGGCGCTTCCAAGGTGTCGATGGCGCTGCCGTTGAGAACGACGCGGTCGCCATCCTGCTGCACCTTCAGGCCCGTCTGGCCCAGCAGTTTCAACATGGTGGCGACATCGTGCAGGTGCGGCACGTTCGTCAGGTCCAGGTCGCCTGCGGTCAGCAAGCCGGCGCACAGGATCGGCAAGGCGGCGTTCTTCGCGCCGGAGATGGCGATGTCGCCGTTCAGGCGGTTGCCGCCGTTGATGAGGAGTTTGTCCATGTACTTATCCTTGGAATTCTTCAGGTGTCAGGGTTTTCATCGACAGCGCGTGGATTTCCTCGCGCATGCGGTCGCCCAGCGCCGCATAGACGATCTGGTGACGGGCGATCAAACGCTTGCCAGCAAACGCCGGCGAAACGATCACTGCCTGGAAGTGCTGGCCGTCGCCCTCCACTTCGAGGTGCGTGCATTCGAGGCCGGCCGACAGGTAGCCGTGGATCAGTTCTGGAGTGGTGGTCACGATAAGTCCTTGATATTGAATAATGTAGTGATGTGATGTGCCGCAATCAATGGCGCAATGAGTGTCGTCACTAGTGACGCAAACGATAGCCGCTTTTCAGTAGGCGGATCGATGCCAGCGCCAGTATCACGAGGAAGCCGGCGACGATGAAAAGACTGAGCCAGGGGCTGACGTCGGACACGCCGAAGAAGCCATAGCGGAAGCCGTCGATCATGTAAAAGAAGGGGTTCAGATGCGATACCGACTGCCAGAACGGCGGCAGCGAGTGGATCGAATAGAACACGCCCGATAAAAAGGTGGCCGGCATGATCAGGAAATTCTGGAAAGCGGCCAGCTGGTCGAATTTTTCGGCCCAGATGCCGGCGATCAGGCCCATGGTGCCCAGCATGGCGGCGCCCAGGAGCGCAAAGATGACGATCCATAGCGGCGCGACAAACGACAAGTCGGCGAACCAGCAGGTAATGACAAACACGCCAAAGCCCACGGCCAGGCCGCGCGCGACGGAAGCGAGTACATACGCCGAGAAGATTTCCCAGTGCGACAGGGGCGTCAACAGCACGAACACCAGATTGCCCGTGATCTTGGATTGGATCAGCGAGGACGAGGAATTGGCGAATGCGTTTTGCAGCACGCTCATCATCACCAGCCCGGGGATCAAAAAGGCCGTGTAGCTGACGCCAGGGCTGGGCTCCACGCGGCCGTCGAGCACATGGCCGAACACCAGCAAGTACAGCATCGAGGTAAGTACGGGCGCAGCCACGGTTTGCGTCGCCACTTTCCAGAAGCGCAGCGTCTCTTTGTAGACGAGGGTGCGAAATCCTGTCGAAATCATACGGTACCTTTATCCATGATCTGCAAGAAGATATCTTCCAGGTCGGCTTGTTGCAATTGCATTTCGTCGATCTCGACGCCGGCTTCGCGCAAGTGGGCGAGGATTTTCTCGACTTCGCTGTATTCGTTGATGCGCAGGCTGAACTTGTTCGGCGCCTGCTGTTCTTGCGGGTGCAGCAGCAGGTGCTGCAGGTCGGCCGGCAGGCCGCCATGTTTGAGGTGCAGCTGCAACTGCGAACCGGCGATGCGCCGGATCAGGGCCGACATGGTGTCGAGCGCCACCACCTTGCCCGCCTTGAGCATGGCCACGCGCTGGCACATCGCTTGCGCTTCTTCCAGGTAATGGGTGGTCAGCACGACCGTGTGGCCGCCTTCGCGGTTCAGGCGCGAGATGAACTTCCACAGGGTCTGGCGCAGTTCCACGTCGACACCTGCGGTCGGCTCATCGAGCACGATCACGGGCGGCTTGTGCACCAGCGCCTGAGCGACGAGCACGCGGCGCTTCATGCCGCCGGACAGGGCGCGCATATTCGTGTCGGCCTTGCCGGTCAGGTCGAGGTTTTCCATGACCTCGTCGATCCACTTGTCGTTGTTCGGCAAGCCGAAATAGCCGGACTGCAGGCGCAAGGTTTCGCGCACGGTGAAAAACGGGTCGAATACCAACTCCTGCGGCACCACGCCCAAGCTGCGGCGCGCATTGCGAAAGTCGCTGACCACATCGTGGCCGTGGATCTTCACGCTGCCCGCATCGGGGCGTATCAGGCCGGCGATGATGGAGATGAGGGTGGTCTTGCCGGCGCCATTCGGACCGAGCAAGCCGAAAAATTCGCCTTCCTCGATGGCCAGTGACACGCCGCCCAGCGCCTTGAGCGATTTATAGCTCTTTTCTACATTCGTGATTTGAATTGCGGTCATGTGCTTGTTTCAAGTGTAATGCGTCGGGTGTGATGCGCCAGTTGCCGGAGAGATCGAGGCCGGCAGGCCAGTGCAGGGCGTCCCCTTCATACGAGGGTGACGCAACAGTCAATTATAGTTGGAAAATTCGTGAAACACTTGGAGATCAATCCGGCGGCGCTACTGTCCTGCCGGCTTGAAAGCTACTGCTGATGCGGGGAGTGGGACAGGATCAATGATGATGCAGGTCGGACGGGCTGCGTTCGGCGCTGCCGCCGGCGCTGCCGCAATCGTCGGCGCTGTCGGCACTCAACGTGCTCGACACGAGCGAGCACACGCCATACAGCTTGGTGAGGTTTTTCAAGTTATTCGGCAGGTTTTTCAGTTCCAGCACGCCGCCGGCATCCTGCGCGGCGCGCTGCCACGTCAGCATGACGGAAACGGCGGCCGAGTCGACAGCCTTGACGTTGCGCAAGTCAAACTTGGTCTGACCCGAGCGGATGGCGTCCAGGCCCTGCTCCAATGCCGAGGTGGCATTGTGCACGGTCAGGGAAGTCAGGGACTGCAAGGTGTCGAGAGAATCGGGCATGGCGTCGGGCTGTGCTGGTCTGGATCTGGTTCAGGAACTATATGATAGCCGATTATTTGGCTTTGACAGCGGGACGGCTGGCCAGGGCCTTGTTTTTTGCCTGCAAGGTCTTGATCAGGCCATCGACGCCGCCCTTGCTGATCTCGCTGGCGAAGCTGCTTTTATACGTTTCCACCAGCCACGCGCCCAGCACGTTGATGTCATAGATCTTCCAGCCGGACGGGGTTTTCGCCACGCGGTAGTTCAAAGGCACGGGTTCGCCGCGCGCCACGTTGACCTGCGAGCGCACTTCCACTTCCACATCGGCCGGGTCGGCGCGCATCGGCTTGAATTCCACGGTTTCGTTCTTGATCTGCGACAGGGCGCCCGAATACGTGTAGATCAGCAAGGTGCGAAATTCTGCGGACAGCTGCTTTTGCTGGTCCGGCGTAGCGTCGCGCCAGAAGCGGCCGGCAGCCAGCGCCGTCATGCGCTGAAAGTCCACGTACGGCAAGATCTTGCTTTCCACCAATTCGGTGACGCGCTTGATATCGCCAGCCTGAATCGCCTTGTCGTTCTTGGCGGTATCGATCACGTCCTGGCTGATGCGTTTGACCAATACGTCCGGCGCTTCTGCCGCAGGGGCAGCCTGGACGGCGGTGGCGAAGGCGATGGCCGCCATCGCCAGCAGTTGTTTCATCAATTTCATGGTTCTACCTTTCATGGTGTTGCTATACACCGGCTGGCGTTGATCGCAGCCGTGGTGTTTCTATACCGCAGTTTACTGCTGGGAGCCAGCCTCGGAGGCAACGGTATTGCTACCAGATGTTACGCGCTCCGCAGGTGCCAACACGGCGAGCTCTGCCGGCGCGTCACTCTGCGCTGGCGGCTTTGCCTCGTACTGCGGCGCATAATCGCTGCTGTCGTTTTTTGGCACTTTGCGGTCGCGGCGGTCCGTGTCGCCATCGAACACCTTGCTTTCGCGCGCCTGCAGGAAACCGTCGCGGATGAATTCATAGCGGTCCAGCGCGGCCGCTTCCATCAGGTTGGTCGCGTCGAGCAGCGCTGCGCGCTTGTCGACCACCCGCGTCACCGTGCCGATAGTGCGCACTGCCGCAGGGTCCTTGTAGCGCCATGGATCGCCCGTGATATCGAGCGGCAGGGCCACCGTATCGCGCACGGTCGATGGACCCAGCAGCGGCAGCATCACGTACGGACCAGGCTCGATGCCATACCAGCCCAGGGTCTGGCCAAAGTCTTCGTTATGCTTCGGAATACCTGCCTGCGAGGCGATGTCGATCAGGCCAAGGAGTCCGAAAGTCGAGTTCATGCTGACGCGCACGACGTCTTGCAAGCCCGCTTCACCCTTGCCTTGCAGCAAGTTGTTAACGGCGCTCCACACATCGGACAAGTTGCCGAAAAAGTTGCCCACGCCCGTTTGCACGAACGATGGCGTAACCGTCTTGTAGGCCGTGGCGACCGGCTTCAGGGCCACCTGGTCAACGGTGTCGTTGAACTTGAACATGGCGCGGTTATACCCTTCGAGCGGGTCGCGCGGATTGGTGCCGGTGGCGCAAGCGCTCACGCCTGCGGCGATGGCCAGGGCCAGGCCGATACGCACAAGGCTGCCTTGGGATTGCTTGGTCGACTCGCTCATTTGCTGTCCTTTCCTTCCGCTGCCTTGCTGTAGATGAACTGATTGATCAGGTCTTCCAGCACTGTGGCCGATTGAGTACGGGCGATCTTGTCACCCTCTGCCAGGTTCGCCAAATCGCCGCCTGCTTCCAGGCCGATATATTGCTCACCGAGCAAACCGGCCGTCAAAATCTTGGCCGAGCTGTCTTTCGGAAATTTGTAACCATCTTCGATGTCGAGTTTCACCAACGCCTGGTACGTTTTGTCGTCAAATCGGATCTCCGCCACGCGTCCCACCACCACGCCAGCACCCTTGACGGGTGCCTGCGGCTTGAGCCCGCCAATATTGTCGAACTTGGCACTGATGGTATACGTCTTGCTGAAAGACAGCGAGCTCATATTACCTGCCTTGAGCGCCAGAAACATCAATGCCGCCACTCCCAGCAAGACGAACAAGCCAACCCAGACATCCAAAGATTTACGTTGCATAAACAATCCTAAATAATTTTTACTTGCTGCCGCCTGCGCAAAATCGTGCCCAGGCCCGCTGTTGTGGGCTGATCGGCAATTACTTGCTGAACATCAACGCCGTCATCATGAAATCAAGCCACCACACCATCAACGATGAAATCACCACCGTGCGCGTGGTCGCGCCGGAGACATCTTCCGGTGTCGGCTGTGCCTGATAACCCTGGAACAGCGCAATGAATGTCACCGCGATACCGAAGACCATGCTTTTCACATAAGTACCATTGGCGATGTCTTTCCAGATATTCACACCGCCCTGCATCTGCGACCAGAACGAGCCTTCATCGACGCCGATCAGCACCACGCCTACCAGGTAGCTGCCGATGACGCCGACGGCCGTGAAAATGCCACCCAGGATAGGCATGGCGATCACGCCGGCCCAGAAACGGGGCGCCAGCACGCGCTGGATCGGGTTCACGGCCATCATTTCCATGGCCGACAACTGCTCACCCGCTTTCATCAGACCGATTTCCGCCGTCAGCGAGGTGCCGGCGCGGCCCGCAAACAGCAGCGCCGTGACGACCGGACCCAGTTCACGCATCAACGATAGCGCCACCAACTGCCCCAGCGACTGCGTCGCGCCAAAGGTACTCAGTGTGTAATAGCCTTGCAAACCCAACACCATGCCGACGAACAGGCCGGATACGGCGATGATCAGCACCGAGCGGCTGCCGATGTAAAAAAGTTGCTCTATTAGCAAATGTGGGCGTCGCCACAGGCCGCCCGAGGAGGCAATGATGAGAAAGAACGAGCGCACGGCAAAGCCCAGGTCTTGTACCGAGCGCCGCAACCATGCTCCGATCTCCGCCAGGAAACGCGCGATCATCGGCCCGCTCCCGCTTGCAGTCCCAGGTCGTCGGCCAGCGACTTGCCCGGATAATGGAACGGTACGGGGCCATCGGCATCGGCGTTGACGAACTGCTTGACGTAGGGATGCGTCGACACGGCCATCTCGGCCGGCGTGCCGTGCGCCACGATCTTGCCCGATGACAGAAAATAGACGTAATCGGCGATGGCGAAACACTCCTTCACGTCGTGCGATACCAAAATAGACGTGGAACCCAGCGCATCGTTCAGATTGCGGATCAAATTGGCCGTGACGCCCATGGAAATCGGGTCCAGGCCGGCGAATGGTTCATCGTACATGATCAGCTCAGGGTCGAGCGCGATGGCGCGCGCCAGCGCAACGCGGCGGCCCATGCCGCCCGAAATCTCGGCCGGCTTCAATTGCGCCGCATTACGCAAACCCACGGCGTTCAGCTTCATCAGCACCAGGGTACGGATCAGCTCTTCATTCAAGTCCGTGTGTTCGCGCAGGGGAAACGCCACGTTCTCGAACGCCGTCAAGTCCGTAAACAGGGCGCCGTGCTGGAACAGCATGCCCATCTTGCGGCGCAATTCATATAGTTGGTCAGTCTCGAGCGTATGCACGATCTGGCCGTCGACATTCACGGAGCCGCTACTGGGGCGCAATTGCCCGCCGATCAGGCGCAATACGGTCGTCTTGCCACTGCCAGAGCCACCCATGACGGCCACAACTTTTCCACGTGGGAAATCCATTTGAAGGCCCGATAAAATCGAACGTTCTCCATAGGCAAAGTGTAAATCACGGATTTCAACAAGATTTGGCACGACGAAACTCACTATTTTAATGGCGTATTGTAGTGCAGAAACGCCAACCTCTGCTGAGACACCCCTAGAGACAGCCGCGCGAAGGCGAAGAATACAACACTAATGAACTAAAAGTCAGCTATTGTAGTGGATATTTGACATCTGCATTGCGCCCCCACCCAAAGCCATTCAGGCGCGCGACTGGACACGTAAAAATAAGAAAAGCCACGTCGCAAGCCGCGCCGTGGCCCTGTCGAAAAAACAACAATTGCTGCTTGATTAGCGCGGCAGCAAAGATGTCCCCATCAGGAACTCATCGACGGCGCGCGCACACTGGCGCCCCTCGCGGATCGCCCACACCACCAGCGACTGGCCACGGCGCATGTCGCCGGCAGTAAACACCTTGGCCACCGAGGTCTGGTAGCAAGCGGCACCGTCCGTGCTGGCCTTGACGTTGCCACGCGCATCCGTATCGACGCCGAACGCTTCCAGCACTTGTTGCACAGGGGAAACAAAACCCATGGCCAGGAAGACCAGGTCGGCCTTCATCTCGAATTCCGAGTCCGGCACTTCGCTCATTTTGCCGTCTTTCCACTCCACGCGGCAGGCGATCAGCTTTTCCAGCTTGCCGCCCTTGCCTTCGAAACGCTTGGTGGCCACGGCCCAGTCGCGCTCGCAGCCTTCCTCGTGCGAGGACGAGGTGCGCAGCTTGGTCGGCCAGTATGGCCAGACCAAGGGCTTGTTTTCCTGCTCCGGCGGCTGCGGCATCAGTTCAAATTGCGCCACCGAGGCCGCGCCATGGCGGTTCGAGGTACCCACACAGTCAGACCCCGTGTCGCCGCCGCCGATCACCACCACGTGCTTGCCCGTCGCCTTGATCTGGTCCTTGAGCTTGTCGCCTGCATTCACCTTGTTTTGCAGCGGCAGGAAATCCATGGCGAAATGCACGCCTTTCAAATCGCGGCCCGGCACGGGCAAGTCGCGCGGCTGCTCGGCGCCACCAGCCATGATGACGGCGTCGAATTCTTTTTCCAGGTCTTCCGGGAAAATGGTTTCCTTGGCCCAGTTGTTGACATGGGCAGGGAAATCCTTGCCCACGAGCACGCTGGTGCGGAACACCACGCCTTCGTCCTCCATCTGCTTCACGCGCTGGTCGATGTGCGACTTTGCCATCTTGAAGTCGGGGATGCCATAGCGCAACAAACCACCGACCCGGTCGCTCTTTTCAAACACGGTAACGGCATGGCCGGCGCGCGCCAGCTGCTGCGCTGCCGCCAGGCCGGCAGGACCGGAACCGACGATGGCCACTTTCTTGCCGGTACTAAAACTCGCCGGCTGCGGCGTGACCCAGCCGTGCTCCCAGCCCATGTCGATGATTTTATGCTCGATGGACTTGATGCCGACCGGATCTTCATGAATACCCAAGGTACAGGCCGATTCGCACGGCGCCGGGCAGATGCGGCCCGTAAATTCCGGGAAGTTATTGGTCGAATGCAAGGTGTCGAGCGCTTCGCGGTAAGCGCCACGGTACACCAAGTCATTCCAGTCGGGGATAATGTTATTCACGGGACAACCCGTGGTGCAGAAGGGGATGCCGCAATCCATGCAGCGCGCACCCTGCACCGTGGCTTGCGCATCCGACAGGTGCAGCACGAATTCCTTGTAGTTCTTCAGGCGCGCGACAGGCTCCAGATAATGCTCGTCCTGGCGCTTGAATTCCATGAAGCCGGTAATTTTACCCACGATAGTTCCTTTGTATTTGGCTGGCGGGGAGCGGCTGGGCCGCTCCCTGGTCATGCATTAGGCAATGAGCTTAGCTGGCTCAGGCGGCGACGGCTTGTACTTCCATGGCGGCATCGGCAGCCATCTCGATCAGCGCGCGCTTGTATTCGTTCGGGAAAACTTTCACGAACTTGCCGCGCGCCGCGGCCCAGTCGTCCAGCAAGACGCGGGCGCGCGTGCTGCCCGTGTGCTTGAAATGGCGCTCGATCAGGCGCTTGAGAATGACTTCGTCGGCTTCCGGCACGCCGTCGCGGTGCTGGGTATGCCAGGCATCGCGCTCGATATGCTGTTCCGCTGCGGGCACGACCTTGTCCAGGCTGACCATGGCCGTGTTGCACTTGCTGGCAAAGTCACCGGCCGGATCGTATACATAGGCGATGCCGCCCGACATGCCGGCCGCGAAATTGCGTCCCGTGCTGCCCAGCACCACCACCGTGCCACCCGTCATGTATTCGCAGCCATGGTCGCCCAGGCCCTCGACCACCGTGGTGGCGCCCGAGTTGCGCACGGCAAAGCGTTCTCCGGCAACGCCATTAAAAAAGGCTTCGCCGGCAATGGCGCCGTACAGCACCGTGTTGCCGATGATGATGTTGTCCACGGCCCAGCCACGGAATTCCGTATTCGGGCGCACGATGATGCGCCCGCCCGACAAGCCCTTGCCCACGTAATCGTTGCCCTCGCCCACCAGGTCAATCGTGATGCCATGCGCCAGGAAGGCGCAGGCCGACTGGCCCGCCGTGCCTTGCAATTGAATGTGGATGGTGTCGTCCGGCAAACCGGCATGACCATATTTCTTTGCCACTTCGCCCGACAGCATGGTGCCCACCGTGCGGTTCAGGTTGCGCACGGGCGAAATGAAGGAGACGCGCTCGCCCTTTTCCAGCGCCGCGCGCGCTTGCGCGATCAGCTTATGGTCGAGTGCCTTCTCCAGCGCATGGTCCTGGAATTCCACATGGCGGCACGCTTGCCCATCGGGTGTTTCCGGCTTGTAGAAAATGGCCGAGAAATCGAGCCCTTGCGCCTTCCAGTGCGAAATCGCCTTCGATTTGTCCAGCAAGTCCACGCGGCCGATCAATTCGTCGTACGTGCGTATGCCCAGCTGCGCCATCAATTGACGGGCTTCTTCGGCAACGAAGAAGAAGTAATTGACGACATATTCCGGTTTGCCGCTGAACTTGGCGCGCAGGACCGGGTCTTGCGTGGCTACGCCCACGGGGCAAGTATTCAAATGGCATTTGCGCATCATGATGCAACCTTCGACCACCAGCGGCGCCGTGGCGAAACCGATCTCGTCGGCGCCCAGCAAGGCGGCGATGACCACGTCGCGGCCCGTCTTCATCTGGCCATCGGCTTGCACACGGATACGGCTGCGCAAGCCATTCAAGACCAGCGTTTGTTGCGTTTCTGCCAGACCCAGCTCCCACGGCGTGCCCGCATGTTTCACGGACGACAGCGGCGAGGCGCCCGTGCCGCCATCGTGGCCGGCAACAACCACATGGTCGGCCTTGGCCTTGGTGACGCCGGCCGCTACCGTGCCGATGCCCACTTCCGACACCAGTTTCACGGAAATCGAGGCGCGCGGATTGGCATTCTTCAAGTCATGGATCAGCTGCGCCAGATCTTCGATCGAGTAAATATCGTGGTGCGGCGGCGGCGAAATCAAGCCCACGCCCGGCACGGAGAAGCGCAAGCTGGCGATGTATTCCGACACTTTATGGCCCGGCAACTGGCCGCCTTCGCCCGGTTTCGCGCCCTGCGCCATCTTGATCTGGATCTGGTCGGCGGAATTGAGGTAAGCGGCCGTCACGCCGAAACGTCCCGACGCTACCTGCTTGATGCGCGAACGCATGGAATCGCCTTCCTGCAGAGGAATATCGACGACGATCTGCTCGGCGCCCACGATGGAAGCCATGGTATCGCCCTGGCGAATCGGGATGCCCTTCAATTCCTGCGTGTAGCGATTCGGATCTTCGCCGCCCTCGCCCGTGTTCGACTTGCCGCCGATGCGGTTCATGGCGACGGCCAGGGTGGCGTGCGCTTCCGTGCTGATCGAGCCGAGCGACATGGCGCCGGTGGCGAAACGCTTGACGATTTCCTTGGCCGGCTCCACTTCATCGAGCGGTATCGCCTTGGTCGGGTCGAGCTTGAACTCGAACAAGCCACGCAGGGTCAGGTGGCGACGGCTCTGGTCGTTGATGATTTGCGCGTACTCTTTATAGCTGGAGAAATTGTTGCTGCGCGTGGAGTGCTGCAGTTTGGCAATCGCGTCCGGCGTCCACATATGCTCTTCGCCACGCACGCGGTACGCATATTCGCCACCCGCGTCGAGCTTATCGGCCAGCACGGGATCGTTGCCGAAGGCCAGCGCGTGCAAGCGCAGCGCTTCTTCCGCCACTTCAAACACGCCGATGCCTTCCACATTCGAGGCCGTGCCCTTGAAGTATTTGTCGACCAGCGACTTGTTCAAGCCGATGGCTTCGAAGATTTGCGCGCCGCAGTAGGACATGTACGTCGAAATACCCATCTTCGACATGACTTTCATCAAGCCTTTGCCGACCGCCTTGGTGTAGTTGTAAATGGCCTTGTCGGCCGACAAATCGCCGGGCAAACCGTGCGCCATCTCGGCCAGGGTTTCCATCGCCAAGTAGGGATGAACGGCTTCCGCGCCGTACCCTGCGAGCAAGGCGAAGTGGTGCGTTTCGCGGGCCGAGCCCGTTTCCACGACGAGGCCGGTAGACGCGCGCAAGCCCTTGCTGACCAGGTGCTGGTGCACGGTCGAGGTAGCCAGCAGCGCAGGGATCGCCACCTGGTCGGCGCACATCGCGCGGTCCGAGACGATCAGGATATTATGGCCCGATTTGACGGCATCGACGGCTTCCGCGCACAGCGAGGCCAAACAGGCTTCCACGCCTTCCTTGCCCCAGGCCAGCGGGTAGCAGATATCGAGTTCATACGACTTGAACTTGCCGCCCGTGTGGCCGCTGATATTGCGCAAACGCGCCATGTCGTCAAAGCCCAGCACCGGCTGCGCCACTTCCAGACGCATCGGCGGGTTGACGTTGTTGGTATCTAGCAAGTTCGGTTTCGGGCCAATGAACGACACCAGCGACATCACCATCGCTTCGCGGATCGGGTCGATCGGCGGGTTCGTCACTTGCGCGAACAGTTGCTTGAAGTAGTTATACAGCGGCTTCAATTTGTTCGACATGACGGCCAGCGGCGAGTCATTGCCCATCGAGCCCGTCGCTTCTTCGCCGGCCACCGCCATCGGTGCCATGAGGAATTTCAAGTCTTCCTGCGTGTAACCGAACGCCTGCTGGCGGTCGAGCAACGATGGCTGGGCTTTTTCGCCCTGGGCGCGGTCCTGTTTCGCCTGTCCTTCGGCCATCTTGATCTCGTCGAGCTTGATGCGCACCGAGTTGATCCACGCTTTGTACGGCTTGGCGTTGGCGTAGGTGTTTTTCAGCTCCTGGTCATCGATGATGCGGCCCGCTTCCAGGTCGATCAAGAACATCTTGCCAGGCTGCAAGCGCCATTTCTGGATGATTTTCGACTCGGGAATCGGTAGCACACCCGATTCCGACGCCATCACCACCAGATCATCATCGGTGACGATGTAGCGCGCCGGGCGCAAGCCATTCCTGTCGAGCGTGCCGCCGATATGGCGGCCATCCGTAAACGCCATGGCGGCAGGGCCGTCCCACGGTTCCATCATGGCCGCGTGGTATTCATAGAAAGCGCGGCGATTGTCATCCATCGTCGTGTGGTTTTCCCACGCTTCCGGAATCATCATCATCATCGCCTGGGCAATCGGGTAGCCGGCCATCAACAGCAATTCGAGCGCATTGTCGAAGCACGCCGTATCGGACTGGCCTTCATAGATCAGGGGGAACAATTTTTGCAAGTCATCGCCCAGCACGGCCGACTTCATCACGCCTTCGCGCGCGCGCATCCAGTTGAAGTTGCCTTTGACGGTGTTGATCTCGCCATTGTGCGCGATCAAACGGTAAGGGTGGGCCAGCGGCCATTCAGGGAAAGTATTCGTCGAGAAACGCTGGTGCACCAGAGCCAGGGCCGAGATGCAGCGCGCATCCTGCAAGTCCTTGTAATACACGCCCACCTGATCGGCCAGCAGCAAGCCTTTATACACGATGGTGCGGGCCGACATCGATGGCACGAAGAATTCCTTGCCGTGCAACAGCTTCAAGGCCTGGATGGCGTGGCCCGACGATTTGCGGATCACATACAGTTTGCGCTCGAGCGCGTCGGTGACCATGATGTCCGGGCCGCGGCCGATGAAAATCTGGCGGATGACCGGCTCCTTGGCGCGCACGGTAGGCGACATCGGCATGTCCGTATCGATAGGCACGTTGCGCCAGCCCAGCACGACTTGGCCTTCGATGCGCACGGCACGTTCGATTTCCTGTTCGCAAGCGATGCGCGAGGCGTTTTCCTTGGGCAGGAAAACCATGCCCACACCGTATTCGCCAGGCGGCGGCAATTCCACGCCCTGCTTGGCCATTTCTTCGCGGTAGTACTGGTCGGGAATCTGGATCAGGATGCCGGCGCCATCGCCCATCAGCGCATCGGCGCCAACGGCGCCCCGGTGATCGAGGTTTTTCAGAATCAGCAAACCCTGTTCGACGATAGAGTGGGTCTTGTTGCCCTTGATATGGGCGACGAAACCGACGCCGCAGGCATCGTGTTCATTGGCTGGGTCGTACAGGCCTTGCGCTTTCATGGGCTTCTCCGCTGCATATGACTATCGAAAAACTAGAGTAGTGCAACGCAACAAAAAACTCAACCAGAATAATTAGGGTCGGAGTCGAATTAAATCCGATCAATTCTCATGAAAAATTTAATAGGGACATAGTAAAAGGAAGCGCATTGAAACATCGGCAAGCAACAATGTTTTCACTGCGCCTGCGTGTCAGCCGGCGTCCGCTGCGGCTGCGACTTTGCGGGGTCGGCCCCGCTTGGCAGGCAGCACTTGGCGCTGCATTTTTTGCTGCAGCGCCTGCTTGAAGGTCTCGGAACCCAAGGGCCAGCCCTTGAGTACGGCCTCTTCCAGTACCTTTACCTGGCTGCTGCCCAGGCCTTGCTCGACCAGGCGCAGATAGGCCGCCTCGCGCTCGAACGGCGTGTTGCCCAGCGCCCAATACAAGGCGTGGTCGGTGATCAGGGGATCGGGGCGCATCCCCGCATGGTGGGCATAACTGGACCACGCATGGTCGCGCGCCTGGCCCGCCAAGCCCGCTTGTACGGGCACGCATTCCAGATAACGGCAGCACGGGAGGAAGAAGTTGTCTGGATCGATGACCGAAGTTTTGTAGCGTCCCTGCCACAAGCCACCTTCGCGGCCGTATTTTTGATTGAAATACGGCACGTAATAGCGTCCCAGCCATTGCATCAGCTGTCCCAGGCCTGTCGCATCGCTGGGGGTGGCCAGTAAATGTAATTGATCTGGCAATAAAACATAGGCATGGATGGCCACCTTGAACATTTTCGCGCCTGTTTTCAGCCAGGACAACAATTGTGCGTAGTCAGTCGCATCCAGGAACACGGGCTGGCGGTTGCTGCCGCGCTGGATCACGTAATGGGGCAATGCTGGAATGATGAGGCGGGGTAAACGGGCCATGGCAGAGTCGGTAAATAGAGGCTAAGACCTTGATTTTACACACTGCGCAGCGCAAGACGCGACTCTGACCCTATTTTATTAAAAATGCGAGGAAATGCGCTTGACTCTGTCCCTTTTATTCGCCACTACGCTCGCGGGTGGCTGGCGTCCCGGTATCAGGACAAATTAAAGCTGGCCGACAGGCTGTAGCCCTCGCCATACGCGCTACGCAGCGGCAAGTCCTGGCCCAGGCCCGTCTTGGCCTTCTTGCGCAAGCGATACACGAGCATGTCGACGCGACGGCCCGCATCGGGGTCTTCGCCGCCCATGCCGGCCACGATGACATCGCGCGGCACGGGGCGGGTGTTGATGGTCAACAAGTGCAGGAAATTGAATTCCTTTTCCGTCAAGGCGATGACAGCGCCCATCAGCTCAAGTTGGCGCGCGCTCACTTTCAAGGTCCATTTGCCAGGTTCGGGCATAGGATCTTGCGGACCGACGCGACGGTCGAGCGCCTCGATATGCGCGGCCAGTTCGGGAAATTTGATCGGTTTGGTCAGGTAATGGTCGGCGCCCAGGCGCAAGCCCAGGATACGGCTGTCGAAAGCGACACGCCCCGTCAGCACCAGCACGCCTATGTGCGGATACAACTGGCGCATGCGGGGAATCACGTTAAAGCCATCTTCGTCGGGCAAGCCCAGGTCCAGTACGACCACGCCAATATTGCCATGGCTCAACGCCGTCCACATCGCGCCAGCGGAGCTGGTGATATCGACTTCGTGTTCGAGCTCAACGAGAAACTCCGCCATGTCTTCTGCGTAGTCCAGATTGTCTTCGACGATCAGTATTTTCGTCATTGCTACGCCATTCTTCTGTTAGTGAGCTACCGTGGAGGAACCATGCCATTCACTTTTTACAGCATGATGGACGGCACAATAGGTTTGCGTCAAGGAATTATCACGGTTGCCTTCAGAGGAAGCAAGGCTTTTCATTGTCTAGACAGGCAGCGGCAAGCAAATGCGGAAAATCGCCCCACCTTCGGGCAGATTATGCCCCTGCAAACTCCCGCCATGCACCTCCACAACGGCGCGCGCCATGTACAAGCCAAGGCCCGCGCCTGGGTGCGTCGCATAGATTCCACGGCTGCCTTTTTCAAACAATTGCGGCAGTTCTTCTTCCCGCAGGCCGGGCCCTGCATCGCTGACGCACAGCGCCACACCGCCCTCGGGCACGAGCTTGCCCGACAGCATGATGGCACTGCCCGGCGCGCTGAACTTGACGGCATTATCGAGCAGGATTTTCAGGCACAGGGCCATGCCGGGCACGTCGCAGCGCAGCTTGGCAGGCAAGTCCTCGTCGAGCTCCAGTTGCACGCAGTGGCTGGCCGGTACGGTGGCCGCTGCCTGCTGCAGCAAGGCCAGCGGCGCGATGCCGTCGGCGGCCCGCTCGCGGCCGATGGCCGCCATGCGCTCAGGCGACAAATACTCGTCTATCATGCCCAGCAGGCGGTCGACGGCTGCCTGGATTTTTACGTAGCGCTTGCGCGTGGCATCGTCGGCGTCTTTCGCGGTCGAGACGAGGCGCTGGATAGCGCCGTCGATGGTGGCCAGCGGCGTGCGAAATTCATGCGACAGCATGGAGGCGAAGCGCTTTTGCTCCCTTTCGCGCTCGGCTTCCTGCGCCTGGGCCGCGCTGACGTCGCGCAGCGAGCCCGCCAGCGTGACGCCGCGCCCCGTCGCCGCAGCGGCCGGCACGATGGTCGAGCTGATTTCCAGCGCCAGCGGATGCCCGTCGGCATGCGGCAGTTGCACTTCGCGCAGCAGGGTCAAGCGGCTAGTATCGCCCTCGCGCCAGCGCTGCAGCCGGGCCGGCATGTCTTGCGCCAGGCGCGCCGCGTGTTCGCGCAAGGTGGGCAAGTCGTACCCCGTCAGGGCTTGCGCGGCGGGGCTGATATAGATCAATTCAAGGGTGGCGGCATCGAGCAGGAAGACTGCGTCGCGGCCATGTTCAGCCAGCAGGCGGAACTGCGCTTCGCCCGCCCGCGCGCGCAGCAGGGCGCGACGCAACTGGACGAAACGCAGCGCCATGAGGATGGCGCCGGCAAGCAGCAAGAGGAGAAAGGGCAGCATGCTTTATACCTGGCAAGAATGAATCGCCAAGTATACGCGTACGGCGTGCTTAATCTTCCAGTGGAGCAAAAATCTGTTGCAAGTCTTCCTGCGTCAGCGCCATCTTCTGTGCTTCGCCCTCGGCCAGGATCGATTGTGCCAGTTCCGATTTCTTTTGCTGCAGCAACTGGATTTTTTCTTCCAGGGTGCCCTTCGCGATCAGTTTGTACACGAACACGGGCTTGTCCTGGCCGATACGCCAGGCGCGGTCGGTGGCCTGGTTTTCCGCCGCCGGATTCCACCACGGATCGTAGTGGATCACCGTGTCGGCCGCCGTCAGGTTCAAGCCCACGCCGCCCGCTTTCAGGCTGATCAGGAAGATCGGCACGGCCCCCTGCTGGAAGGCCGCCACTTGCGCGCCCCGGTCTTTCGTTTCGCCCGTCAGCAAGGCATACGCGATGTCGCGCGATTCGAGCTCTTGCTCGATCAATTCCAGCATGCTGGTAAATTGCGAGAAGACGAGAATCTTGCGCCCTTCGTCAAGCAAGTCTTCCACCATCTGCATCAGGTCGAGCAGCTTGGCCGAGCCGGCCGACTGCTTCTTCGCCGGCAAGGATTTCACCAGGCGCGGGTCACAGCAGACTTGCCGCAGTTTCAGCAGCGCTTCGAGGATGACGATCTGGCTGCGCGCCACGCCCTTCTTGTCGATTTCTTCGCGTACTTTTTGATCCATCGCAAGACGCACGGTTTCATACAGGTCGCGCTGCGGACCCGTCAATTCCACCTTGCGCACCATTTCCGTTTTTGGCGGCAATTCCTTGGCCACATTGTCCTTCGTGCGGCGCAACAGGAAAGGCTTGATGCGGCGATTCAGGAGCATGCGGCGCAGCGGATCATCCTGGCGCTCGATCGGATGGCGGAACTGCGTGTTGAAGGTCTTCTCGTCGCCCAGCAAGCCCGGCAGCAGGAAGTGGAATTGCGACCACAATTCACCGAGATGATTTTCCAGCGGCGTGCCGGACAAGCACAGCCGGTGGCGTGCGCGCAGCAGGCCCGCGCTTTGCGCCGCCTTGCTGCGCGTATTCTTGATGTAATGCGATTCGTCGAGGATGACCAGGTGGAAGTCGTGCTCGCGCAAGGTTTCCTCGTCGCGCGGCAACAGGGCGTAGGTGGTCAGCACCAGATCGCATTGGTCGATCTGGTCGAATTGCTGGGCCCGGTCCTTGCCCTGCAGCAGCAACACTTTCAGGCTGGGCGCGAACTTGGCCGCCTCGTCCTGCCAGTTGCCCATCAAACTCGTCGGTGCAATCACCAGGGCCGGATGCGTCAAGCGGCCCGCTTCCTTTTCCACCAGGATATGCGCCAGGGTTTGCACGGTTTTGCCCAAGCCCATGTCATCGGCCAGGATGCCGGCCAGGTCATGGTCGCGCAGGAATTGCATCCACGCCAGGCCATCGGCCTGGTAATCGCGCAAGGTCGCCTGCAGGCCGGCTGGCGCCGCCACTTTTTGCACGGAACCAAACTGGCTCAGCTTGCGGCCCATGGCGCGCAGTTGCTCGCCACCCGTCCAGCGCAGGTCCAGGCCCCGCGCCAGCTCTTCCAGGCGCGCCGCGTCCAGGGTCGACATGCGCACCGCATGTTTGATCTTGTCGCTGAAATACAGTTCCCCCAGCGTGTTGAGGATAGGACGCACGCGGCCCCACGGCAGGGCCACGCGCCTGCCGTCGGACAAGGTTGCCAGCATCTGGTCATCATCGGCATGCGCGTCGATGACTTTCGGGTTGAAGTCGTTGGGCGCGCTGCGGATCAGTTGCACCAGCACGGGCAGCAGCGGCACTCTTTCCTGGTCGACGAAGATGCCCAGTTCCAGCTCGAACCAGGCGTTGCCGCTGTCCGGGTCCTGGTCGTCAATCTGCGCATACCAGTCGCCGACCTGGCTCACATCGTAGCGGTACTTGGCCGTCTTTTCGACGATCCAGCCCTGCTGCTGCAAGGCGTCGATGCCGTGCTCGGCAAAACGCAGCCACTGCGCCTGGGAAGGCAGTTGCAAAGCGCCCTTCAAGCCGCTCAAGGGGGCGGAGCCGGGCTTCTTGAATTGCAGCTCCGCCAGGGTGGCCAGGGCACGCGCTTCATCGACCGTATTTCTCTGGATAATCTCTGTCACGTCGCCCACTTGCCGCACCACGCGTTGCGACGGGTCGAACGCGACGCGCTCGCCATCGTAGTCATACGACAGCACGGCGAAATCGCTCCAGCGCTGCGCGCTGCCATCGGCCAGCATGGCGCTATCGAGCAGCAAGACCGGTTGCGCCGGCACGTCCTTGCGCAGGCGCTGCGGCAACGGTTGCGGCAGCGGCATCAAATGCTGCAAGCCTTGCGCCAGCAGCAGTTGCGACACGCGCACCTTGTCGTTCGCGTTCAGGGGCGGCGCCTGCGCCACCAGCGCCTGCAAGTCCGCCAGGGAAATATCGGAGCCGCCCTGGTTCAGTTCCAGCACGCCGCACGACAGATTGTCGATGTACCACGGCGGATCGGTGGGCAACATGTAATCGATCTGGTCGGCACCATGGTGCTTCGCGCCCTCCGGCGGGTCCACTTGCCAACCCAGGCGCATGGTCTTGCCTTCATCGCGCCAGAACAGGCGCGCGGGACGCACGGGACCTTCCCTCAATGGATACACGAGACCATTGCCCACATCGGCCCAGGAATTGGCCCACAACAGTTTGTCTTGCTCGGCCAGCATTTTCAGCAGGGCCGCGCCCACCTTGCCCTTCGGCTCCGTGGCGCTGCCCGTCTGCGAGCTTTGGCCGCTGCGCATGGCCACGAAGAAACGCACGAGGTCTTCGTCGGCTGGCGTCAAGAAGATGGGGGGCGCCGACAGCAGGGAAAAGATTTCGCTGATGGGACTCGCCGCCGCCACATCGCCATTCGCCCGCAGCCGCGCCTTGTACAGGCACAGGGCCACGTGGCGACCACCGCTGGTGGGCGCCAGCACGTAGATCAAACGGTGCTGGTTGAGTTTGGGGTCCGGCTCGGCAATGCTCAGCACAGCCTTCGGATGGGCAGCCGCCTCTACCCGCTGCAGCCAGGTGGCGACGGCATACGGCAAAGGCGCTCCCGGCGCGCTGGCCGGGGCAACTGGGGTTTCACTGGTTTCGTCGCGGGTAAAATCCATGGGGCGCATTTTTGTGTAAAGGTCGTATCCAAATCGGCAACAGGCAATATTATCCGCCATACAGGCCTTGCTGGCTTGATTCACACACGCTCTTTGCGCAGTTTTAATACATGATGCCTAAAAAATAAGTATTTAATACGACACTTGCGGCCCACAAGCGGCAAAAAAGGTGCGTCAACGGCCATTTACGCAGAAACAAGAAGAATCGGCCCATCGTCTGCATCCACATCGGCCGATTGATCATCGCCGGCCACCAGCCCACAGCTGTGGCTCCGTCGATGCTGCTGGCAACGCACAGTCCATTTGCGCTGTCAAGATTGCGCAATCGCGCCGATTGCGTATCATCCCAGGCTTGATCGCTCTGGAAACAACCATGCTGCCCACTATCGAACAACGCCTTGCCCTTGAACTTGTCGCCAAACCAGTGCAGGTTGCCGCCGCCATCGAACTGCTCGACGAAGGCGCGACCGTCCCCTTCATCGCCCGTTACCGCAAGGAAGCGACCGGCGGCCTCGACGATATCCAGCTGCGCCTGCTCGAAGAGCGCTTGCGCTACCTGCGCGAACTCGAAGAGCGGCGCGCCGCCATCGTGGCGTCGATCACGGAACAGAACAAGATGACGCCCGAGCTGCTCGATGCCGTCATGCACGCGGAAGATAAGACGCGCCTCGAAGATTTGTATTTGCCCTACAAGCAAAAGCGCCGCACGAAGGCGCAGATCGCCATCGAAGCGGGCTTGATGCCGCTGGCCGACGGCTTGCTGGAAAACCCGGAACTGACGCCGGAAATGGAAGCGGGCAAGTTCCTGCGCGAAGCATTTACCAGTGCCGACGGCAACAACCCGGGCGTGGCCGACACCAAGGCAGCTCTCGACGGCGCGCGCCAGATCCTGATGGAACGTTTCGCCGAAGACGCAACCTTGCTGCAAACCTTGCGCCAATACGTGCAAGAACACGGCATCGTCGAATCGAAAGTGGTGCAAGGCAAGCAGGACGAAGGCGAAAAGTTCGCCGATTATTTCGACTATTCGGAAACCATTTCGAGCGTGCCATCGCACCGCGCGCTGGCCCTGCTGCGCGGCCGCCGCGAAGGCATCCTCGACGTTACCCTGCGCCTCGATACGGAAGCGGAAAAACCGAAATGGGATGCGCCGCACAACCCGTGTGAAGGCCGCATCGCCGTGCGCTTCGGCATCAAGAACCTCGGCCGCCCGGCCGACAAATGGCTGCTTGATACGGCACGCTGGACCTGGCGCGTGAAAAGCTTCATGCACCTGGAAACGGAACTGATGGGTGCGCTGCGCGAACGTTCGGAACTCGACGCCATCAACGTGTTTGCCACCAATTTGAAGGCGCTGCTGCTGGCCGCGCCGGCCGGCCAGCGCGCCACCATGGGCCTCGATCCAGGCTTGCGCACGGGCGTGAAAGTGGCCGTGGTCGATGCCACCGGCAAGGTAGTCGACACGGCCGTTATCTACCCGCACCAGCCGAAGAATGACTGGGATGGCTCCTTGCACACTCTGGGCCGCCTGGCCGCCAAACACAATGTTTCCTTGATCTCGATAGGCAACGGCACCGCTTCGCGCGAAACGGACAGGCTGGCGCAAGACTTGATCAAGCAGCACCCGGAAGCGAAGATGACGAAGATCGTCGTCTCGGAAGCGGGCGCGTCGGTGTATTCGGCGTCCGAGTTCGCCTCGAAAGAATTGCCGGACATGGATGTGTCCTTGCGCGGCGCCGTCTCGATTGCGCGCCGCCTGCAAGATCCGCTGGCCGAGCTGGTCAAGATCGACCCGAAATCGATCGGCGTGGGCCAGTACCAGCATGACGTGAGTCAAAGCCAGCTGGCCCGCTCGCTCGATGCGGTGGTGGAAGATTGCGTAAACGCCGTCGGCGTGGACGTCAATACGGCCTCGGCGCCGCTGCTGGCGCGCGTCTCCGGCCTGTCGGCCAGCGTGGCGCAAAGCATCGTCAGCTACCGCGACATGAAAGGCGCGTTCACCTCGCGCGCGGCGTTAAAGGCCGTGCCGCGCCTGGGCGATAAAACCTTCGAGCAGGCGGCCGGCTTTTTGCGCGTAACGGGCGGCGACAATCCGCTGGACGCCTCGGCCGTCCACCCGGAATCGTACCCGTTGGTGGAAAAGATTTTGGCCGACATCAAGAAGGACATCCAAGCCGTCATCGGCGAAACGGCGCTGCTGAAAACCCTCAACCCCGCAAAATATGCGGATGAAACGTTTGGCGTGCCAACTATTTCCGACATTTTGAAGGAACTGGAAAAGCCGGGCCGCGATCCACGCCCGGAGTTCACCACCGCCACCTTCAAGGAAGGCGTGGAAGAAATCCGTGACTTGCGCCCGGACATGATTTTAGAGGGCGTCGTCACCAACGTGGCCGCCTTTGGCGCCTTTGTCGACATCGGCGTGCACCAGGATGGCCTGGTGCATATCTCGGCCCTGTCGAGTACCTTCGTCAAGGACCCGCACACGGTGGTGAAAGCTGGCCAGGTCGTGCGCGTGAAAGTGCTGGAAGTCGATGAAAAGCGCAAGCGCATCGCGCTGACCATGCGCTTGACGGACAGCGCGCCGCAAGCCGGCAGCAAGCCCGAGCAAAAGGGCGACCGCAACGACCGTCGCAGCATGGCGCAGCACCAGTCGCAGTCACGCAACGCGCCCGAACCGGCCGGCAGCATGGCCGCCGCGTTCGCCAAGCTGCGCGGTTAAGCCCATCATGGCCGCCAGGCATGACCTTGTCATCCTGGCGGTGGACGCCGCCAGTGCCGGGGCGCAGTTACTGCTCGGCGAATGGTTGCAGCGCATCAATGGCGACAGCGGCCGTTCCTGCTTCGATGGCGCGATAGCGTGGCGACGTTTTATGCAAGACACGACTAAGCACCATGGTTGTCTGGGGCCGCTACGTGGGCGCGGCGCAAGCGATCTGCCTGGGCGGGCAGTTATCAGTAGCAACGTGCACAACGTGGCTGGCTTGACCGATTTATGACTTGAGCCCATACCCGTAGCGTCGTTTTCTTATAAAATGACGGCATCTATTTATTTACCCATCAGAGGCAGCTATGAGCGACGTACAAACCTGGATCAAAGAAACCGTGACAAGCACGCCGGTCGTGCTGTTCATGAAGGGCACGGCCCAGTTCCCGCAGTGTGGCTTTTCCGGCCGCGCCATCCAGATCCTGAAGGCGTGCGGCGTGGAAAACATCGCTACCGTCAACGTGCTCGATGACCCGGAAGTGCGCCAAGGCATCAAGGATTACTCGAACTGGCCTACCATCCCGCAACTGTATGTCAAAGGCGAGTTTATCGGTGGTTCCGATATCATGAATGAAATGTTTGAATCGGGCGAACTGAAGTCCCTGCTCGATGCCTGATCTTCCACTTGCGCGGCCGCGCCGTATCGTCATCGCCATCACGGGTGCCACAGGTGCCGTATATGGCTTGCGGCTGCTGCAATTGCTCGGCGCCATTCCAGGCGTCGAGACGCATCTGGTCTTGTCGGATGCGGCTGTACTCACCCTGCACCAGGAAACTGGCTTGGGACGCAAGGAAATCGAAGCGCAGGCGCACGTGTTGCATAAGCAGCGCGATATTGGCGCGAGTATCGCCAGCGGCTCGTTTCAATCGGACGGCATGGTCATCGCGCCGTGCTCGATGAAGACCCTGGCAGCCGTGGCGCATGGCTTGTCGGATAATTTGATTACGCGGGCAGCCGATGTGGCGCTCAAGGAACGCCGGCGCCTGATTTTGATGGTGCGCGAAACGCCATTCAACTTGGCACACCTGCGCAATATGACCGCCGTGACCGAAATGGGCGGCATCATCTTCCCGCCACTCCCGAGTTTCTACCACCACCCGCGCAGCATCGCCGAGATGGTTGACCATACGGTGGCACGCATCATCGACTTGCTGGGCATCGAGCACGGCCTGGCGCCACGCTGGAATGGTTTGAAAACCCCAGACCAGCCGTCACAAACTGACTAACTACGTGACAAACTACGCACATCACGATGCCTGATAAACGCGTAGCGAGCGCAAGGAAGAGGTGCTGGAGAAGCGCAACCGTGCTCAAGCATAGTGAGCACCGCTGACCGTCTCTGCCGACGCGCAGCAGTTTTGCTCAGGCATCGTTTATCGTTGGTCGAATTGGTGCGCACTCGCCCGCTTCAAATCCCTGGCTTCTTCAACCATCCTGCGGTGGGCGATCCGTTTGCGCATCACTTCCGCATGTTGTGCGGCAGTCATGGGGGGCACGGTCATCAAGTCCTTCAGCTGCGCGGTATTGCTGTAGTTACTTTTCATAGGATGGCTCAAATGCTCGGCTCCGTCGTGGATGAACTGGCTACTTCTGCGCTGATTATGCGCTGGTATTAGCCGCTGCGCCGCTGCGTACGGGATTATCATCAAATAATTCCGCTGCAGCGCAACATGCGAGGTCTTATTATTCGGCACAATCATGTCTCCAGTATGACGCTGCACAAATAAAAGGACGGGGGGGAGCAGCGCCAGCGAAAAGCCGACGGCGCCGACCGGAGTGGGCCTGTATACTTACTTTTGGTAGTTAACTCTGACCAGCATGCGAATAAATTCTCGCGCGATTTGACGGTGATGCTCATCTAGTCTTTGCAAATCAGCAATTAATTTCACGTCGGCAGATTCAAAACGTGATAAAGCACTGCCCGCTTCGCCCTTCGGCGTAGCGCTTTCGGGGCCGCCAAAACGCAACCATTCCGCCGGAACGCCCAGCCATTGGGCAATCATGCGCAATTTTTCTTGCGTGGGAATTGCTTCACCTACTAACCATTTCCTAGCTGCATGCACGGTAATCGGGCGTCCGTCGAAACGGATGTTGAATTCCCGAGCCAGTCTGGTCGGGCTGTCTGGAGAGTAATGGGCGTTTTTGAGAGCCAACTGAAGTCGCTGGCTAAAGCTTTCGCGTTCGTTAGAAGAATTCATAGGTGTACTATTTCATGTTGTAACATGAAAGTCAGTTTCTTGAATGACCAGACAGATTGTTACATTATCAAAGAGAACAAATTAACAATTAACACTCCGGCCGGGCTTTTCGGATACAAATATAGTCCGAATTTTCTCTTGCGATTCTGCATCACGTCAGTCAGATTCGCGGCTATCCTTGATTTTTGCACACAGGCACGATTCAAAGATTCGGTTTGGCATGACAACGTACGGTATCGCACGATGCCCTCCTCTGCCGATACATGCGATGCCCATGCCATACAATTTCTTGTAGACAAAATTTCCAGAAGGGTCATGTTATTTTCAACATGGAAATAATTTGCACAAGTTGCCTATAGTAAACGTTGTTTTTTGATCGTTCCTAATGGAAAGAATCTGTGCCAAAAAATTTTACTGCCATCACAGCGAAAAGAATGTCGCCGTTGTGCCAGGAAAGCTCTTTTTGCTGTCATCTTGGCCACCAACTCTCGATCTTAAGCGTGTTTGCGTAAGAGGAATCAATTTATTTTCAGTAACTGTTATCCAATTAACCAAATTCCCATGTTCATCGCCTCACCTTTCTTTATTGCAGCACGGCCAGGGCGCGCTACAATAGTATTGACGTTAACGTCAACGGTACTTTGCCACCCGCCTGCCCCGCAGCACCCCATTTAGCGACAGATCACCCATGCAACCGACACCGTCCGCAGCAATGACGACCTATACCATCACCGAACTGGCGCGGGAATTCGACATCACGGCGCGCGCCATCCGTTTCTATGAAGACCAAGGCTTGCTCAGCCCGAAACGCGAAGGCGCGGGCGGGCGCAGCCGCGTCTACACGCCGCGCGACCGCACCCGCCTCAAACTGACCCTGCGCGGCAAGCGCCTGGGACTGGCGCTGTCGGAGATCAAGAGCCTGGTCGACATGTACGAATCGCCAAAGGACACGCGCGCGCAGATGGACCGTTTCCTGGGCGTGCTGGCGCAGCACCGGCAGACCCTGGAGCAACAGCGCATCGATATCGAAATGGCGCTGGCGGAAATCAGCGCGCATGAAGACGCCTGCGCGCGCATGCTGGCAGACTTGAACATGGACGCGGCGCCAACAAACTGAATGGCCGGGCGGCAGGCGCTGGCAGCACGCGCAGCGCCTGCCGCGCTTCACTTTATGCGTCTCACTTTATGCGGCTCACTTTATACGCTTCACTTTACGCGCCTCACTTTACGTTTACGTAAACGTCACAACTGAGTATCATAGCTTCACTGACCCGGCGTCCATGAACGCCACACTTATAACGACGAGGACGACATGCTCCATCTCCCAGGCTTGACCTTTGACCACGGCGACGACATCGCTTCCCTAAGAGAAGCAATCCAACAATTTGCCGCCGCCGAAATCGCGCCGCGTGCGGCCGAAATCGACCGTACCGACCAGTTCCCCATGGACCTGTGGCGCAAGATGGGCGAGATGGGCTTGCTCGGCATCACCGTCAGCGAAGAATACGGCGGCGCCGGCATGGGCTATCTGGCGCACATCATCGCCATGGAAGAAATCTCGCGCGCCTCGGCTTCCGTCGGCCTGTCCTACGGCGCCCACTCGAACCTGTGCGTCAACCAGATCAATCGCAATGGCTCGGCCGAGCAAAAGGCGAAATACCTGCCGAAACTGATCACGGGCGAGCACATCGGCGCCTTGGCCATGTCGGAACCGAATGCGGGCTCGGACGTCGTCAGCATGAAACTGCGCGCCGACTTCAAGGGTGACCGCTGGGTCTTGAACGGTACCAAGATGTGGATCACCAACGGCCCCGACGCGGACGTGCTGGTGGTGTACGCGAAAAACGACCTGGAAGCGGGCCCGCGCGGCATGACGGCTTTCCTGATCGAAAAGAATTTCAAGGGCTTTTCCATCGCACAAAAGCTCGACAAGCTGGGCATGCGCGGCTCGCACACGGGCGAGCTGGTATTCCAGGATTGCGAAGTGCCGGCCGAAAACGTGCTCGGCGGCCTGGGCAAGGGTGTCAACGTGCTGATGTCGGGCCTCGATTTCGAGCGCACCGTATTGTCCGGCGGTCCGCTGGGCATCATGCAGGCATGCATGGACCTGGTCGTGCCCTACGTGCATGACCGCAAGCAATTCGGCCAAGCCATCGGCGAATTCCAATTGATGCAAGGCAAACTGGCCGACATGTATTCGACCATGATGGCGTGCAAGGCCTATGTGTATGCCGTGGGCCAGGCTTGCGACCGCGCCACCACGCCGGAAGCCGTGCGCCAGTTGCGCAAGGATGCGGCCGGCGCCATTCTGTATAGTGCAGAGAAGGCGACCTGGATGGCAGGCGAAGCGATCCAGGCCCTGGGCGGTAACGGCTACATCAATGAGTATCCGGCCGGCCGCCTGTGGCGCGATGCCAAGCTGTATGAAATCGGCGCCGGGACCAGCGAAATCCGCCGCATGCTGATAGGCCGCGAATTGTTTGCGGAAACCAAGTAAGCCTGGGCGCGCGGCAATCGACTGGGTGATGCGCCATTCATGCGAGCACAACTATGACGCAAATTGCCTTCCCAAAATTGCTTTCTTCACAGATTGCATTCGATATCGCGCGCACCATCCGCGACGGCTTTGACAAGCATTACCGTCTGTTCCGCGCAAGCAGCCAGCACGCCAAGCGGTATTTCGAGCAAGGCGACTGGGCTGCGGCACAGGCGGCGGCCCGCGAACGCATCGACTTTTACGACAAGCGCGTGCAGGAATGCGTGCAAATGCTCGAAGATGAGTACGAAGAGTCGGAGTTGAGCGATGAAGTGTGGCGCGAGCTCAAGCTGCACTACATCGGCATGCTGAGCGAGCACAAGCAGCCGGAACTGGCGGAAACTTTCTTCAATTCCGTCTGCTGCAACATTTTGCACCGCACGTATTTCAACAACGACTATATTTTCGTGCGACCCGTGGTTTCGACGGAATACATCGAAACGCACGATCCGCTGCCCACCTACCGCGTGTATTACCCCGGCAAGGATGGCTTGCGCCACACCCTGACGCGCATGCTCAGCAACTTCCAGCTGGACTGCGAATTTGCCAACCTGGAGCGTGACGTAGCCCAGGTGGAAGCGCGCCTGCAGCAACTGTTCGGCGAGGACAGACTGGAGCCGAACCACCAACTCCAGGTCTTGACCAGTTTGTTCTACCGCAACAAGGGCGCCTATCTGGTCGGCAAGGGCATCAACGGCAACCGCGAATACCCGTTTGTCGTGCCTATCCTGCACAACCGCCACGGCAAGCTGGTACTCGACACGGTACTGTTCGAGCAGCAGCACATTGCCCTACTATTTTCGTTCACGCGTGCCTATTTCATGGTCGATATGGAAGTGCCGTCGGCCTATGTGCAATTCCTGCGCAGCTTGCTGCCACGCAAACCGCGCAGCGAAATTTATACAATACTGGGCCTGCAAAAACAGGGCAAGACGCTGTTTTACCGCGACTACCTGCAACATCTGAAGCACTCATCGGACCACTTCGAAAGCGCGCCCGGCATCCGCGGCCTGGTGATGCTGGTGTTTACCCTGCCGTCGTTTCCCTATGTCTTCAAGGTCATCAAGGATTTTTTCCCGCCGCCCAAGGAAACCACGCGCGCGCAAGTCCAGCAAAAATATTTGCTGGTGAAACACCACGACCGCGTAGGCCGCATGGCCGACACGCTCGAGTATTCCAACGTGGCCTTTCCCCGCGCCCGCTTTGCCGAAGAACTGCTGGCCGAGCTCAAGCAGTTCGCCCCCTCGCTGATCGAAGAAGACCAGGAGCAGCTCATCATCCGCCACCTGTACATCGAGCGGCGCATGGTGCCGCTGAACATGTGGCTGAGCAATGCCGAGAAGGAAGGCCGCGATGACCTGGTCGAGCACGCCATCATGGAGTACGGCAACGCCATCAAGGAGCTGGTGGCGGCGAATATATTTCCGGGCGACATGCTGTATAAAAACTTTGGCGTGACCCGTCATCAACGCGTCGTATTTTACGATTACGATGAAATCGAATACATCACCGATTGCCAGTTCCGCGTCATCCCCCAGGCGCGTACGGAAGAAGAGGAAATGTCGGCCGAAGCGTGGTATCCCATCGGCAAGCATGATGTGTTTCCGGAGCAATTCGGCACCTTCCTGCTGGGCAATCCCCGCATCCGCAGCTATTTCATGCAGCACCATGCCGACCTGCTGACGGCGCAGTATTGGCAGGCGCGCAAGCAACGCATCGAGGACGGCCATATCGAGGACGTCTTCCCGTATCCGCAACATCTGCGTTTTTGTATGCAAGCACCACCCCAAACCCCAACCGGAGATCCAATATGCATGATCCAGTCGTAATCGTCGGTGCCGCGCGCACCCCCATGGGCGCCTTCCAGGGCGATTTTGCCAACCTCAGCGCCAGCGATCTGGGCGCCGTGGCCATCCGCGCCGCCGTGGAACGGGCCGGCGTAGCGCCGGAAGCCATTGAACACGTGTATTTCGGCAATTGCCTGATGGCCGGCCAGGGCCAGGCGCCCGCGCGCCAAGCCTTGCGCAAGGCTGGCTTGCCGGACTCCACGGGCGCCGTGACGCTGTCGAAAATGTGTGGCTCGGCCATGCAAACGACCATGTTCGCGCACGACACCTTGCTCGCCGGCAGCGCCGACGTGGTGGTGGCCGGTGGCATGGAATCGATGACCAACGCCCCCTACCTGGTGCCGAAGGCGCGCGGCGGCTACCGCATCGGCCACGGCATGATCTACGACCACATGATGATGGATGGCCTGGAAGACGCCTACAGCCGCGATGAAAAGGGCAATGCACGCTCGATGGGCACGTTTGCCGAAGAATGCGCGAGCCAATACAGCTTCACGCGCGAAGCGCAGGATGCGTTTGCCATCGAATCGGTAAAACGCGCGCAGGCGGCCACCAAGGATGGCAGTTTCGCATGGGAAATCGTGCCCGTGACCGTCTCCGGGCGCGGCGGCGACACCATCGTCAGCATCGATGAAGGCCCGCAAAAAGCCCGCCTGGAAAAAATCCCGACCTTGAAAGCCGCTTTCAAGAAAGATGGCACCATCACGGCCGCCTCGTCTTCGTCGATCAACGATGGCGCAGCCGCCCTCGTGCTGATGCGCGAATCGACGGCGAAAAAGCTCGGTTGCACCGTCATCGCAAGAATTCACGGCCACGCCACGCACGCGCAGGCACCGAACGAATTCACCACGGCACCCATCGGCGCCATCAAGAAGCTGTACGCCAAAACGGGCTGGAGCAGCAGCAAGGTGGACTTGTTCGAGATCAATGAAGCCTTCGCCGCCGTGCCGATGGCCGCCATGCACGACCTCGACATTGCGCACAGCAAGATCAACATCCACGGCGGCGCATGCGCGCTGGGCCACCCGATCGGCGCCTCGGGCGCGCGCATCATCGTCACCCTGCTGGGCGCCTTGAAGAAAACCGGCGGCAAGCGCGGCGTGGCAGCCCTGTGCATCGGCGGTGGCGAAGCGACGGCGATGGCGATCGAACTGGTATAAGCTGCACGCAAGCACGGGCGCGCACGGCCATCATTGCCCGGTGCGCGCCCTTTCATTCATTCCAGGGAGAACACATGCCTACCGCCTTGATCATCGGTGCCTCGCGCGGCATCGGCCACGAAATTGTCCGCCAATACCGCCACGATGGCTGGCGAGTGATCGCCACGGCGCGCACAGCGGACGCTTGCGATGCCCTCAGGCAAATGGGCGTGGAAGCGCACCAGCTTGACGTGACGGATATGCAGGGCTGTGCCGGCCTGGGCAGGAAGCTCGACGGTGAAAAGCTCGACGTGGCCATCCTCAACGCGGGCGCCTATGGCCCGCGTCAGGACGCTTGTCCTGCGCAAGCAGATTTCGATGCCGTCATGCACACCAATGTGCTGGCAGCCATGCGGCTGCTGCCGATATTGGCACCACTGGTGCTCGATGCCAAAGGCAAACTGGCCGTGCTGTCCTCGCACATGGGCTCCTTGGGCGAGCGCAGCAACCCCAACGGTTCGCTGTACCGCGCCAGCAAGGCTGCCTTAAATTCCGTGCTGATCGACACGGCCCTCGTGCATGGCCCACTTGGCGTCAGCTGCGTGGCGTTCCATCCGGGCTGGGTACGCACCGACATGGGCGGGGCTGACGCTGATATCTCGCCAGAGGAAAGCGCTGCCGGCATGCGCGCCACCCTGGCCAGCCTGCCGGCCACGGACAAGGCCGTGTTCTGCAATTACGATGGCAAACCCATCGCCTGGTAATACGCACGCACACCCTATAAAAACAACGAGACGACGTCCCATGATACTCAATGAAGAACAGACAATGATCCAGGAAGCGCTGCGCAGTTTTTCGCGCGAGCGCCTGGTCCCCAACGCGGCCCGCTGGGATAAGGAACATCATTTCCCGAAAGAACAATTGCAGGAACTGGCCGCGCTGGGCGCTTTTGGCGTAGCCGTGCCGGAAGCGTTGGGCGGCGCCGGCCTCGACTACGTATCGCTGGCCCTGGTGCTGGAAGAAATCGCCGCCGGCGATGGCGGCACCTCGACCATCATTTCCGTCAACAATTGTCCCGTGTGCAGCATCGCCATGATGTACGCCAACGAGGCGCAAAAGGAACAATGGCTGCGGCCGCTGGCGCAAGGCGCCATGCTGGGCGCGTTTTGCCTGACGGAACCGCATACAGGCAGCGACGCCTCGGCCCTGCGCACCACGGCCACCCGCGAAGGCAATGAATACGTCCTCAACGGCACGAAACAGTTCATTACCAGCGGCAAGTATGCGGACGTGGCCATCGTCATGGCCGTGACCGACAAGACGGCCGGCAAGCGCGGCATCAGCGCCTTCTGGGTAGCGACGAACACGCCCGGCTACATCGTGGCGGGACTGGAACAGAAGATGGGCCAGCACTCGTCAGACACGGCGCAAATCCTGTTCGACAACTGCCGCATCCCGGCGGAAAATCTGATCGGTGAAGAAGGGCAAGGCTACAAGATCGCCCTGTCCGGCCTGGAAGGCGGACGCATCGGCATCGCCTCGCAAGCGGTAGGCATGGCGCGCGCCGCGTATGAAGCGGCCCTGCACTACGCGCGCGAACGGGAAAGCTTCGGCAAACCCATCTATGAGCACCAGGCCGTGCAATTCCGCCTGGCCGACATGGCCACGCAAATCGAAGCAGCACGCCAGCTGATACACCACGCAGCGGCCATGAAGGATGCAGGCCTGCCCTGCCTGAAGGAAGCGGCCATGGCCAAGCTGTTTGCCTCGGAGATGGCGGAAAAAGTATGCTCGGATGCGATCCAGGTACACGGTGGCTATGGTTATGTGTCCGACTTCCCCGTCGAGCGCATTTACCGCGACGTGCGCGTGTGCCAGATTTACGAGGGCACCAGCGATATTCAGAAGATTTTGATTGCAAGGGCGTTGTAAACCCAACGGCAAATGCCGGGGTCGTACCCTTCAGGGTACGACCCCGGGGCTACGCCGCTGGGTTTTCAATAGACGAAAAAAAAGCCTACTCAGGGTAGGCTTCGTTCCAATGTATTACCAATGCTTTAATCGTGTCATGGATGCCAGTGCTATCTGCAAAGTGCATCTTGATTGTCGGACTCCCATGCTATCTGCATAGTGACTCCAAGGTGTAGCGACCATCGTATCCGGAATTACAAAATCCATTCTTCGCACTGTCACGCCATCGACATTACACCTGCCGCTCGCCGCGCTGAACTGGATAGTGAGATAATTTGCTGCCAAATCTCAATCACTGAACGGAGTATAGCACAGCCTTTTGTGCAGCGCAATAATCTTTTTAAATCAAGTCCTTAGCGCCAGCGGCTTGTCTTCTTCGCCACCGCGGGCCACTCTTTCGTATTCGGAAATCACTTGCGCGCCCAGCAGCAGCAAGGTGGCGCCGATTTCCAGGCTGAACATGACGACGATGGCCGTCGTCATCGAGCCATACACAACATTGACCTGCGACAGGGTAGAAAAATACCAGACCAGCACATGGCGCGCGATTTCCCACAGCAGGGCCGCCGTCACGCCGCCGATCAGCGCATGCGTGATCGACAAGCGCCCCACGGGCATGACCAGGTAAATCGCGCTGAGCACGAGGATTTCGCCGACCAGCCCCAGCAAATACAGCAGCACGCCGGACACGCCTTGCAAGCCCCAGTCATGGCGCAAAAAACGCACGCTTTCCTCGCTCATCACTTGCAGACTGCCCGCCACCACGGTGATGAGCAAAATACCCACGCCCAGGCACAGGATGAAGCAATACGGCAGCACGGCGGAAATGAGGAAATGGCGGCGGCGGATGGCCACGCGGTGAATAAAGATCACGCTCATGGCGTTTTCCAGCACGGTAAACGCCAGCGAGCTGAAAAACAGCATGGTCAGCAGCAACAGCCAGCCGATCACGCCCCGATTCTGGAGGAAATGCGCGACTTCGGCCACGATGGCCTTCGATTGCCCCGGCACCAGCCACTCCAGGTAATGGCCTATGGTTTGCAGCAATTCATCCTGTGCAATCACATGCGACAGGGCGACCACTACCAGCATCAACAGGGGCACGATGGACAGCAGCGAGTAATACGCGACGGCGCCCGCCAGCAGCAAGCCCTGGTTGGCGCGGAAACCCTTCAACACCTGCAGCGCGAAGGCCAGCGGATGGCTGAGGATGTAGCTACTGGCGTGGCGCTTGATCATGTCGGGTACGCTAAAGAAGGCGGCGCAGCCTCGTGCCGCGCCCGTCATCACACGAGCATACTGACAATCGCCGTGCCCCACCGTACGCTAGCAGACGGCCGACACATTCAAGGGCGGCCCCTGGCGGGATCAACGTCCAGGTAACGCCAGGAGGTGAATTCGACGGGGTGGCGCCTGTAGTTTTTTAGCCATGGTTGCTGCAGGTCGGCAGAGATGGGATGCGTCAGCAACACCCACGGCGTGTACGCGTGGATCAGCTGGAACAGGTCGAAGTACAGGCTGCGTCGGCGCGGCGTATCCGATAGCAGGCGCGCCTCCTCATAGCGCTTATTGTAATCGGGCAAGTTGAAGCGGGCATAGTTGGCGCGGCCAACGTTGCCGCCATATAACAGCTGCATAAAGTTATCACCATCGGGGAAGTCGGCGATCCAGTTGGTCTCGAACATTTGCACCTTGCCCAGGCGCGACGCCTTGATGATTTCCGTCTTCTTATCGCTCTTAAATTCGACGCGCAAGCCGATAGCGTTCAAGTTGCGGCGCCACAGCTCATCGCGCAGCCGTCCCACCGTGCTCGGCTCCGTGTGCATGGTCAAAGTCAAGGGCGTGCCATCGGGCTGCGTGCGAAAACCGTCGACGCCCACCTTGTAGCCAAAGCGTTCCAGCAGGGCGCGCGCCAGCACCGGGTCGTAGCCGACTGGGCTGCGGTAGTGCTGGTCGTAACCGAGCACATTGGGCGGCAGCGGCGATTGTGCCGGCAAGGCCAGGTCATTTTTGAGCAGCGCGATGTCTTCACGGCTGTTGTAGCTGAGGGCGATGGCGCGCCGCAGGGCCAGCTTATCCTTGCTCTTGCCGCCCAGCACAGGGTCGTCCATGTTCATCCACATGTAATACGTTTGCAGCACGGGAAAGCGCGTCAGCTGCAAGCCCTTGGCGGCCAGCGCCGGCTTGAGCGCACCGTTTTCCAGCACCATGTCCGTCATCGATTCCGGCACTTGTTCCAGGTAATCGAATTCGCCTTTCAGAAAACCCAGCATGCGCGATTGATACTCCTCCACGATGCGCACCTCGATGCGCTCGACCAGGGGCAAGCGCTTGCCTTCCAGCGCGGCGGCGATGGCGCGCGCATCGGGCGGCAAGGCAGCCAGCGCCTTGGCATCCGTATGCAACACGGTAGGACGGAACGTCGGATTGGCTTGCAGCACGATCTTGTCGCTGTGCTGCCATTGCTTCACCAGGAACGGCCCCGTGCCGACGGGATGGTTGCCGATCTGCCCCGGCGCCGCATACGCTTCGGCCACTTCGCGCGCCACCACGGCGGTCGCTGGCATGGCCAGGTAAAACAGGAAGTTCGGGTCGACGCCGTTCAAGCGGATGCGCAAGGTATATTTGTCCAGCGCCTGCAAGCCGGCGATCGGCGTGTCGTAGCTGAATTTGGTTTTCAAGGCCGCGTCGCCGACCAGCTTGTCTTCCAGCAAGAACAGCCACGGCGACTTCAGGCTGGGGTCATACAAGCGCGTCAGGCTGTAGACATAATCTTGCGCCGTCACTTCGCGCGGCTGGCCCTTGAAGGCGGGGTCGGGCGTGAAGAAAATACCGGGCTGCAAGTGAAAGGTATAGCTGCGTCCGCCATCGTCCACACTCGGCAAACCACGCGCCGTATTGCCCTGAAGCTGCACCGGGCGCGCCAGGTAGTCATAGCGCAGCAGCGGGTCAAAGATATTTTCCATCAAGTTCAAGCTGGCCAGGTCGGACGCCACGGCCGGGTCCAAGCCCGTCTCGCTGGTGCTCAAAAACAAATGCAGGGTCTTGTTCGCGCGCGCGCGCGCATCGGTGGCGGCATGCGCGGGCGCGGTGAAGAGCGTCAACAGGGCCAGGCTGGCGGCGCAGGCGGTTTTGCGTAAAAACATCATCAGTGATCCAGTGCAGACAGGGCTAACAAACAAACGTGAAGAACGGGCATCACCGGCACTACTCGGGCACAGTACGGGGCGCCAATCAAAACAGGCTGCCAGCTTATAACTTTTTGGCAGGTGATTGCTGCATTCTTTCATCAACGGGTGTCGGGCTGCCTCTATACTTTGCTTGCAGCTCCTTTCACCTCTCCGTCACACCAAACTGATCGCATATGGCACTTAATTACATCTGGTCCGGCTTTTTCCTCGTTGGCTTCCTGGCCGCAGTGCTGCAATGGCTGTTTCTCGGCGATACCGATATCTTCAAGCGCATCATCGATGGCACGTTCGAGACGGCGCGCATGGGCGTGATGGATATCGCCCTGCCGCTGACGGGCGTGATGACCTTATGGCTGGGCATCATGAACATCGGTGAAAAGGCAGGCATCGTCGGCTGGCTGGCGAAAGTGATCGCGCCTTTCTTTTCGCGCATCTTCCCGGAAATTCCAAAAGACCATCCGGCCACCGGCCACATGGTGATGAATTTCTCGGCCAACCTGCTGGGCCTGGACAATGCGGCCACGCCCTTCGGCTTGAAAGCCATGGAAAGCCTGCAAACCTTGAACCCGAACAAGGAAGAGGCGACGAATGCACAAATCATGTTCCTGGTGCTGCACACCTCGGGCCTGACGCTGATTCCGCTGGCCATCATGGCGCAGCGCTCCATCCTCGGCGCGGCCGACCCGTCCGACATCTTTATCCCCTGCATGATCGCCACCTATGTGGCCACCATGGTCGGCATCATCACGGTATCCATCAAGCAACGCATCAACCTGCTCAACCGCGTCGTGCTGGGCTGGATGGGCGGCATGACGGGCGCCATCGTCGCCATGATCTGGTACTTCACGCAATACCTGACGAAACAGGAAATCGAACTGGTGTCGAAAGTGGTCAGCAACCTGGTCTTGATCAGCGTCATCGCCATCTTCATCATCGGCGCCTTGCGCAAGAAGGTGAATGTGTATGACGCCTTCATCGAGGGAGCGAAAGGCGGCATACAGACCTCGATTACCGTGATTCCCTACCTGGTCGGCATGCTGGTGGCCATCAGCGTGATCCGCAACGCGGGCGTGTTCAATTTCCTGATGAGCGGCATGAACTGGTTCTTCGCCAACCTGGGCATCAACACGGATTTCGTGCCCGCCCTGCCGACCGCCATGATGAAGCCGCTCAGCGGCTCCGGCTCGAAAGCCATGATGATCGACGCCATGAATACCTACGGCGTCGACTCCTTCGTCGGTCGCCTGGCATGCGTCTTCCAGGGTTCGGCCGACACCACCTTCTACATCGTGGCCCTGTACTTCGGCTCGGTAGGCATCCGCAAGACGCGCTATGCGATCACGGCCGGCCTCATCGCGGATCTGGCTGGCGTGGTCACGGCCGTCTTTGTCGCCTACGTCTTTTTCCACTAAGGAGCGCCATGATTCGTCCCCTCCTCATCGCCGCCTTGCTCACGGGTATCGGCCTGTCCCATGCACAGGCGCAATTGCCCGAATCCGTCAGCCTGCTGCTGCGCAGCGCGAATATTCCCGAAGACGCCATCGGCGCCATTGTCTTGCGTGGCAACACCAGCGTGCTGTCGCATGGGGCCGAACGCAGCATGCAGCCCGCATCCACCATGAAGCTGGTGACGACGGCCGTGGGCCTGGAGCAACTGGGCCCCATCTTCCGCGGCCGCACGGAGCTGCGCACCAGCGCCGACGTCATCAATGGCGTGCTGAAGGGCGACCTGATCCTGCGCGGCGGCGCCGACACGGATTTCAATGCGGACGCACTGACACACATGCTGCAAACCCTGCGCAATCAGGGCATCGTGAAAATCAAGGGCGATCTGATTCTCGACCGCCAGCTCTTCCAGCCAGCCCGGCCCGATGTTGGCGCGCAGCCGTTCGACGAGTCGGCCGAGTTCCGCTACAACGTCATCCCCGATGCCTTGTTACTCAATACCAATTTGCTCGATATCAGCATGAGCTCGACGGACCGGCAATTGAGCATCCTCATGCAGCCGCCGCTTGAGAATGTCAGCATCAGCAGCGACATGAAACTGATCAAGGCCAGCTGCGCCCGGTGGGAAGATGGCTGGCGCCCACCCGAATACCGGCGCGATACAAGCGGCAAGTTGCAAGTGATACTGCACGGCAGCTTCCCGCAAAACTGCAGCAAGGCCACCAGCATCAATGTGCTCGACCGCAACGATTATGCGGACAGGCTATTTCGCGCCACCTGGAAACGCCTGGGTGGCACGCTCACGGGTACGGTGCGCGAAGCGCCGTATACGGGCTTGCCGCCGACGGCCGAACCGGTCGGCACGCGCATACTGGCCGATCATGTGTCACGCGCCTTGCCAGAGGTCTTGCGCGACATCAACAAGACCTCCGACAACACCCTGGCCCGCACCCTGTTCCTGAGCCTAGGCAGCTTGCAAAGCGATGGCTGGCTGGGCAGCCGTCCCGTCGCCCTGGCGGCGCCGGAAGACACCGCCAACCGGGCGCGGCTAGTCATCGAGCAATGGTTCCAGCGGCACCATATCGACACCCAGGGCATGCTGGTCGACAACGGTTCCGGCTTGTCACGCACGGGACGCATTACGCCAGCGCAACTGGCCGGCGTGCTGCAAGCGATGCAGCAAAGTGCGTGGGCGCCCGAATTCCAGTCCAGCCTGCCCATCGTCGCGCTGGACGGCACCATGCGCAAGCGCCTGTTGAACAGCCCGGCCGCCGCGCGCGCGCGCATCAAGACGGGCACATTAAAAAATGTGGTGGCCATCGCCGGCTATGTGCCCGATGCCAACAATCAACTGTGCGTGGTGGTCGCCATGATCAATAGCGACCTGGTGGGCAACGGCAATGGCCGCGCAGCCGTCGATGCATTGATCGAGTGGGTCGCCAGTAGCGGCACCACGCCGGTGGTGACGGGCCAATAAGCGGGCGCAGCGGCCTAGTTTCGCGGCGTACGTGCTGCGCTGGAAAAGGCCAGGCGCAGCACGTACGCGGCAACGGTACTGAACAGCAAGATCGTCACCAGCGAAGCTTCCACACCGACGGCGCCGCCGGTCAGCATGGCATTGCGCAGCAAACCGCCCGTCCCCTTGTCTCAAAGTCGGTTTTAGTTTCGCAATCAATGACTTCACCCGACACTGTGTGAACGCTGCACTTCACAGGCCGAAGTCTTCTCCCTTCACTGCCGTTCATCACAGGCAAGATGTACAAGCCATACGACTTATTTTCCAGCACATCAATCAATGTCCGGTTGTCATACCCATTCCCCGAAATGATCTTGTAAGGAAACGCAATCAGCCAGCCCACTTCAGTTTTCATTTTTGGAATTTTACAAGGATGAACATTGCCTAATAGACACATACCTACTACCCGGATACACTGAACCGCCGATAAAAAACTTAAAAAAAAGAAAACATGAATCCAGAACCGTTCCGTAAAAGCCCTATGTGCATCGTTTTGATGGTTGCCGTTGCCGTTCTTGGCATCGCTACTGTCACCCTCGCAGTTCTGTACGGTCAGGCAAGCCAAAACCTCGAAGCGCAAAAAGCAACCGTAGCCACGCTACAGATGGACATTGCCAAGGAAGCGTCTCACGCTGCCGAGTTGAAATCAGACCTCAATGCTGCCCGTACTACCGCAGAAACGCTTGCCACCAAGTCGGCACAGTTGAAGTCGGAAGTGGAAAGCAAAGAGCAAGACCTAGCAGCAGAGAAGGCCAAGACAGAATCGACACAAGCCGCACTGGAACAAGAAAAGGCAAAGCTGCCTGCTGTCCCGGTACGCATCCAAATGCGACCTTCCGCAATGGGCCGTGGACTCGTTGCCATGTTCACCAACACATCAGCACGCCACCTGTCGCTACTCATGGCTACCAGCAACCCAACCACCCAAGCCGTCAAGCAGCTATCGTTGCAAGTCGCTCCGGGCGCAAAGGTTGAAATCGGCTTTCGTGAAGGTGTTCAATTTGCATCGGGCGATCAAGTAATGCTGCGCAGTGCAGGGTACGAGGATTTGCACTACACGGTGCAGTAAATGCTCGTTTGAAGCTGCTTACTTATCGCTTACTTATCGCTTGCTTGGAAAGTCCATGAGCAACTCAACGCCAAGTAAACATCGGAAATTTCGATGCGAATCGTTGATTTTATTGAAGATTTTTGGTGCGGCTGGCGGGGATCGAACCCACGACCCTTGGCTTCGGAGGCCAAAATTAGCACTAGCATCCATGGGCCATAGCGATATATTTCACCTTTATTGGCACAATTTTGGCACACTGTTGCCTCATTTCAATGCTGCCAACAAACACAATGCCCACCATCCGTAAAAAAGGCGAAGGCCAGTACCACGTACAAATTCGCAAGCGCGGCTACCCTACTCAAACCAAGACATTTACCAAAGAGGCAGACGCCAGGCGCTGGGCAACCATCATCGAGTCAGAGATGGAGCGCGGTGTATTTGTATCTCGTAGCGAGGCCGAGGCGACACTCGTCAAAGACGTTCTACAACGATTCGCTACCGAAATACTACCGACCAAGCGTAGTGAGCAATCGGACAAATCGCGTATTAAAACATTGATAGAGGCATTTGGAGATTACCGTCTGGCGAGCCTGAGCTCGACACAGGTCGCAAGGTTTCGCGACCAACGTTTGAAGGTCGTCGGGCCACAATCCGTGATTCACGAAATCAATCTACTGAACCGGGCTCTTAAAACCGCCACCATGGACTGGGGTATCGCTCTACCTGGTGGATTACCAACTGCCCAGGTACGCAAGCCAGTTAAGCCCCGAGGACGTGATCGTAGAGTGACGGAAGAGGAAATTACCAATATTCTGAAAGTCACAGGTTCGGCCGAGTTGCGAACGATTGTTACACTAGCTGTAGAAACAGGTATGCGTCGAAGTGAGTTGGCTGCAATGACCTGGGAGGAAGTTGACCTAAAAAAACAAACAGCCCACTTACCAAAAACAAAGACGGATGTACCTCGCACGGTTCCCCTGTCGAAAGCTGCCATCTGGGCGCTCAAGGACTTCGGTGCAAAAAAGGAGGGAAGGGTCTTCGCCCTACAAGCTGAGTCTATGAGCCAAGCATTTGAACGAGCTTGCGAGCCTCACAGAGCCAATATCGTTAATGTACGATTCCACGATTTACGCCACGAAGCAACCAGCCGTTTTTTTGAAAAAGGATTAAACGTGATGGAAGTGGCCTCAATAACCGGACACAAGACCTTGGAAATGCTAAAACGTTATACGCACTTACGAGCAGAGGATTTAGCAAAAAAATTAAAGTAGGAAATGGTCGATCATTATTCGATATCCCAACTCATCAAACTAAAGGGCAAGTGCACCCAATTCGCGCATTTTCCCTAGCACTAACACCCCAAGGTCTATAGCACTATCAAACTGGATAGGAGTTCCTCTATTTACACTAGCAGCACCAGCAACTTCTTCGGGCCGATATCGTGCCGCGATTCCGAGAAACTGTGATTGATTCTCAATATACTCTCGAGATGCTTTTGTGGCCAAATGAGAAAGAATAATTTTCTGCCATTCAACATCATCCTCGCGCCGATATGAAGTCGCTGTATCAATTAGAGTGTAACCTTGGTCTTCAAATATAGAGAGAACGAAAGTGGCGCAAGTAAGCCCTCCATCCTCATCAGACGCTGCGTACGCACCACGATTATTAAAATGCCTACTACTAGAGTAATTAACGCCATAAGGCACTTTATGGCCATTAATCTCCCAGATCGTCTCGAACCACAAGGCTAACGCCTGCTGCTCTTCAACATCGAAACCGTCCATAGGCAACCAACAATATCTATCCTTAATTTCCTCTAAATGAAGTTCGTAGTGAAAACCGAGGTGCAGTATAAGTGGAACATTTTTCAAATCCGTTCTAAAAAACACACCTAAATGGCGCTGTGTTTCGGATCCAGTTATCGCAATCGCGATATAGCGCGGTTCACTAAACGGAATTTCTCTTTGCAAGTAAAGGTCGACCATTGTTGTTATATAAACCGCGTAATAGGTGAGATGAAGATTGACCTTTTATTTCAAGAGAAAATGCTACTTTTGCCAGACAATTTTGCCAAGCCTTTAATTGGGTCCGTATCCGAAACGTACTCCTCAACACTCCAACTGCTGTCATGCGTCTCACTCTTGTCGGATCAAACTCTTTAAGCAAATCATCAACAAAATTTAAATCACCTTTGGCAAAAGATGATTCTATTGAGAAATACAATGCTTTCAGTGCCTTCGCATCTTCTCCACTTGAAGACTGAGCATAAACTTGAAGCAAAGTAGATTTTACATCCGTTTTTGAGAGACAATAATTAAAAGTATACCTATTCGTTGAGCCTGATGATTTGATTGAATGCCGAATATTAGCATAGTAGTGTTCTATACCAAACGAATCATAGCTATCATCTTTTCTCAATACCCCCCCACCCAATTTACAATGAGGATCAGACCCTACGTGCAGCGAATCTTGGAGCAGGACTACCATAGCTCTCGTGGATTCCTTTGCTGAAGATGGAGAACTTACCAACTCCCAAAAATCGTCAAAGCTATCCAATTCTTCCGAATATGACATTGAGCTATCTGTTGTGTCATTACTCAAAATTGACTTAGCAAATCCGTGTCTCATGGCTGATCACCTTGTGCAGAAATAGCTTTCGCATATTCAACAAAATTTGCAACATCATCAGAAAGGAACGGCGCATCCGGGCTGAACAAAGTTACGTCAGAATTATTTATATCAAGTTCTAACCTATTAGCAATCAGTGCCTGCATAACATTCGGGGAAGAATTACCAATGGCAATGAAATGAGCTGCAATAACTGACCATTTACTAATTCTATTTATATTTATATTTCTGTTAGAATTTGCAGATAACGGCCGATTTATTTGATAGAAAAAGTCACGCGAATTCTTATCAATCTTTATTGAAGGCAAATAAGTAGAGAGGACCGAATAGGCAGCCTCTTGGTTTTCCGCTGGACGCAACAATACTGCGCCGAACCCCACACGGCGGATGCTCGTCCTTTGAGCATCAGTTAAAGACGCTTGAATACGCTCAACAAAAGGAGCCACCACATCAACGAATTTTCCAGCGTTAGGTAGCTCAAAATCCACTTCTTTCGGCTGCAAAAAGATGTCTATACGATCCGGTTGAAGTGACGATATTAGCTTCAATCCGTTCCACTCTCCCTCCTCAACCAGATGAAGACTAGCCGGTTTGTCGGTACGGCTGTCGCATTCTTTTCCGGCAATATTACTCCACATGCCAGTCCAAGTGGGACGACTTATAGTGTCAAAGAAGAACGAAAAACGTAGATTTTCGACTTGCCAGACATCATTTAGCTGCATTTAAATTCCTTAATTTAGACCTATTGCTTGCGCCACAAAGTATCTCGACCAGCAAACCACCCACAAGTGGGGATTTCTATAGGCGAGTATCCCCCGTGGAGATAGTAGTGTCAATTGTAAAAATGAAAAGAAAGTGATATGAAAAAGACACTTTTAATAGGAACTTTCAACTGTTCGACTACCGAGAACACATTGCTCTACGGCACCAATAAAGACCCTATCTTGACATCAAGAGCCACGGCTACCTGTCTTGTATCGTCCAATGCTGACTGCAAACATGCATCAATACTATCGCCTTCCGAAACGAGCCGTTCAAGGTCATGAATACGATCAACCAATGCGTATCGCAACTGATCTAGCTGTTCGTCATTCGCAAAAAAACTACCTCATGAGTCAACATAATACCTCCAAAAATTTAGCGGATAAAGTTTGTGCTCTCCGTTCCAGCCAGTGTCTTGATGCGTGTCACCTCCATCACTACCACCTGCTGAGACTTGCGTCGGCTTCTGCTGCTTGAAAGAGAAAACGGTATAAACGAAAGGCCAGATGCAGGTTCAACCAACCTTGAGCCTCACTACCAAGCGCTCTAGCCGAAGGGATTTCGCCTGGGTGAACAGGACGCATACCGTTCTTGAACATGATGAACTCCGTTTCTGCTATTGAGCCACGCCCCTGAGCATACGGAGCTCCAAACTTACGACAACAACCGGCCGGCATCGTCGCTGGCCGGGACGACAGGCCAAAACGCTCCTACATGCCACCGTCAGGCAAAAGGGTTCCGCTTCGCTCCAGCCCTAGCGAGCCTCTAATGCCCTTTTTACAGACCTCAGCTAGCAAAGCGAGCTAACCCGTAAAAACAAAAATCTGGGTCAAACCTTGAAATGAGAGCCTACAATCCGCTACGATGGCCGTGCTACACCACGCGCGCCTCTTGAGACAACGTGGATTTGGTGAGGTATTCGAGGTTTGACCCATAAAAAACCAGCAATTTTAGCGGCTAAAATTTTCGGCCAAGGTCGTCCGTCGCGTCAATGCGTGTTACCTCCATCACAAGCACGAGTTGGGACTTGCGCACGCTTCGGCTCTTTGCAAGCGCGAACGGTAAGAACGACAGGCCAGAACGAGAATCATCCTCCTTCATATCGTCCAGGCCGGCAATCACAACCACTTCACCGTCCCGCACAGTCAACGATGTACGTAGCTCACGCTTGTTCAAGGTAGGCTGAGAGTTACCGTCAATATTGACGAAAGACGACACCTGCTGAAACAGATCAATGTCTACTCCCTGATCCCTCACAACAGGTGAAATCTCAAGTATCGTCCCCGACTCTATACGGTCGTATGACTGCTGAGTAGAACCGTTCTGGTGCGTCATGATAGCCCCCAAAATTGAGACCTGTGATCCCGACACGAAACGAGCAGTCTTGCCTGACCGCACACGCTGATATGGTGATGTGACGACCTTGAAGCGACCGTCAGATTTTAGCGCCGAGGCAACCAGGTCAATCGAACTGGTCTTCAGGCGGAGCAAATTCTCTAAGGTATTTGTACCAATTCCTACTTGAATCTTGCCGCCTAAAGCGGAGAGCACCAGACCAAGTGCAGACGCATCGCTGTCATTGCTACCAACCTCGTACATATACGCTTTGATGACAACCTCGCCCAATGGTACATCAACCTGCGGAAGCATCTTGGCGAGCAATTTAATTTCCGCTTTTGAGCCGGAGAAAACAAGCATATCGCTCTCGCGGTCTATCGATGCCGCCGCCGATCCAGGAGGACTGAATGCCTGTGGCGACTTTTCCCCCTCTGTAGCGCGGATGGTTCGCCGTGCGGTGAACTGGCCCTTGACCAGTGGTGAAAGCAGATCCACAAGATACGAACCGCCCCGATGCTGAGGTCGATACACAAAAATCTCCGGGTCCTCTATCGATACCTCCCTGGCCAATTTCTTGGCAACGAAATCAACGCCGTTGCGACGAACAACCTCCAGACCGAGAGAATCGAGGAAGGACTTGATAAACAGACGTAATTCGCCCTTGGCACTATCGTACCGAAATGACACATTGCGCTGATCAGATAACACTTCCGGGTCAATCACGTAAGCTTCTTTAAGGGCTTCGGCGTAAATGAGCTGCACGGCCTGCGCCACGTTCAAGCTGCGAAAGTCGAAGCTCGTATTGTCGGGTGGCTCCGGCACTGTACTCACTCTCGCAAAGGAAGCACCAGAAATTCCGAACAACAAAAATATGAGTAGCTTCTTCATTTCTTACCTCACACCGCTATTAGGTGCGGAAAGAAAGCTGCCTACCTTCGGCAATGGGGCACCAGACCAAACCGTTACCTTGGCGCCATCCACTTCGCCCATACGCACCATGCCTTCGTTGTGGAACACGGATGGCGATTCCACACGGACCGCGCCGGCGCTATTAACCAAGACGACCCAACTCTTGCCGTTGGAATTAAGCACACCAGTGATTCGCCAAACCTCGCTGAAGGCCACTGAACGGCCCGCCACGCTCCCCACAGGCAGTAAGCGTTGAGAAGCATCAGGCCCAGACGGAATGCCAACAGCGTGCGTTTTCGTGGGACTCGCTGCAACTGAAGGAACAGCAACCGGATTGAAAAACTTTAGGACGTTATAAAAGCAAAGTCCACCACCAACGACTAGCAACGCCATCATGCCCCACAGCTTTTTACCAGCGAAGATGTTCATGCGCTTGTCAGCATTAACCATGACACCTTGCGCACCGCCCTTGAAACTTGAATACAGAGGAAACACCTCCTTACGGTACTTACGAACCCAGCTCCCAACTTGTGAAGTTCGCGACTGCTTGTAGCCCTCCCACATGGTTAGACTGTACGTGTTCCCCAAACCCAGAGCGACTTTCTTATGAGTCCGGAAATTGAACGCCACCACTGCCTTGACGAAACGATGCAGATTGCTCATGTCCTGAATCATCAATACCAGGTCACATGCAACGTTAGTTTTCTCATTGGTGAAATGGCCATGTTCAAGGAAAAAAGACTTATGGTTTTTGTGTAGTTTGCAGTCAGTCGCCCCCCAGAAGCGCCATGCTTCGTCTATGCAGACCAAGTCGCCAGGCCTTACCAAAGTATCGGTGTGCGATCCCTTATGGTCATCGTAATAAGGGAAGAATTCCGAATCGAAGACCTGACTATTGTCCACGTGAACAATACAGCCATACAGCTCTGGATCGTCATGTGGGCAACTCTGCGCGAGGTATTCGAGAATTCTTTCTTCAGAAATTCCATCTACATTTGTCACGACACGGCGGCCAGATCTCACTGCCGGAACGATGACCTCTGACACCACCTCATAACTCTTACCTGATCGCATCAACCCCGTATAGACATTAATTGGCATGTAGCACCACACAGGTAAGCAAGCACGTCGCCATGAGAGTGATGCATTGGGAGGCCAAGACCTGAGCACTTACGAACAGACCCGCCCGCAGCTCGACACAAGAGAAATTCATAGCATTATCCGATCACTGGCAAGCGGCGAATGATGAAGCGTGTCACCCACGCCGACAGCAAAATAGGGATGCCTGCAGACACATTGAAAAGGTCTAAAAAATACCAAACGCTGGAAGGAATCCCCCCGAGCGCTCCATCCAGAGCAGCGCCATCCGGGAGCATCGGGGAAAGCACCTCGATAAATTCCGTCACGATAAAAAATAGCGCGAAAAACACGACGAACTTGATAAGCACTGAGCGGAACACAAAGCCCAACAGCGCATTGACGGCAGAGAAGAGAATCGCGTACATATCCCTGCCCTTATGCGCCAAGAATGATGAACAGGCCGGCAACACCCCAAACGAATGCCATCACCGCCGACAAGGTTGGTTTCACCGAGTCAAGCACCTGACAATGCGTGTCCATGACCACGCTTTGTGCGAACACATCAAAGGTTGGCTTTGGGCACTCGGAGGCATGTGACGGCACTACGAAAGTCCGCAGCGAAGGAAAGAGATCGATTAGCGGCTTCAGAATCGCACTGGCAGTGGGCGTGCTCTCAAGTGTTGGCGTAGGTATCAGTGGATCGGGACCGAAATCTACCTTCACCGTATTGATTACATTTACATCGCCAGTAGTAGGCGTCGGGGACGGTCCTGGAACTGGATTCGGGTTTGGAATCGGATTGGGGCCAGGTGATGTGGTTGGATAAATGGTCGGCGATATGGGCACTAAATTTGTACCAGGATTATTTGCCGGAACCAACATGTCACCAATCGTCGGTATAGACGCCGGATTATCATTCACCCATGGCGCGACATCCACTGCAGTAACGGGTTGCGTATAGGAGTATGGCAGGCCCGTATAACCTGGTTGTGCTGCGGCACTTTGCCACGCCTTATCGGCCAACTTCGCCAAGGTGTCTTGGGACAAGCGCGATGACTTGACGGAGGCCGGCATACTTGAGGCGGCAATAAACAAGTTGTCGTACCAGGTCGGCCCTATGTCGCCAATAACTTGTCCAACAGCATTATATGTATTGACACGAGAATATGGCGTTGAATATAGCGGATCGCCCCCAGATTGCCCTTCTCGAATCTGTATTGTGACCTGTGAGCCGCCTACGCTATTGTAGACCTGCTCGACACTCACGAGATCCCATGTGTAAATGACACCTGGTCGTATAGTTACAATCGGCTTCGTCAGAAATGTATACCATCGCGCATAGTCATTGATATTAGGGGTGAACAATATTGTTTTAGCACCATATGAGTCCGCATAATACTTAAAGCCCGCAGTAGTTGGCATGAGTGGCAGTGCATAGCATGACTCATTGGTATAGCAATTAGTTGGATTCCGATAGATAGGTGCGCCAGCGGCAAGGGCGCGTTGCCACATTTGCGTCTGATCAACAACTACGGGAGCTAAGTATTTTTCAGCTTCTACAGCAGGCTGATCAACTCGCAATTTATTGCCAGAACCCACGCTTTCAATCGAAATTCGGCTGTTGCCCGCAATAATCGCAGCGCCAACACCAAGTACCGCCAGCCCACCCGCAATGGTCAACCACACCGGCGCCCCTGCGATTCCCAAGCCAACGCCAGCAATTGTGGATGCCACGTTAACAGCTGTCATCGAGCTACCAACCCCCGCAAGCGTTGCAGCAATACGCGGATCATTGGCCGCAAATCCGCGCGCGATAGCTGCCCTCGTAATCACTCCAGCCACAGCACGATTCACTACAAAGTTAGCGACCGGCACGGGCAGGGCCTGGGCGTTTACTTGCTGGTGCCCCAGCATGCATAGAATCGAAAAAATCAGCACCACTTTTTTTACTAGCAGCAAGTACAAAATTTTCTTCATAACGTAGCCTTAAGGTAGCGAAAAGTCGTCCGAAGTAGCCAAACGACACTTACAGGCAGGCCACAAAACAGGAAGACTGAAAACAGCACACCTGCCAGGACTTTTCCTTGAACAAATGCCCAATGCAAAGGTAGAAGCACGCCCAATATCCATGGATCGCTCCACCTGCTCATACAGAATTCCGACGAAGCGCAGTACGCTACCGATGACAAGTAACCTACGACCAGTAGGGGCAACGCTACATCACAAAAAAAAGTTTCCATCGCACTACTCCTTCAAACCTTCGATGACAGCCCACGCGGATACGAGGCCCCAGACGAACACACCGAAATACCAGAGCTGGTTAATAGTCATCGTGCAAAATCTAAACGAAACATAGTTGTCCCCAAAAATAAAGAGGGAGCCGAGCAGCTCCCCCTAACTACCTACTGCAATCTGTAAAAAACGTGATTAGCCGCGCAGCATCGACAAGCCAATGCGAGCGCCCTTGACCGCTACGTACACAACTGCCAGCAGACCGGCAATCGCCATAATTGCAGTGGTCACAGTGCCGAAATCGACAGCGCCAGTCAGGCCGCTCATATCTGGACCACCTGCAGCCTGTGCCGAAGCCATCGCCGACATACCCAAAGCGCCAGTAAAAGCCAAACCACGTTGAATGTTCTTGTTCATTTAAAACTCCTTAAAAACCCGGAAACTGCCGGGGCAGTATTACAAACTTCGAATTGCGTTAAGAATGGTTCCAGCCGATTTGCTCACCAGGTATAGCGCCACGACAAAAGTGAAGGCCATGGACCAAATACCTGCTGCATACGCATAGTCGAAAGGAGCGTTTTGTGCCTCCATACCTGCTGCCTGTGAAGCGTCAACCACATACCCCTGCATCGTCATTAATCCCATGCCTTCAGGACACGGCGCCTGTGAAGACGCTGCAGCTCCACAAATTAAAATGGTTTGAATTGATCCGGTCGCCATTGCTCCTCCTTCTGAAGCACCTGTGTCACGAAATATCCTTCGTGGCAATTCAATGCGGCCGTGTCGACAGCTTCGGAAAAACCATCAAATCGTCCGGCCTCATGCGCCCAGGGAGTGAAGCCCACATCCCCTTCGCAAGGCATTAAGAACAATGCCGATTCCTTGTCTTGGACGATGAACTTGACTTCCGGCCTATGCGGCCACATTTTTGACACCCTGGCCGGAAGGCTTTGCAGGCTCGATCGGCTTCAATGCATGAATGATGGTTTTTTGCGTTTTCCCATTCGTGACAATTTCCATGTCAGCGATGGCCATGAAGGGAAAAGCATCGGCAAGGTGTTTGTATTTCTGGTACTCCTCCGCCTTGCCCAGCCCGTACTCGGCGCATGCCGTCCCCATAGCAGTGTCTTTACTGCTGTCCAGCTCCGTTTCGACAAACACTTTCGTGCTATCGAACGCCTGGCCGTTGTCCATCGTGCCTTTGGAGAACTTCATACCTGTTACTTTGATGGTTGAGCTAAATTTCATTTTTTATCCTAGATTTTTTTTGATACGACCTACAGACGAGCCCGTTCCCCATTGAGGCCAAAAAATGGGGGGCTTATTGGAAATTGAGTAAAGTCTGGAACGACTGGTTTAATCTGTTTGTGGATGGGGACGGGACCCGAATCGTGAAAACTCAAAAAGGGTTTGAGACGCTTAGGAAAGGCCTCTTCATCCGCATTGGTGATCAGCGCGAGCGTTTCTTGGTCGCCATAAGTGGCACGAAACACACGGATATATTTACCGAACTGTCTCTTCGTAATTTCCACAGAATCATCCATCGTTATGTGTAGTGCACGCGCTTTAACCTCCATGCGTGCTGGAGTATCGGTTTTCGCAAATGCGGAAAATCCCGGATACGCGCCGACGAAGAATTTCCCCGGATTCAGCAAAACTTCAGGATTAATGACTGTGTTGGTATTTTTAAATTCCACCTCACATCGGCACCACGAAGACTCCTTGTCCCCTTCCTTTTTGCCCTTCTCATAGAAACGACAAAATTTGCTGGAGGAGCGCTGACCAATTGTCAAGGTACGTCCCTTGCCGCTCGGTCGATCCCAGTTGCCAAGCTTTTGAATTTCCGGCGGACGCCCCCCTTGCCTAAAACTAAAATTCCCTTCTTTCCACTGCTGATACGCCCAATCAACAGACAAGTAAGATCCGTCAAAGTCATCATGCGCGAGATCGATACGTGAAATAGATGGACGCACCGCTACCGTGGTCAAAAACTCATACATCCGTCGCTCCCAACCAATGGTGGCGCTAGCACAGCCCTGCCCAGAGAGCATGATCAACATGGTTCTGTTTTGCTTTCCAAAGCAAACAAATCCCATACCGTCCCCCAACACCCATGAGTCAGCATAAAAGTTCAATTTCTGCCCCCGATGCGTGGTAACGCCAAAACCGAAAATTTTCTCTAGTTGTCGACTTGCTTCTTCCACATACTCATCATCAGTAATTAGGGTTCGCCCTGCTGTGTTTGACCATGTATCTTCCGAAACAGTGCAATTAATCCAATCTATTACGCAACATTGAGCTGCTGAGGGAACGCGGACAAGCAATGTCTTGGTTTCGCCTTTACCGGTCAACACCAGCTTCACATCTCCAAAATCTTCGTCGCAAACACTCTCCCAATATTCAGACTTGGCGCCTACTAGGTTTTCCTCCATGTTATTAAGGGAGCAACATTCTGTGGCGCTCACATGTGCGATTTGCGGCACTTTCCTAGCCTTTTCGGCCTCAACGCCGATCCGTTCCGGCAGTGCGGTAGCGCTGGCGGTACGGTCGGCGCTGGCGGCCGACAGTTTGCCGACACTGTAAATTTGCGATTTGACGGATCGAGCCTGGGTGGAGCACCCGGATGCTTCTGCATAGGGGCTGAATGCCTCCTTATGGCGGCTTTTAATAAGGGAATTGCGTACTGGTCTCATGCGTGTACCTCTGTTTTCCTAGGACGACCACGACGCTTAGGTTCGTTTGACGCCAGAAGAGATAGTGGCGAGGACACATTCGGGTGAGTTTCAACGCAAGCGGCAAGCCAGGTGCTTACATCTTCAGCGCGCCAAAGCAGTCGTCGGGAACCAGGGAGTTTGCATCTAGGGGGAAGAGCCGACGGGTTTCTGCACACGTCACTGCGGATGGAAGGAACCGTTTTCCTGAGCAAAGTTGCAATTTGCGAGACGTCCAACAACTCAATCATCTGGTGCTTTCTAGCTCGGCAGTGACAATCACCGCCACAAGACTCATAATCGGCAAGAATCGATGGCCACAAAGCCAACGGTACGCAAAAAACCACCTTCTTGCCGTACTTTTCATAATTATGCCGTATTTACGGCATAAGTGTCATAGTATCGGCAGTGTTTCCTAACGTCAAGCAAAACTGATATGAAAAAATTCTTGTTTGAAGTAATGCCGATTCATGCACGGTTGAAAGGAATCATCGTTGCTGAGACGGACGAAGCTGGGCGCTTTGGATGGCTCCAGAAGAAAAGCGGTATCTCGCGGAATACCTGGCAGACTTGGTGGGATAAGGACGACGCACCGCCGAGCGGGAAAATGATTGAAGCGGCAGGTAGACTATGGCCTCACTACGCGTTTTGGCTGGCAACGGGTATCACTGACAGCGAGTACGGCCATACCTTCCCGAAGACACTGCCAAATTCGACAACCTGGCCAGAAGATGGCGTCGCCCGTGCCGCTAGTGCGAAAGAATACTTGGCACACTGCGTGATGATGCAAGACAAAATGGCCGGCACAAGCAGCGCCTACGACAACCAGAAGGAATGGGAGCGTGATTGGGAAAGGCTGGACGCGCTTTCATGGGATCGGGAAATTAGCATCTACTCAAACAGAGTAATTTTTGAGAGCTACGAGAATCGAATCAGAGCGCAGTCGGCCAAGGTGAATCCCTGGATGCCAGATGAAGGCGACGGTATACATCCCGATAGCTAAATCAGTATGCCAACTCATTGTAGTTAATAGCCCACAAAGCTTGGCACAATATTGGCACACTCACTGTGCCAATTTCTGCAAAATACCGCATCAATATGCAATATTGCGCACTGTTTAACTCATTGAATTTATTGAAAAATCTTGGTGCGGCTGGCGGGGATCGAACCCACGACCCTTGGCTTCGGAGGCCAATACTCTATCCACTGAGCTACAGCCGCGTAGGGGGAATTTCTGAAGTGAAGCGAAGGATACCGTTTTTCTTTACCTACGTCTACGGAAACTGTCGTATCGCCGGCAATTGCATGTCACTGCTCAATTTTTGTGCCTATAATTATGGGATACATAAAGGTTTACATACAAGCATGTAAAAATGCTACCTTACACGGCCATCAGTTTCAAATCTGGACTAAGGACATCATGAGCGACGCACATAACGAACAACAATCAGCGATCAAAACGCCTAAACAGTTGCTTGCCGCCGTAGCAGGCTTCTTCCTCATCACCGTCATCGGCATCATCTTGCTGGTGCAGTTCGTCACGGCGCAAAAACTGACGGGCGCCGGTACGGACAGCCAGTCGCCGGAAGCCATTGCCGAGCGTTTGAGTCCAGTGGCTAATGCGGGCTTTACCTTCAAGGATGCCAGCGGTCCGAAGGTGCTGCAAGGCGGCGAAGCCGTCTACACGGCGACCTGCGTGGCGTGCCATGGCGCTGGCGTGGCCGGTGCACCGAAGTTTGGCGATGCGGGCGGTTGGTCGGTTCGCCTCGCCCAAGGCTACGATACGCTCGTGAAACACGCGATCGAAGGCTTGCGCGCGATGCCTGCCAAGGGCGGCAATCCGGACCTCGACGATGTGGAAGTGGCGCGCGCCGTGGTCTACCTGGCCAACGCGTCGGGCGGCAAGTTCAAGGAACCGGAAGTGCCGGCACCGGCAGCAGCAGCCGATGGCGCCGCTCCTGCAGCCGAGCCTGCCAAATAATTGAGCCAGTGCGCTGAACCAAGAACCGCCCATCTGGGCGGTTTTTTTTCGCCCGCAGTTTATGGCAGATCACACGACGTAAAAAAACCGCCCGGCTTGCGCGGGGCGGCTGGCAACTGATGCCTGGGACTAGCGTCTTACCACATGATGACGCGGTCTTTCGGTGGCAAATACATCTTGTCGCCCGGTTTTACGTCGAAGGCTTGGTAGAAGCCGGGCTGGTTGCGCATGGTACCATTGGCGCGGAACTGGCCTGGCGAGTGCGGGTCCGTTTTCAGCAAGACCAGTTGCTGCGCTTCGCGCATCTTCATGCGCCATACCTGGGCAAAGCCCGCATAGAAGCGCTGCTCGCCCGTGAAACCGTCGATGACGGGGGCTTTCTTGCCATTGAGCGACAATTTGTACGCTTTATAGGCGATCGCCACGCCGGAATTGTCGGCGATGTTTTCGCCTAGGGTCAGTTCGCCATTGACGAATTGGCCCTTGACGGGGCTGAAGCTGTTGTACTGCGCCACCAACTGCTTGGTTTTCTTGGCGAAGTTTTTATGGTCGGCCTTGGTCCACCAGTCGCGCAGGTTGCCATCGCCATCGTACTGAGCGCCCTGGTCGTCGAAGCCGTGGCTGATTTCGTGGCCGATCACGCCGCCGATGGCGCCATAGTTGACGGCATCGTCGGCGTTGGCGTCAAAAAACGGCGCTTGCAGGATGGCGGCCGGGAAGACGATTTCGTTCAGCTCAGGGTTGTAATAGGCGTTCACGGTTTGCGGCGTCATGCCCCACTCGTCGCGGTCGATAGGCTGGCCCAGCTTGTTCAATTCGCGGTTATAGTTGAGCAGATGCGAACGCTGGATATTGCCGATCAAATCATCCGGCGCCACCGTCAGGCCCGAGTAATCGCGCCATTTGTTCGGATAGCCGATCTTGGTAGTGAACTTGGCCAGCTTGATCTGCGCCTGTTTCTTGGTGACCGGGCTCATCCAGTCGAGCTGATCAATGCTTTGCTTGTAAGCCGTCATCAGGTTTTTCACCAGCGCTTCCATGCGCACTTTGCGTTCGGCCGGGAAATATTGCTCCACGTACAGCTGGCCCACGGCTTCGCCCAACGCACCTTCGACGGCGCCCACGCCACGTTTCCAACGCGGACGCATTTCCGTCACCCCCGTCAGGGTAGTGCCGTAGAACGCGAAGTTTTCATCGACATAAGCTTTCGGCAGGTAGCCAGCGTTGGCATGCAGCAAATGCCATTGGAAATACGCTTTCCACGTCTGCAGCGGCGTCTTGTTGGCGATCTCGGCGAAGCCTTTCAGATAGCTGGGCTGGCTGACGATCACATAATTTACCTTGCCGGCGATGCCAGTTTCCTTCAGGTAGCGAGCCCAGTCGTAGCCTGGCGCCATGGCGGCCAGTTTCGCCAGCTCGACCTTGTTGTAGTTCTTGACGGGATCGCGGTTCTGCACATTGCTCCATTGCGCCTTGGCCAAGTCCGTTTCCAGCGCCACAATGGCTTTCGCATTCGCGGCAGCGTTCGCGTCGCCGGACAAGCTGAGCATTTTTTCCACGTGCGCCAGGTATTTCGCGCGCGTATCGGCCTTGCCCTCTTCCAGGTAATAATCGCGGTCAGGCAAGCCCAGGCCGCTTTGCACGATGTCAGCCACGTATTTGGTGGAATCCTTGGCGTCCTGGTGGATGCCAAAGTCGTACGGCGAGGTCACGCCCAGCTTGCTGAAGTGGGCTATCACGGCCGGCAATTCGGCCTTATCCTGGAGCGCGGCGATCTTCGCCAGCTCGGCGTTCAATGGCGTCAAGCCCAGGCTTTCCAGCTTGGCTTCGTCCATGAAGCTGGTATAGAAATCACCGATTTTCTGGGCATTCGACCCGGCCGCGCGGGCCTTGTCGGCAGCCGCGCCTTCGACGATGCCGCGCAACTGGGTTTGCGTATCGTCGGCCAGCTTGGCAAAGCTGCCCCAGCTCGACTTGTCGGCAGGAATCACGGTTTCCGCCAGCCATTTCCCATTCAAATGCTGGAACAGATCGTCCTGCACGCGCACGGCAGGGTCGACATATTCGATGGCGATGCCGGACGTCAGCGCCGCCGGCGCGGCAGCCTTGGCGGTGACAGGCGCCGCAGCGGCTTTCTTGGCGGCATCGGCAGCGCCAGCCATGCCGGACACGCCGGCCAGCAAACTCAGGGTCAGTGCACTTAACAAATAACGATTCACGGTAATCCTCAATATTGTATTGTGTGGAAATATTAGGGTCAGAATGCCCGAGGCTTCTGGCCCGGTTTTTGACTGTAGCATACCAGCCGAAACGCCAGAAAAAACTTTGTCCAAAATACAAAAAAGACCACGCGAGGTGGTCTCTTCTGTTGCTACGAGATTACGTTTTCATCACGGCAGGGCTTACCAGATGATGACGCGGTTTTCCGGGGCGACATACATCTTGTCGCCCGGTTTCACGTCAAACGCTTCATAGAAGCCTGGCTGGTTGACCATGGTGCCATTGGCGCGGTACTGGCCCGGCGAATGGGGATCGGTCTTGATCTGCACGATTTGCTGCGCTTCGCGCATCTTGCTGCGCCATACCTGGCCAAAGCCCATGTAGAAACGCTGATCGCCCGTCAAGCCATCGAGCACGGGTGCCGGCTTGCCGCCCAGCGAAATCTTGTAGGCTTTGTACGCGATCGCCACACCCGAGTTGTCGGCGATGTTCTCGCCCAGGGTCAGCGCGCCATTGACGTGGTAGCCAGGCAATGGGCTATAGCCGTCGTATTGCTTGGTGAGCGCATCGGCCTTGGCCGAAAAATTCTTGCGGTCGGCCGCAGTCCACCAATCGCGCAGATTGCCATCGCCATCGGACTGGCTACCCTTGTCGTCGAAACCGTGGCTGATTTCATGGCCGATGACGGCGCCGATGGCGCCATAGTTGACCGCATCGTCGGCGTTGGCGTCAAAGAACGGCGGCTGCAGGATGGATGCAGGGAAGACGATTTCATTCATCGTCGAGCTGTAATAGGCGTTCACCGTTTGCGGCGTCATGCCCCACTCTTCGCGGTCGATCGGCTTGCCGAGCTTGGCTACCTGGCGCGCCGAAGCGAAGTTCGCTGCACGCATCATGTTACCCACCAAGTCACCGTGCACGATTTGCAGCCTCGAATAATCACGCCATTGGTTCGGATAGCCGATCTTCGGCGTAAACTTGGCCAGCTTGGCTTGCGCTTCTTTCTTGGTCTCCGGGCTCATCCAGTCCAGCGTGTCGATACTGTCTTTGTAGGCCGCCAACACGTTTTTCACCAGTTCCTGCATGCGCGCCTTGCGCTCTGCCGGGAAATATTGCGCCACATACAGTTTGCCTACGGCTTCGCCCAGTACGACTTCAACAGCGCCCACGCCACGCTTCCAGCGCGGCTGGTTTTCCGTCGTGCCGCTGAGCACCGTGCCATAGAAGGCAAAGCTTTCATCGACGAAGTTTTTCGACAGATAGCTGGCGTAGCTACGCAGCAATTGCCATTCGAAATAGGCTTTCAGGGTATCCAGGTCGCTTGACGCCAGCACCTTGTTGTAGCCGGCCAGGTAGCTCGGCTGGTTGACGATGACGTAATCAACCTTGTTGGCGATACCCTGGGCGGCCAGGCCTGCTTTCAAGTCGTAGCCGGGAGTGAGGTCGTTCAGCTTGCTGATGTCGGTCTTGTTGTAGCGTTTGACGGGGTCGCGGTTCTCGACCTTGGTCCATTGCGCTGCCGCCAGCGATGTTTCCAGGGCCACCACAGCCTTGGCGCGCGCGGCGGCGTTCTTGTCGCCGGCCATGGCCAGCATTTTTTCCACGTGCGCCTGGTATTTCTCTTTGACGCCAGCCTGCTTGGCTTCCAGATAATAGTCGCGGTCGGGCATGCCCAAGCCGCTTTGGCTCACATACGCTGCATATTTCGTCGAGGCACGGGCGTCCTGGCCCACATACACGGCGTAGGGCGTCGACACACCCACCTGGCTCAGGTGCGCGATCAGGGCGGGCACGCCCTTCTTGTCGCGCAGCGAGCGAATACGGTTCAGTTCGCCTGCCAGCGGCTTCGTGCCCAGCGCATCGAGGCGGGCTTCATCCATGTAGCTGGCGTACAAGTCGCCGATTTTCTGCGCTTCGGAACCGGCCTTCTTGTGCTTGTCCTGTTGCGTCGACTCGATGATGCCACGCAACTGTGGCGTAGTGTCATCGCGCAGCTTGGCGAACGAACCCCAGCTCGACTTGTCTGCAGGGATCTCGGCCGTGGCCAGCCACTTGCCATTCAAATGGGTGAAGAAATCGTCCTGCACTCTGATGGCTGGGTCGATGTATTGCACATCGATGCCGGAAACGACACCAGCGGCGGCAGGCGCGGAAGGTGCGACACTGGGCGCCACGGTCGGTGCCGACACGGACGATGCGGCCGATGCCGGTTCGGCGGCATGGGCAAACGCAGCCAACAGGCTCAGGGTTAGACTGCTCAAGAGATAGCGATTCACGGATTGTCCTTATGGGGCATGTCAAAAAGACCGGGCAGATAGCTGCGGGCGGATAGCCCACCGCGCCAGGCACTGCAGGAATGTAGCACGCGGGCAGGACATTTGACCATCCTTGCCCCGCGCACTGCCCCCAAAGAGTTGCCGGCTTTTACCCTTCGCTTGCTGCCACAGGACGGTTTGATTCGCTTTGCACTGCAACGCCGTCCTGAAACATCGGCGACAAAAGTACAATGTATGGCGAGCTGAGTCCCATTTTTACGCCTAAAGTGGTGTCAGCCGAGCTTTTTCCACGGCCGAGCCACGCCGCCAGAGATTCAGGTCTATACTTTCACCAAGAAGCGCTGCTCCACGGGGACTGGCGCTTGTGCAAGACACGCTAGCTGCAAAGGTGCAATGATGGGCAAACTCAAAAATACCGGCTTGATCGGCCTGGGCGTGGTGGCCGGCGTCGCCGTGTCGCTGCAATTTTCAGCCATGGCACAAAAAACCGTCGAGCCGCCCCTGCCGCTGGCAGAGCTGCGCCAACTGGCCGATGTGTTTGGCATGATCAAGTCCGACTACGTCGAGCCGGTGGAAGACAAGAAACTGCTGGAAGACGCCATTGCCGGCATGGTCGCCTCGCTCGACCCCCATTCCGCCTACCTGGACAAGAAAGCCTATGCCGAGCTGCGCGAAGGTTCCGAAGGCAAGTTTGTCGGCCTGGGCATTGAAATTAGCCTGAGCGAAGACGGCTATATCAAGATCGTCTCGCCCATCGAGGACAGCCCCGCCTACCGCGCCGGCATCAAGGCCGGCGACCTGATCACCCGCCTCGATGGCCAGCCGGTGAAAGGCGTCAGCCTGGACGACAACGTCAAGCGCATGCGCGGCGAACCGGGCACCAAGGTCTCGCTGACGATTGCCCGCAAGGATGCACCGCAACCTTTGGCCTTCACCATCACGCGCGAGGAAATCCATCAAAAAAGCGTGAAGTCGAAAATGATAGAGCCCGGCTACGCCTGGCTGCGCGTGTCGCAATTCCAGGAACCGACCGTCGACGACATGGCCGCGCAGATCACCGCCCTGTACCGGCAAGATCCGCAGATCAAGGGCATGGTGCTCGACCTGCGCAACGATCCGGGCGGCGTGCTGCAGGGCGCCATCGGCGTCTCGGCCGCCTTCCTGCCGAAGGACGCGGCCATCGTCTCGACGCATGGCCAGCTGCCCGATTCAAAGCAGGTGTTTTACGGCCGCGCCGAATACTATAGCTTCCGCTCGGAAGGCGATGCGCTGGCAAAATTGCCGGCAGCTATCAAGAAAGTGCCGCTGGTGGTGCTGGTCAACACGGGTTCGGCCTCGGCCTCGGAAATCGTCGCCGGTGCGCTGCAAGACTACCAGCGCGCCACCATTATCGGCACGCCAACCTTCGGCAAGGGTTCGGTGCAAACCGTCCGCCAGTTGACCGCCGACACCGCCGTCAAGCTGACGACCGCCCGCTACTACACGCCGAACGGCCGCTCGATCCAGGCCAAGGGCATCGTGCCCGACTTGCTGGTAGATGAGAATGTGGACGGCGACGGCTTGAACGGCTTACGCATCCGCGAAGCGGACCTGAGCAAGCACCTGAGCAACGACCGCGGCCAAGGCAGTGCCAACAACGGCGCCAAGGCCGCCCCCGTCAACGACGAGATGGAAGAGCAATTGCGCATCATCGCCCTGGAAAAAACCCGCAAGCCGCTGGAATTTGGCAGCCAGGACGATTTCCAGCTGCGTCAGGCGCTGAACCACTTGAAGGGTTTGCCGGTGCAACTGACCAAGGCCGAACCGGTGGTGGTGCAAGCCAACGTCAAGAAAGAACAGAAAAAATAGGCAGTTTGGGGGCAGACCCGCCGGGACTCGGCGTCCCTGTCTGCCCCCATCACACGCCGCCCCCCGGCCACTGTCCACGCGACAAAAAACCATCTTCCGCCACACTTCCTGCTCTGCCGCAACACGAAACTCTCTACAGTCGAGTCTGTTTGTGTAAAATTTGCTCCACTTATCGGCAGCGCGTCGATTGCCAAATTTGAAAGTTTAATTATGAAACAAGTCGTCATCAGCGGTACCGGACTGTATACGCCGCCATTTTCGATCTCCAACGAAGAACTGGTCACCTGCTTCAATGCCTACGCAGAAAAATTCAATGCCGATCACGCCGAGGCGATCGCCGTGGGTACGGTGACGGCGATCGAGCTGTCGAGCGTGGCCTTCATCGAAAAGGCGTCTGGCATCAAGTCGCGCTTCGTGATGGAAAAGGCCGGCATTCTCGATCCGGCACGCATGGTTTCGCGCATTGCGGAGCGAGGCGATGACGAACTGTCCTTACAAGCCGAGATGGCCGTGACTGCCGCGCGTGACGCCTTGGCGCGCGCCGGCCGCACACCGGCCGACATCGACATGGTGCTGGTGGCCTGCAGCAATATGCAGCGCGCCTATCCAGCCATGGCGGTGGAAGTGCAGGATGCGCTGGGCATCGATGGCTATGGTTTTGACATGAACGTGGCGTGCTCGTCCGCCACCTTCGGCATCCAGCAAGCTGCCGCTGCCGTGCAAAGCGGCCAGGCGCGCGCCGTGCTGGTCTTGAATCCCGAAATCACCAGCGGCCACCTGAACTGGCGCGACCGCGACAGTCATTTCATTTTCGGCGACGCCTGCACCGCCATCATCGTCGAAGCCAAAGACACGGCCGTGTCGCAGCAGCAGTTCGAAATCATCGGCATGGAACTCAAAACGCGCTTTTCGAATGCCATCCGCAATAATTTTGGCTTCCTCAATCGTTTTGACGAATCCGGCATGGGCAAGGCCGATAAGCTGTTCCGCCAGCAAGGCCGCAAAGTCTTCAAGGAAGTATGTCCAATGGCAGCCGAGATGATCAAGGCGACCCTGGCCAAGGCCGGCGTGGAAGTGGCGCAAGTGAGCCGCTACTGGCTGCACCAGGCCAACCTGAACATGAACCTGCTGATCGCGCGCTTGATCCTGGGCCGCGACGCGCAAGAAAACGAAGCGCCCGTGATCCTCGACACCTACGCCAACACCTCGTCAGCCGGTTCCATCATCGCCTTCCATAAATACCAGGATGATATGGCGGCGGGTGCCACAGGCGTGATCTGCTCGTTTGGCGCCGGCTATTCGATTGGCTGTGTGGTCGTGCGCAAGGTATAAGCGCGGCGCAGTGGCGGTGCCTGATTACATCAATTAGGCGAAGATGACGGTCGATGGCATGCGTTAGCGACTGGACGGACGAAGATGGTGCGATTTTTGCGCAAAAAAACGGCCGGGAAATTCCCGTGCAGCTTTGTTGCGTTTATACTCAATCGCTCAACACCCTCTTTTTCCAGCCACATATTCGCATAAGGAACCCACCACGCATGCCGCATGACATCAGTCTGATCACCACCATCGCCGCCGCCCTCGGGTTCGGCCTCATCTTCGGCTTTATCTCCGCGCGCCTGAAACTGCCGGCCCTGGTCGGCTATCTGGCCGCCGGCATCATCATCGGACCGGCCACGCCCGGTTTTGTGGCCGATGCGGAACTTGCCGGGCAATTGGCGGAAATCGGGGTGATGCTGATGATGTTCGGTGTCGGCCTGCACTTTTCCATCAAAGATTTGTGGGACGTACGCAAGATCGCGCTGCCCGGCGCCATCTTGCAGATCGGCGTCGCCACGGCGATGGGCATGGGCCTGGCCCACTGGTGGGGCTGGACACTCGGTGGCGGCTTGATCTTTGGCCTGGCACTTTCCGTGGCCAGTACCGTGGTGCTGCTGCGTGCGCTGGAAGAGCGCGGCATCCTCGACTCGCTCAATGGCCGCATCGCCGTCGGCTGGCTGGTGGTGGAAGACCTGGTCACTGTATTGGTGCTGGTACTGCTGCCGGCGTTCGCCGGTGTGCTCGGTGGCAAGGTCGCGCCGGATGCCGAGGCCGTCAGCCTGTGGCACACCCTGGCCGTGACCTTGGGGCAAGTGACCGGCTTCGTCGTCTTCATGCTGGTGGTGGGTCGCAAGCTATTCCCATGGATTTTGTGGCAAGTGGCGCGCACCGGTTCGCGTGAACTGTTCACCCTGTGCGTGATCGCCGCTGCCGTCGGCATCGCCTACGCTTCCACCAAGCTGTTCGGCGTGTCGTTTGCGCTGGGCGCCTTCTTCGCCGGCATGGTGCTGCGCGAATCCGAACTCAGTCATCGCGCAGCAGAGGAATCGTTGCCCCTGCGCGACGCCTTCGCCGTGCTGTTCTTCGTTTCCGTCGGCATGCTGTTCGAGCCGACTATTCTTATCGACAAGCCGCTGCAAGTGCTGGCCGTGTGCGCCGTGATTATCTTCGGCAAGTCGATCGCCGCCTTCCTGCTGGTGATCGCCCTGCGCTATCCGCCAAAAACAGCCATCATCGTCTCGGCCAGCCTGGCGCAGATCGGTGAATTTTCCTTCATCCTGGCCGCCTTGGGCCTGTCGCTGGGTCTGATGCCGCAGGAAGGGCAAAGCCTGATACTGGCCGGTGCCATCCTGTCCATCGGCCTCAATCCACTTGTGTTCAGCATGGCCAAGCCCTTGCTGCGCGTGCTCGGCAACAGCGATTTTGCGCGCAAGTTTGAACGCACCGCCGACCCGCTGGCCGAGCTGCCGATAACGGTGCCGCAGGAAAAGCTGTCAGGCCAAGTCGTGCTGGTCGGTTATGGGCGCGTGGGCCGACGCATCGCCGCCGCCCTGATGGAACGGGGCATTCATTTTGTCGTGGCCGAGGAAAACCGCGACATCGTCGACCAGCTGCGCAAGCAGGGCATTCCGGCCGTGGCCGGCAATGCGGCGGAACCGGCCGTACTGATCCAGGCGCACATCACGCACGCCACCATGCTCGTCATCGCCACGCACGATACCTTCCACGTGCGCGCCATGATAGCGACGGCGCGCGCACTCAACCCCGGCATCATGACGCTGGTGCGCACCCACAGCGAAGAAGAGGCGCAATTGCTACGCGCAGAAAACGCGGGCAAAGTTTTTATTGGCGAGCACGAGCTGGCCAATAGCATGGCCGAGCACGTGCTGCAGAGCTTTGAGGCGGTGAAGAAGGGGCATGGCCATTAAGGTTCTTTGATGCCGAACCTCTTGCCGGGGTCGGTCCCTGCGGGATCGGGATGTGCCCCACTGGGGCGCATCCCCCCGCCGGGTCTGACCTCAGCCCTCAATTTACAAACTCGCGGCCAGTTGCGCGCCTTCCCGGATGGCCCGCTTGGCGTCGAGTTCCGACGCCAGCGCGGCGCCGCCGATTTTGTGGAAACGCGGGCCGCCCGCCTGTACTGGCTTGCCATTCTGGTCGACCGGTGGCATGAGTTCCGTCAGGCTGTCCTGGCCGGCGCAGATGACCACGTTGTCGACTGCCAGCAAACGCTGCTCGCCGCCCACGGTGATGTGCAAACCCTGCCCGTCGATCCTGTCGTAGCTGACGCCGGCCAGCATGGCCACGCCATTCCTCGCCAAGGCCGCGCGGTGTACCCATCCCGAAGTCTTGCCCAGTCCCGCACCCACTTTCGACGTCTTGCGCTGCAACAGGAAAATCTGCCGCACGGGTACAGACGCTGCGGGTGGCACCAGACCGCCGCCGCTCGCCGCGTCCAGGTCGACGCCCCACTCGCCCGCCCATGCCGCCACGGTTTGCGGCAGCGTATGCGCCGGGTCGTGCAACAGGTACTCGCTCACGTCAAAGCCGATGCCGCCGGCGCCGATGATGGCGACGCGCGCGCCGACCGGCTTCTTCGCTTGCAGCACATCCAGATACGACAGCACTTTCGGGTGATCGATGCCGGGAATGGCCGGCAGGCGCACCTTGATGCCCGTGGCGACGATAACGTCGTCGTAGCCGCCGGCCAGTAATTGCTCGCGCGTCACGCGCTGGCCCAGGCACAGCTTGATACTCGACAAGGCGATGCGGCGGGAAAAATAACGGATGGTTTCCGTAAATTCTTCCTTGCCAGGTATCTGCATGGCCACCTTGAACTGGCCACCCACGCTGTCGCTGCTATCGAACAGGGTTACCTCATGCCCGCATTCGGCGGCCACGGTGGCGGCAGACAGGCCGGCCGGCCCGGCGCCGACGACGGCCACCCGGCGCGGCACAGCCTTTTTCGCGTACACCAGTTCCGTTTCATGACAGGCGCGCGGGTTGACCAGGCAACTGGCGCGCTTGTTGGCAAAGGTGTGGTCCAGGCACGCCTGGTTGCAGCCGATGCAAGTGTTGATCTCGTCCGCGCGTCCGGCGGCGGCCTTGGCGACAAAGTCAGGGTCGGCCAGGAAGGGGCGCGCCATCGACACCAGGTCGCAGTCACCGCGTTCCAGGATGGCGTTGGCCTCGTGCGGCATGTTGATGCGGTTCGACGCCACCACGGGAATGCTCACTTCGCGGCGCAAACGGCCCGCCACGGAGGCAAACGCGGCGCGCGGCACGGAGGTGACGATGGTGGGCACGCGCGCCTCATGCCAGCCGAAGCCTGTATTGAGGATGCTCACGCCAGCGTGCTCCAGCGCCTTGGCCACCGTCACCACGTCGTCCCAGGTATTGCCGCCCTCGACCAGGTCGAGCAGCGAGTGGCGGTACATGATGATGAAGTTGGGGCCGACGGCGGCGCGGATGCGGCGCACGATCTCCACCGGCAGGCGCATACGGTTCTCGATCGTGCCGCCCCAGCGGTCCTGGCGCAGATTCGTGCGCGCACAGAGGAACTGGTTCAGCAGATAGCCCTCGCTGCCCATCACTTCGATGCCGTCGTAACCGGCCTTTTGCGCCAGGCGCGCGCAGCGCACATAGTCGCAGATGGTGCGCTCGATGCCCCGTTCGCTCAAGGGACGCGGGCGGAACGGGGAAATTGGCGATTTTTTCGCCGACGCCGAGACGACAAACGGCTGATAGCCATAGCGACCCGCATGCAGGATCTGCATGACGATCTTGCCGCCCTCCTCGTGCACGGCGCGCGTTACCTTGCGGTGATTCGGCACGTCGCCGAGGAAATTCAAGGTGCCGCCGAACGGCAGCAGCCAGCCCTGGCGGTTTGGCGAGATGCCACCTGTGACAATCAGGCCCACGCCGCCGCGTGCCCGCTCGCGGTAAAACGCGGCCAGCTTGCCATAATGATAGAAGCGGTCTTCCAGGCCCGTATGCATGGACCCCATGATGACGCGGTTGCGCAAGGTGGTGAAGCCCAGGTCGAGCGGGGCCAGCAAATGGGGATAGGCAGTCATGGTCGGTCCGATAGGTGATGGTATGCAAGCCGTACGGTAACAAGCATTGCTGGCCACCGCAGTGTATTTCTCTAGACCGGGAGTTCTAAATCGCCAGTCGCGCTCGCCGGCGATGCGTACCGCTTGTGCCGGGCGCCAGTTTCCCGTAGCCTAGGTAGTATGACGCGACTCTTACTCTGCCTACTGATGTTATGCGCCGTCCCCGCCAGCGCGCTGGCACAGACGGTACGCCAGGAGAAGCTGAAGGTCGAGGTCAAGCGCATCGAGATCGACGGGCAGCGCATGTATGAAGTCGATGCCAGCGGCAGCGTGCAGGCGCCGCCGGCCTCCGTCTGGAAGACGCTGACCACCTATGAACGCATGCATGAATTCGTGCCCGACCTCAGCTCTTGCCGCGTGCTGTCGCGCAACGGCAATGAAGTCATCATCGAGCAGCAGGGCATGGCGCGCTTCCTATTCATGAACTACGCCATCCACCTGGTGGTGCGGGCCACGGAAACGCCATCCACCAGCATCGACATCGCCCTCATTTCCGGCGACATGCGCCATTACGAAGCACGCTGGAATGTGTATCCCGTCACCGAGACGGGCGGCACGCGCATCGTCTTTTCCAGCCGGCTGATGCCGGGTTTCTATGTGCCCGACATGCTGGGCACGAGCATGATACGCGGCGATATCGAACGCATGATGGCGGCCGTGCTGGCCCGCATCGACAGCCATCAGGGCGGAAATCAGGCTAAGTAGGTATCGCGGTCGCGGATTTCCGCAAAGTTTTCCAGGCTGCCCAGTTTTACCGTGACGGGGTTCAGGCTGGCCTGCGGCTGCATCGAGCGCCAGGCGAACAGCCATTCCTGCTCGGGCGCTTCGGCGCGCGTCTTGGTAAAGGCGGCGCCCAGGGCCGCCCGCTGGCCATACTCGACGACGCCGTCAATGCCGGCCCAACTGGGTAAGGTGCGCTGCACGGCGCGGTGCAGACGTTCGCCGAATTCTTCCGTATTGTGGATGATCAAACAGGCATCGGCCGGGGCGAATAGGTCGAACAGTTGCTTATCCCACACTTGCGAAAAGCTGAGGGTCAAGCAATTGCCCGCTGGCACCAGACGGAACTGGCCCAGGCTCAGCGCCAGTTCAAGTTCGCTGCGCTGGCCGTAGCGGTGCAGGGTGGGGGGACGTTTGTAATCGTGCATGCTGGACTCGTTCTTCAATGGTAGGGTAAACCGGCGCGCCGCTTAACGTGGCGGGCGGATATGGCGCCGGATGCGCTGGGCCGTCGCGGCCAGGTAAATTTCGCGCAGTAAGTAAATAAAACAGCCGATCAGGCAAATCACGGCCAGCACAAAGAACACGGCGATGTATTTGTCCAGGGTCAGGTTCAAAATGTCACCCAAAAACAGCATGGCGATGATGACGCAGACAAAGAAACCGCAGGCCGTGCTGAGCGAAATCGAGTAATTGATCAAATGGGTACGCCGATACAAGGTATCGAGCTCATCCATATAGAAATCGTTGTAGCCAATGTCGAGCCGGTCTTCCAGCACGCGCGTGCGGTCGATGATGCGGCCCAGGCGGTTGGTCAGCACCACCAGCATGGTGCCGATACCGGTCAGCAGGAAAACCGGCGCAATCGCCAGCTGGATGATATGGCCGATGTCGCCGATCTGTATATTCATGGATAAAAAGTCGTGGGTTCACTCCGGCGCCCGACCCTGGCGCCAGCACAGGCCATAGTGTAGCAGGTGGCGCACGCCGGCTGGCCGCTTTGCCAACCAGCAAGGTTTGACGTCATGCGAAGCCACGCCCGGGCACGAAGCGCTGGGTGGCGCGCACCAGCGCCGAAGCGATGCCATGCTCGAGCGCGCCATGGCCCGCGTCCGGGATCATTTCCAGCTGCGCGCCGGGCCAGGCTTGCTGCAGGCGGTAAGCCGACAGGGGCGGGCAGATGGCATCGTAGCGTCCCTGCACGATGACGGCCGGCAAATGCGCGATGCGCGCCATATTGCGTATCAGCTGGTCTTCCTCGAAGAAACCGAGATTGGCCATGTAATGCGATTCGAGCCGGCCCACGCCCAGGTCCAGCGCATCGTTGGGCGCCTCTTCCGGCTGCGGCATCAGATACACGCGACGGCCCTCGAAACGGCTCCAGGCGCGCGCGGCCGGCCAGTACACGGCAGGATCGCTGCTGAGAATGCGTTTCACGTAGGCCGCCAGCAGATCGCCCCGTTCTTCGATTGGGATGGGGGCGGCAAAGGCGTCGTACAGTTCCGGATAGAACCAGCGCACGCCTTCGATGAACCAGTCGATTTCCGCCTGCGTACAGAGGAAAATGCCACGCAGCACGAAACCGAGACAGGCTTCGGGGTGCGCCTGGCCATACGCCAGCGCCAGGGTCGAGCCCCAGGAACCGCCAAACACCAGCCATTGATCGATGCCGAACTGGGCGCGCAAGCGTTCGATATCCTCGATCAGCAACTGCGTCGTATTGTTGCGCCATTCGCCCAGCGGCGTGGACTTGCCCGCGCCGCGCTGGTCGAACAGGATCACGCGATAGCGCTGCGGATCGAAAAAGCGGCGGTGCTGCGGCGACAGGCCCGCGCCGGGGCCACCATGCAGAAACAGCACGGGAATGCCGTCGGGATTGCCACACTCTTCCCAGTAAATGCTGTGGATGTCATCGACCGCCAGCATGCCGTGCCGGCGTGGCGTCAGGGCGGGAAACAGCGGCGACAGGGGCGACAGGGAGTCAGGCATGGCGGTCCTCGTAGACAGTCTGGAGGCCAGGCAGCGGCTGCCTGGCAAAGACCCAATTATAGTGCGCCGCCGGCGCCTCAGGCCAGCGGCAAGGGCAAGCGGTTTGACGACTTGATTTCGCGCATCGACAGGCTGGACTGGATTTCCGCCACGCCAGGCAGGCGGCGCAGTACGGTCGATACGAACTCGCCATACGCTTCCAGATCGCGCGCCACCACTTGCAGGAAATAATCGGCTTCGCCTGCCACATTGTGGCACGACAAGATCTCGGGTATCGTCGCAATCGCTTGCTCGAACTGCGACGGCTGCTCGCCGCCATGGTTGGCAAACACGACGCGTACAAACGCCACCAGGCCGATGCCCAGTTTCTTGCGGTTGAGCAAAGCCTGGTAGCCGGTAATAAAGCCTTCCTCTTCCAGGCGACGCAAGCGGCGCCAGACGGGAGTTTCACTGAGCTTCAAACGCTCGGCCAGGCGCGCATTCGACAGCCGTCCTTCATCCTGCAACAGCCTGAGTATCTGCAAATCGGTGGCATCGAGGCTAACTTCTGAAATTTTCATCTATTTTTTGTTTTTATAGGAGTGGAATCTACCCAAATACTAGGGCATGGAGGGCAGGAAAAGCAAGCACATTTCATCACAGCAAGAACATAATGGTGCCCGGCGAGCAAGCTGCACGGTGCGCGTGCTCCCACTTTCCTTTTCGACTGAGCCATGTCCGATTCTACCTTCCTGATGTACCTGCTGGCACTGGCTGGCGCCTTTTTATTGCCGGGCCCGGACATGGCACTGGTGCTGGCGACGGGCGCTGCGCGCGGCGTGACGACGGCGCTGGTGACGGCAGTGGGCATCGCCGGCGCCCGCGCGGTGCATGTGGCGCTGTCAGGCGCCGGCCTGGCGGCGCTGATGGTGACGCATCCGCAAGCCTTGCAATGGGTCAAATGGGCGGGTGCCGCGTATCTGTTATACCTGGCGCTGCGCCTGCTGCAGTCGGCCCTGTCGAAGAAAACGGCGCAGGAAGATGCCGCTCCCGCCACGGCGCACAGCGCCCGCGCCAGCCTGGTGCGTGGTTTCCTGACAAATCTGCTCAATCCGAAGGCACTGCTGTTTTGCAGCATGTTCCTGCCGCAATTCGTCACCGGCAGCGACAGTGTCGGCATGCAGTACCTGCGCCTGGGTGCCGTCCTGGTGCTGTTGGGCCTGCTGTTCGACGCCGTGTACGCCGTGCTGGCGGCACGCCTGGCACGCCGTCTGCGCGGCAAACCTTCGCCTTACGGCAAGTTCGTGCTGCCCTCCGTCTTCGTGCTGCTGGCCGGACGGCTGGTGCTGGGCTAAGCTTCCAGCCGCAGCGATGGCGCCATGGCCCACCTCGCATGCCAGCGGCACCAGGCATGCGACACACCGAATTGCCCCCGCAAGGCCTCGCCCGGATCCTGCTACCCGGCCCGCCTGTTTTGCTTGCACCATAAAAAAAGACAGCCGCAGCTGTCTCTTTGTTGTACCTGGGTAGCGATTACGACATGTGCTGGCCGCCGTTGATCGAGATATTCGCGCCCGTGACGAACGCTGCCTCGTCGGAGGCAAGGTAGGCTACCAGGCCGGCCACTTCTTCCGGCTTGCCCAGGCGCGCCATCGGAATTTGCGGGATGATTTTGCTGTCGAGCACTTCCTGTGGAATCGCCATGACCATCTTGGTGCCGATGTAGCCTGGCGAAATGGTGTTGACGGTAACGTTCTTGCGCGCCACTTCCAGCGCCAGCGACTTGGTGAAACCGTGCATGCCCGCTTTCGCAGCCGAATAGTTGGTCTGGCCGAAGGCGCCCTTCTGGCCATTGACGGACGAGATATTGATGATGCGGCCCCAGCCGCGTTCCACCATGCCGTCACAGACGGGCTTGGTCATATTGAAGACGGAATCAAGGTTGGTGCCCATCACGGCGTCCCAGTTCGGCTTGTCCATCTTCTTGAACGTCATGTCGCGCGTGATGCCGGCGTTATTCACCAGCACGTCGACAGGACCGATTTCCGCTTGCACCGCCGCCACGCAGGCAGCGGCCGAATCGTAGTCGGCGACGTCGCACGGATACGCCTTGAAGTCATAGCCCATGTCCTTGGTCGTCGCCAGCCACTCCGCGACCTTCTGATTGCCTGGAGAATAGGTCGTGACCACGCGATAGCCGAGCGCCGCCAGCTTGAAACAAACCGCTTCGCCCAAACCGCCCATGCCACCAGTTACCAATGCAACTCTTGCCATTTTTATCCCCTCAGTATCGTTCTATTGCTAAAAAGTTAATAATTTAATTGCAGTTATCCAGCATCGCCGCGTGATAACGGCAAACCGCAGCGAACCCCGGCGTCACGTAGCGCACGCAACGACCTGGGTTCAGCGTCAGCGATTAATCGCGTTCGATGGCTAAAGCGACGCCCATGCCGCCGCCGATGCACAGCGCAGCCAAGCCTTTCTTGGCGTCGCGGCGTATCATTTCGTGGATCAGGGTGACCAGGATGCGCGCGCCGGAGGCGCCGATCGGGTGGCCGATGGCAATCGCGCCGCCATTCACGTTGATCTTGCTGGTATCCCAGCCCATTTCCTTGTTGACGGCAATCGCTTGCGCGGCAAACGCTTCGTTAATTTCCATCAAGTCCAGTTCTTCATGCGTCCAGCCGGCTTTTTTCAAGCACAAGCGCGAAGCGGAGACGGGGCCCATGCCCATCAGGGCCGGATCCAGGCCTGACGAAGCGTAAGCCTTGATGCGTGCCAGCGGCTTCAAGCCCAGTTCTTTCGCTTGCGTAGCGGACATCATGATGACGGCGGCGGCGCCATCGTTCAGGCCGGAAGCATTGCCGGCGGTGACGGTGCCATCCTTGGCGAACGCGGGACGCAGACCGGTCAGCGATTCCAGAGTCGAGCCGGGCTTGATGTATTCGTCGCTGTCGAAGACCACCGTGCCTTTTTTGTTGGCGATTTCCAACGGCAGGATTTCATCCTTGAACTTGCCGGCCTTTTGCGCCGCTTCCGCCTTCAGTTGCGACTGCAGCGCGAATGCATCCTGCTCGGCACGCGTGACTTCGTATTTCTTGGCGACGTTTTCCGCCGTGATGCCCATGTGATACTGGTTGTACACGTCCCACAGACCGTCGACGATCATGGTATCGATCATCTTGAAGTCGCCCATGCGGAAACCGTCGCGCGAGCCGTTCATGGCGTGCGGCGAAGCACTCATGTTCTCCTGGCCGCCGGCAATGATGATGTTGGCGTCGCCGCACTTGATCGCTTGCGCCGCCAGGTGCGTGGCCTTCAGGCCGCTGCCGCATACCTTGTTGATGGTGAAGGCCGGGATGGAACTGGGCAAGCCAGCCTTGATGACAGCCTGGCGCGCGGCGTTCTGCCCAACGCCAGCCGTCAGCACTTGGCCCAGGATCGCTTCGCCGATCAGGTTCGGGTCGATGCCGGTTTGAGCCAGCAAGCCCTTGATTACATGCGCGCCCAGTTCGGACGCAGCAATCTTGGCCAGACTACCACCGAATTTGCCGACTGCGGTACGGCCGGCGGCCACGATTACGACATCATCCATTTATTTCTCCGATAAGCAGGCCACGAAGGCCAAGGTCAAGGTCAAGGTATTAATACAATCCAATGAATCCGTGAAGACATAGCAAGCTGTCATTCATTCTAGCGTGGCATGCGCCGCAGTTCCAGCGCCGCACCGCAGGCGGCGAGACAGCCGGCCTGGCGCGGCGGATAAGCGCTCACTAGCCGCAAGGCACCTGTGTTTGACGAGCGGCACACGTGTTTTTATTTTTATCATACCCTTCATCGGCGCCGCCGAAAGTGCTTTTTAGAAAATTATTAAAGGGAATAATCAGAGGCACCGGCGTTTGCTTTACCACCTGCAGTAGCTCGCCAATTTTTTGATGCGACGCAGCAAACTCACCCTTTGTCACAGTATCGAATTTCTCTTGGGTTTCTTGGACAACATCCTTTGCCTGACGGCCATATGCGCCGATGCGTTCGATGGCCAGTTGCGACTGCGTGCGCGACAGTTGCAGCAGTGCTTGTGGGTCTTTCACGGACAACAGCTGATTGCCCGCTACCGTAGCGGCGGCCAGCGCCGCGCGGGCGGCATCGAGCTGCCAATCGAGCACGCTGGCACCGCTGTCGACTGTGGCCTCGGCATATGCTTGCACACTGATCAGCTGTGCTTCCAGCACGGCCTTGCCGGCGCGTGCCCATTGTTCGGAAAATGAAAACATGTCCTTCCTCCCCAAGAGTGGACGGCGCCATGTTGCGCCGCACAGTACTCGACTGTAAGCGGTGGTTCATTGCTAAACCTTGATATTTATCAAGCTTTCCTGTTTCCAACTCAACGTTGATCAGGACAACAACTTGATACCGTCCAGCGAGGCCGCGCACTGCTCGCGTATCACGCTGACGAAATCGCGCACATACGCCTTGTCTTGCAACGGCTTCGGCACGGACACATACAGATCGCTCCACAAGCCGTGTTCGCCCACCGGGCGCGCCACCACATAATCGTAATCGACGTAATTTTTGATGGCCCAGTTGGGCAAGGCGGCAATGCCGCGCCGGCTCGCCACCAGTTGCAGCACGGCCACCGTCAATTCGGCCGTGCGGCGCTCGAACTCGATGCCGGCGGGCTTCAGCACTTCACGGATCAGGTCGATGCGCTCTTCCGGCACCGGATAGGTGATCAGGGTCTCGCCCGTAAAGTCGGCCGCCACCAGCCGGCGCTGTGCCTGCAGCCGGTGCTTCTGCGCCATCACCACCAGCATTTCAAAGCGAAACAGGGGAAACACGGTGAAATCGGGGCCGTAAGGCGAACCGATCACGAGATCGGCCTCGCCCGAGCGCAGCAAGTCCGCCGGTTCGCTGTGAAAGCCTGACACCAGGTCGATTTCCACTTCCGGCCAGCGCTGGCGGAACGCATCCATCACCGGCATGAGCCAGTCAAAGCAGGTATGGCATTCGAGCGCCACGCGCAACTGCCCCTTGTCGCCCTGCGACAGGCGCGCCACGTCGCGCTCGGCCAGCTCGATCTCGGGCAACAATTTATCGGCCAGCTCCAGCAGGCGGCTGCCCGTGGCAGTAAAGGCGATCGGCATCGACTTGCGCTCGAACAAGGGCGCCTGGTAACGCTCTTCGAGCAAACGGATCTGGTGTGATAGCGCCGACTGGGTCAAATTGAGCAGCTGCGCGGCGCGCACCAGGCTGCCGGAGGAACGCAAGGCACTCAGGGTGCGCAGGTGGCGAATTTCTAGCATCGGGAAATAGGGGTATGCACGTGAAATATTTTCATGTTATTCGGCAAAATGTTTCGTTTTGATTATAGATCAAGTAGCCGCACACTTTAGCGCATTCACATTAAATCTCGATGACATCATGACCATTCGTACGCACATCCTTGGCTTTCCCCGTATCGGCGCCGCGCGCGAACTGACATTGGCGCTGGAAAGTCACTGGGCTGGCGAACTATCCGAGGCTGCGCTGGAAGAGACAGGCCAGCAATTACGCGCGCGCCACTGGGCGCAGCAACGCGACGCCGGGCTCGACTACGTCAGCGTGGGCGACTTCGCTTTTTACGACCAGATGGCCAACCACATCCAGTTGCTGGGCTGCGAACCGGCGCGTTTCAATTTCGCGCCAGAGCAATCGCCGCTGTCGCGCTATTTCACGATGGCGCGCGGCCACCATCATGCACAGCATACGGACAGCGCCAGCAAGCCCGCGCTGGAAATGCGCCCCTGGTTTGACAGCAATTACCATTACCTGGTGCCCGAATTGTCGCCGCAGACCCAGTTTTCGCTCGCTTGCGAGCGCCTGCTGGCGGAAGTGGCCGAGGCGCAGGCGCTCGGCCACCAAGTCAAGGCGGCCCTGATCGGCCCCCTCACCTTCCTCTGGCTGGGCCAGGAAAAGACAGCAGGCGAGTCGGGCTTCGACCGCCTGGACTTGCTGGAACAATTGCTGCCCGTCTACGGCGCCCTGCTCGACCGCCTCAAGCAGCAAGGCGTGACGTGGGTGCAGGTGGATGAACCGATCCTGGGCCTGGACTTGCCCAACGCCTGGCGTAGCGCCTTCGAGAGCGCCTACTGGCAGTTGAACCAGGTGGGTGTCAACATCTTGCTGGCCACGTATTTCTCGCCGCTGGAAGAAAACCTCAGCTTGAGCTGCCGCCTGCCCGTGGCCGGCTTGCACGTGGACGGCATCTGCGCGGCGCATGAATTGATCAGCGTGACGGACTGGCTGCCCGCGCATAAAGTCTTGTCGATCGGCATCGTCGACGGGCGCAACATCTGGCGCACCGACCTCGACGCGGCCCTCGCCGTGCTGCAGCCGCTGGCCGCGAAACGCCAGGGCCACCTGTGGCTGGCGCCGTCGTGCTCCTTGCTGCACACACCGTTCAGCCTGGAAGCGGAAATGGCGCTCGACGGAGAAATCCGCAGCTGGCTGGCATTTGCGACGGAAAAGCTGGTGGAACTATCCCGGCTCAAGGGGGCACTGGCAGGCCAGTCCGACGCCGCCGCGCTAGCCGCGCTGGCAATGTCTCGTCTGGCCATCACAGGGCGGCGCGCCAGCCCACGCGTACACCGCTCCCCGGTCACGCAGCGCCTGCAAGCGCTCACGCCCACCGTCGACCGCCGCGACTCGAGCTTCCCGCAGCGCCAGGCCGTACAGCGCGCGCGCCTGCAACTACCGGACTTTCCGACAACGAGCATCGGTGCCTTCCCGCAGACGACGGCCACCCGCGCCGCCCGCGTCAGCTATCGGCGGGGCGAACTGGCAAGCGCAGAGTATACAAAGCAGATGCACGCCGACATCGCCCACGCCGTAGAGCGCCAGGAAGCGCTGGGCCTGGACCTGCTGGTGCATGGCGAAGCGGAACGCGACGATATGCTCGACTACCTCGGCGAGCAACTCGACGGGTTCGCCTTCACGCGCCTGGGCTGGGTGCAAGCGTACGGCGCGCACTGCGTCAAGCCGCCCATCGTCTACGGCGACGTACAACGCCCGGCCGCCATGACGGTAGCCTGGACGGTGCACGCGCAAAGCCTGACGCAAAAACCCGTGAAGGCCATGCTGACGGGCCCCGTCACAATCTTGCAATGGTCGTTCGTGCGCGACGACCAGCCGCGCGCCACGACGGCGCTGCAGCTGGCGCTGGCCATCCGCGACGAGGTGCAAGACCTGGAAACGGCCGGCATTGGCATCATCGAGATCGATGAGCCGGCCATCCGCGCAGGCTTGCCGCTGCGCCGCGGCAAGTGCGACGCCTACCTGGACTGGGCCACGCGCGCCTTCCGCATCGCCGCCTGCGTGGTCAGCGACACGACGCAGATCCACACGCACATCTGCCATGCGCAGCGGCACGACATCTTGCCGCAGATCGCCGCCATGGACGCCGACGTGGTCACGCTCAAAACGTGCCGCTCGGAGATGGCGTTGCTGGCAGACTTTGGCCCATTCCAGTATCGGCACGAAATCGGCCCCGGCGTCTATCACATCGACTCGCCGCGCATGCCCTCAACCGTCGACATGCTGAAATTACGGCAAAAAGCCAGCGCCGTGATGGCACCAGCGAAGTTATCGGGCTATCCCGACTGCGCCCTGAAGGCGCGCGCTCGGGTGGCCACGGAAACGGCCTTGAAAAATACGCTGGCAGCGGCACAGCAGATGCGCGCGGCTTAATCCAGGACAACAGCGTCAGGGCGCATGTCCGGCTGCTTTCAGGGCGGCGCACCGGTTTTCCGGGGCGCCGCCCTGGTTTTTTGAGAAGAAGTCACTGTTGCCCTGCGCAACCGCACACGCCAGGCCCCTGACGGTGATTTTTTTGCAGTAGAATGCAAGAAATTTACTGCTCCCCATTGTTGCCGTACGGAACAGTTGGCCTGCCGCAGTTTCACTTTGATAAATTTTTATGCCCAAAAGCCCGTCGCAGAAGCCTATCGAAATCAAGATTTCCACCGTCGTCGCTGTCTCCGCCATTGTGCATAGTGCCGATACGCAGGCACTCGATGCCGCCTTGCGCGACATGACGGGAGGCGTGGCAGACTTTTTCGAGGACGACTTGGCCGTGCTGGACGTGGCCGCCTTGCCTCCAGGCAGCGTACCGGTCGACTGGGCCGCCCTAGTGGCCCTGCTGAAAAAATACCGTTTGAATGTCGTCGCCGTGCGCAATGCGTCGGCCGAAATGCATGCCGCTATCCTGGCGCAAGGCTTGAGCCTCGACAGCGGCAAGACGCGCGACGATGCACCGCCCAAGGATGGCCTGAAGGATAGCGCCACGGCCGCCGCCCAGGCCGGTGCCGAAGCGCAAGTGATGGTGATCGACACGCCAGTGCGAGCCGGCCAGCGCATTTATGCGCGCGGCTGCGACCTGATCATCACGGCCGTCGTCAACAATGGCGCCGAAATCATCGCCGATGGCAGTATCCACGTATATTCCTCGCTGTACGGCCGCGCGCTGGCGGGCGCCTCGGGCAACGCCCAGGCACGTATCTTCGCGCTTTCCATGGAACCGGAGCTGGTCTCGATCGCCGGCGTATACCGCACGTTCGAGGATGGTTTTCCAGTAGAAATGGCGCGCGGACCATCGCAAATTCGTTTGGCTGGAGACAGAATCGATATACACTCTGTCAATCCGGTCACTCCCGTGAACCGCTCTTAAGCTGCACAATTCAAGAGATATCTGAAAAGGATTATTTGTGGCAAGAATTATTGTTGTGACGTCCGGCAAGGGCGGTGTCGGCAAGACGACCTCTAGCGCCAGTTTTTCCACTGGCCTGGCCATGCGCGGCCACAAGACAGCCGTGCTCGACTTCGACGTGGGCCTGCGCAATCTCGACCTGATCATGGGTTGCGAGCGCCGCGTCGTGTATGACTTGATCAATGTGATCAATAAAGAAGCGACCCTGAACCAGGCCTTGATCAAGGACAAGCACTGCGACAACCTGTTCATTCTGCCTGCCTCGCAGACGCGCGACAAGGATGCCTTGTCGGAAGAGGGCGTGGAACGCGTGTTGAACGACCTGATCAACATGGGCTTCGAATTCATCATCTGCGATTCGCCGGCCGGTATCGAGCATGGCGCGCTGATGGCGCTGACGTTTGCCGACGAAGCCATCATCGTCACCAACCCGGAAGTGTCGTCGGTGCGCGATTCAGACCGCATCCTGGGCATCTTGCAAGCCAAGTCGCGCCGCGCGCAGACGGGCGGCGAGCCGGTCAAGGAACATTTGCTGATTACCCGCTATTCGCCGAAACGCGTGGAATCGGATGAAATGCTGTCTTACCAGGACGTGCAGGAAATCCTGCGCATCCCGTTGGTGGGCATCATTCCCGAATCGGAACAAGTGCTGGCCGCCTCGAACCAGGGCAATCCCGCCATTCATTTCAAAGGGACGGACGTGGCGCAAGCCTATGAAGACGTGGTCTCGCGTTTCCTCGGCGAAGAGGTCGAGTTGCGCTTTACCAACTATGAAAAGCCTGGATTACTTCAGCGCATTTTTGGGGCGAAGTGATATGGCCTTGCTTTCTTTCCTGTTTCCCCCCAAGCCTAAGACGGCCACCGCGGCCAAGGAACGCCTGCAAATTATCATCGCCCGCGAACGTAGCGGACGCGACGGTCCGGACTTCCTGCCCGCCCTGCACAAGGAATTGATCGCCGTCATTTCCAAGTACACCAAGGTCAATGCCGAAGACATCAAAATTTCCTTGGACCGCCAGGGTAACCTGGAGGTGCTCGACGTCAACGTGGTGCTGCCGGACGCATAAGAGCCTGTTCCAGTAGATGAATACATCCCCTGCTGGGATAGACTCCGGGTCTACTCCGGCCTGACCGTGAGCAATTCCTGCGCCACTGCGGCGCAGGCATTCACGTGCTGGTTGCCGATCTGGCGGAACACGGCGTAGCCGATGACGGCAGCCACCGCCTGGCCGGCGAACGGCACGAAGCGCGCCACCTGCTTGCTGGCGATCTTGACGCCACTGTGCTTGAGCAGCTGGAGTATCAGTTCGCGCGACACCAGTTTTCCCACCAGCATGCCACCCATGCCAACCGCCGCGCGGTAGGCCATCATCTTGAACTGCGGATTGAGACGCTCGATCTGCTCGGGCGTCAGGCCGAATGCATGATTGATATCGTTGATCAGCATGGAAAACAGCCCAACATCGGACATCAGGTCGATGCCGGGAATGGGAATGGCCGAAGCGCCCGCCGACAGCATGGCGCGCCGCTGCACCAGGTGCCGACAGCGCTCGCGCACTTGCTCGATTTCGGCGCGACTGGCCGGTATCAGGGTCCAATCGGTGCTGCTCTTGTCTGTCATGGCCATTTCTCCGCGGTAAGGGCTAGGTGAAGCAGTGTAACGTAACGGCCGGCCCTCCGATTTCACTGGACACAGTTGCAATCTCTGTTATATTTCACTTCAGCATTCCTTAACATTACGATAAGCAGATCGAACCGTCTGTTTGTTGCTACACATTCCAGCCCATTATGCGAATTGCCGTACTCGATAGCGACCATAGCCAGGCAGAACTGATCTGCCAGGTGCTCACCGCAGCCGGCCACGCTTGCCACGAGTTTCAGAGTGGCAAGGAAATGCTGGGGCAACTGCGCAAGGACAGTTGCGACATGCTCATCCTCGACTGGCATGTAAGCGATCTGGACGGTGCCGAAGTATTGCGCCGTGCCCGGGAAAAACTGGCGCCGAAGGCACCCGTGTTGTTTATGACCAACAGCTCGGGCGAAGACGATGTCGTGGCCGGTATGACGGCTGGGGCCGACGACTATATGATCAAGCCCTTGCGGCGCAGTGAGCTGACCTTGCGCACCCAGGCGCTGCTGCGCGTGGCCTACCCGGCGCAAAATGGCGCCGAGTACTTGCAATTTGGTCATTATACGTTTGAAACTCGCCCCGCCCGCCTGCTCAAGGATGGCGCAGTGCTGGACGTGACGCACAAGGAATTCGCCCTCGCGCTGCTGTTTTTCCGCAACCTGGGCCGTCCCCTGTCGCGCGCCTACATCCACGAAGCCGTGTGGCAGCGCGACACGGCCCTGCCCTCGCGCACCATGGATACTCACGTCTCGCGCGTGCGCAACAAGTTGCAGCTGAAACCGGAACACGGTTACCGCCTCGTGCCCGTCTACAGTTACGGCTATCGCCTGGAAAAACTGGGCGGCTGAAGCCCACCGAGCCGCAGCAAAACAGGCGGACTGCTCAAAGAGCGGGCACAAGGCGTTATAATGTGGCATAAGAATTCCCAACAGCCCTGAAATGCAACTGCTCGCCGTCGGCCTCAACCATACCACTGCTCCAGTGTCGCTCCGCGAACAGCTGGCGTTCGCGCCTGAGCAACTGGGCCAGGCGGTGATGGCGGCGCGTTCCTGGTTCCAGCGCATCGACCTGCGCGACAACGACGAAGCGGCCATCCTCTCGACATGCAACCGTACCGAGCTGTATGCGGCCAGCCGTGTGCCTAACCCGCTCGACGCGGGCGCGCATTTCCTGGCCGATTATCACAAGCTCAATTACAGTGAGCTGCGGCCCCATCTGTATATGCTGCCACAGCACGATGCGGTGCGCCACACCTTCCGTGTCGCCTCCGGGCTCGACTCGATGGTGCTGGGCGAAACCCAGATCCTGGGACAAATCAAGGATGCCATCCGCACGGCCGACGAAGCGGGTGGCCTGGGCACGTATCTGCACCAATTATTCCAGCGCAGTTTTTCCGTCGCCAAGGAAGTACGCAGCAGCACGGAAATCGGTGCCCACAGCGTTTCCATGGCGGCCGCCGCCGTGCGCCTGTCGCAGCGCATCTTCGACAAGATTGCCGAGCAGAATGTACTATTCATCGGTGCCGGCGAAATGATCGAATTATGCGCCACGCACTTTGCCGCGCAAAACCCGAAAAGCATCACCATTGCCAACCGCACCATGGAACGCGGCGAGGAACTGGCGCACCGCTTCAATGGCAAGGCCATCCGCCTGGCGGACCTGCCGGAGCAACTGCACCAGTTCGACATCGTCATCTCATGCACGGCGTCATCGTTGCCGCTACTGGGCCTGGGCCTGGTCGAGCGCGCCATCAAGGCGCGCCGCCACAAGCCCATGTTCATGGTCGACCTGGCCGTGCCGCGCGACATCGAATCGGAAGTGGGCCGCCTGAACGACGTTTTCCTGTACACGGTCGACGATCTGGGCAAGGTCGTGCAGACGGGCCTGGAAAGCCGGCAAGCGGCCGTGGCGCAAGCCGAAGCCATCATCGAGACGCGCGTGCAATCGTTCATGAGCTGGGTCGATGACCGCGCCATGGTGCCCGTCATCCAGCATTTGCATGAAAACAGCGAAGCGCTACGCCTGATGGAAGTGGAACGGGCGCGCAAGATGCTGGCCAAAGGCGCCGACATCGATGCCGTACTGGAAGCGCTGTCGAAAGGCTTGACGGCCAAGTTCCTGCACGGTCCGCAACAGGCGCTGCACCATGCGCAGGGCGACGAGCGCAAGCAACTCGTTAGCCTGCTGCCGAAACTGTTCCGCCCCCGCCGTTAGCGCAGCCCCGCTGGCCGCCCGCGCGGCCGCCCCCTGCCCGCCTGCCGGGCTTGCCGTAGCCCTACCATCCCTACACTCTTTTACCGCGAATCGCTATGAAACCATCCATGCTGGCCAAACTCGATCAACTGGCGAACCGCCTGGTCGAACTCGACGAACTGTTGATGCACCCGGACGCCACCTCGAACATGGACAGCTACCGCAAGATGACGCGCGAGCACGCCGAGCTGGGCCCGCTGGTGGCACTCTACCGTTGCTACCAGGAAGCGGGCGACGATATTACGACAGCGCAAGAGATGCTGGGCGATCCGGACATGAAGCAATTCGCGCAAGAAGAAATCGAAGCGGCGAAAGCGACCATGGCGCGCCTGGAACGCGAATTGCAAACCATGCTGCTGCCGAAGGATGTCAATGACGAACGCAATATCTTCCTGGAAATTCGCGCCGGCACGGGCGGCGACGAATCGGCCCTGTTCGCCGGCGATTTATTGCGCATGTACTCACGCTTTGCCGAGCGCAACCGCTGGCAGGTCGAACTGGTCTCGTCGTCGGACTCTGACCTGGGCGGCTATCGCGAAGTGATCGTGCGCGTGGTTGGCAATGGCGCGTATTCGAAACTGAAATTCGAGTCGGGCGGCCACCGCGTGCAGCGCGTGCCGGCCACGGAAACGCAAGGCCGCATCCACACCTCGGCCTGTACGGTGGCGGTGATGCCGGAAGCCGATGAAGTCGAAGACGTCAACATCAATCCGGCCGACTTGCGCATCGACACCTACCGCGCCTCGGGCGCGGGCGGACAGCACATCAACAAGACCGATTCGGCCGTGCGCATCACCCACTTGCCGACCGGCATCGTGGTCGAATGCCAGGATGACCGCAGCCAGCACAAGAACAAGGCGCAAGCGATGAAAGTGCTGGCCGCGCGCATCAAGGACGTGCAATTGCGCGAACAGCAGTCGAAGGAAGCGGCCACCCGCAAGAGCCTGATCGGCTCGGGCGACCGCAGCGAACGTATCCGCACTTACAACTTCCCGCAGGGTCGACTGACGGATCACCGCATCAATTTGACGTTATACAAACTTGATTTCATCATGGATGGGGATTTGACGGAATTGACGAATGCGTTGGCGGCAGAACACCAGGCGGAGCTACTTGCAGCGCTGGGCGATTAAGTAACCCAAAGCAAGGCCTGGGGTCGGACCCTAAGGGTCCGACCCCGGATTCTGCCTTTGGGTTTAAGTAGCGGCTAAGCAATAAATATCCGGCCTTGTGCGAGAATGCGTAGCCCGATTCCATCCACCTCACCGTGTCGCCCATGAAAAATTCACGTACCGTCCTCCTGTTGATCGCCGCCCTGTGTTTCCTGATGCTCGGTGTGGCCATGTATTTGCAGCATGCCATGAACATGGCGCCATGCCCGCTGTGCGTGATCCAGCGCTACCTGTTCCTCGCCATCGGCATCGCCTGCCTGGCGGGCGCGGTGGCCACGCAGCCGAAAATCGGCGCCGGCATCGGCCTGCTCGCGGCCCTGGGCGGCCTGGGCGTGGGCGCCAAGCATTTGTACGTGCTGGCCCATCCCGGCTTCTCGTGCGGCATCGACCCGGTGGAAACGGCACTCAACAAGATTTTCACGGCACAAGTCATGCCCTTCATGTTTGAAGCGTATGGCGCCTGCGAAGACGCCGGCGCGCCGTTTTTCGGCCTGTCGATCCCGCAATGGGCGTTCGTCTGGTTCGCCCTTTTTACCGTAGGCCTGCTGTGGACACTGCTGCGCCGCAAAAAATAATAGACTATTCATGCCAGAAACATTGATCCCCGCCGGCAGCACTGTCGGCGCCCTGCAAATGCGTCCGCTGCTCGACCCGCTCGACAATCGTATCCTGCTGGGCCACGCGCTGGGCCTGTCGCGCGTCTCGCTGATCACGCAATCGGAGCGTGTGCTGACGAACGACGAAGCAGTATGCCTGTCGGGCTTGCTGGCGCGCCGCCTGCGCGGCGAGCCGATCGCCTACATCGTCGGCCAGCGCGAATTTTTCGGCTTGCCATTCGAAGTGAACGATGCCGTGCTGATTCCCCGTCCCGACACCGAAGTGCTGGTGGAACTGGCGCTTGAACGCCTGCCCCCTGGCGGACGGGTACTCGACATGGGTACGGGCAGCGGCGCCATCGCCGTGGCGCTCGCCTACACGCGGCCCGACGCCGTCGTCACGGCCCTGGACGTCAGCAGCACCGCCCTTGCCGTAGCGCGCCGCAACGCCAGCGCCAACGGCGTCAACGTGACCTTCATGGCCAGCGACTGGTTCGAAGCGCTGGGCACGGAAAAGTTCGACCTGATCGTCTCCAATCCCCCCTACATCGCCAGCGGCGACCATCACCTGGCCGAAGGCGACCTGCGTTTTGAACCCACCGGCGCGCTGACCGACCACGCGGACGGCCTGTCGGCCTTGCGCACCATCGTCGCTGGTGCCGCGCGCCACCTGGCGTCAGGCGCCTGGCTGCTGCTGGAACACGGCTATGACCAGGCAGTGTCCGTGCGCGGCTTGCTGGCCGAGGCCGGCTACAGCAAAGTACAAAGCTGGCGCGACTTGGCCGGCATCGAAAGAGTCAGCGGCGCCCGCCTGGGCTGACCCCCTCGACGCGCGCGTTGCTTGATCCAGCAACGCGCCAGATCTCCCGCAGTTTGTTAAAATATCAAGCGAATTCCTGACCGAAGCGCCGTCCCCGTTCACCAGGGCGAACGCTGGCAACGCGGCGTTTTTTTGGCCGGTGCCGACGCATTTGCCAAAATTCGGTTAATCTCAGCACAAATAATTTATCTGCTGCACAAGAAAGGAAGCTCCAATTGCCCAACCTGTTGACTCGCCGCCTGGCATTGCTGACTAAAGATGCCAACCGCGCGCTGCTGGGCGGCTTGCGCGGCATCGAGCGTGAAACCCTGCGCGTCGACCATGCCGGCCATCTGGCTTCCACGCCCCATCCCGCCGCCCTGGGCTCGGCGCTGACGCACCCTGAAATCACCACCGACTACGCCGAAGCGCTGCTCGAATTCATCACGCCGGCTGAAAGCGACATCGCAACGACATTAAGCAAGCTCGATACCGTGCACCGCCATGCCTACAGCCGCCTCGGCGACGAGTTGCTGTGGAGCCAGTCGATGCCTTGCCAGCTGCCGCCCGAAGCGCAGATCGCCATCGCCAACTATGGCAGCTCGAACATGGGCATGCTCAAGCACGTCTATCGGCGCGGCCTGGCCTTGCGTTACGGCAAGGCCATGCAATGCATCGCCGGCATCCACTACAACTATTCGCTCGACGAGCAGCTCTGGCAGGTATTGCACAGCAATACCGCTACCAGCGCGCAACATGGGACGGCGACGCCGAAGGATGTGCAATCGGAAAGCTACCTGGCGACAATCCGCAATTTCCGCCGCTACAGCTGGCTGCTGATGTATCTGTTCGGCGCCTCGCCGGCCCTGTCCGCCGGCTTCCTGCGTGGCCGCGCGCACAAGCTCGACACCTTGTCCGACGACACCCTGTTCCTGCCCTATGCCACCAGCCTGCGCATGAGCGACCTCGGTTACCAGAACGATGCCCAGTCCGGTCTGCGCCCGCATGAAAATAGCCTGGAAGACTACGTCAACGCCCTCACGCACGCCGTCAACGACCCATACCCACCGTATGCGGCGCTGGGCACAAAGAAAGATGGCGAGTGGATACAGCTATCGAGCAACGTGCTGCAGATCGAAAATGAATACTATTCGACCATCCGCCCGAAGCGCGTGATCCGCACGGGCGAGCGTCCCATCCAGGCGCTGTGCCTGCGCGGCGTGCAATACATCGAAGTACGCTGCATGGATGTCGACCCATTCGAACCGGTCGGCATCAGCCTGGAAACAGCCCGCTTCCTCGACGCCTTTTTGCTGTTTTGCGCGCTCGACGACAGCGCGCCCATCTCGGCCGAGGAAAGCGCCTGCTACACCAATAATTTCGCCCGCACCGTCAAGGAAGGCCGCACGCCGGGCTTGCGCCTGCGCCACAATGGCGAAGACATCACCCTGCAAGCCTGGGGCGAACAATTGCTGGCGCGCATCGCACCTGTAGCGGCTTTGCTCGACGCGCGCGAGCAAGGCAGCGCACATGCGGACAGCCTGGCGGCGCAAGCGGTCAAACTGGCCGACCCGGACGCCACGCCATCGGCAAAGGTATTGGCCGAGCTGCGCGCCAACGGCGGCTCGTTTGCCGCCTTCGGCCTGCGCCAGAGTGAACGCCACGCCGCCTACTTCCGCGCGCAGCCGCCGACGCAGGAACAAAGCGCGTATTTCGAGCGGTTGGCGAGCAGCTCGCTGGCCGAGCAGCATGCCATGGAAGCGGCGCCCGCCGGCAGCTTCGACGATTTCGTCGCTGCCTACCGCGCCAGCACCCTGTGCCCGCACACCTGACCTTGCGCAAAGTGCCCCGATGCTGACCTTCTACAACGAATTGCACAGCCAGCACCGGGGCCGCTACGAAATGTTTCGCGGTGCCATCGTGCCCTGCTTCGAGACGCCCGAGCGGGCCGACATGGTGGTGGCCGAACTGGCACGGCGCAACCTGGGCCGCATCGTCACGCCGCACGGCGTGCCGCTGACGTCACTCGAACGCATCCACACGCCGCGTTACCTGCATTTTTTGCGCCACGCCTGGCACGACTGGCTGGCGCTCGACCCCGACAACGCGGGCAAGGACGCGCTGCCGTCCGTGTGGCCCGTGCGTACCTTGCGCCACGACATCGAACCGGACAACTTCACGGCCAAGCTGGGGCTGTATTCGATGGACAATGGCACGCCGCTGACGGCCGGCACCTGGACGGCAGCCAAGACGGGCGCCGACTGCGCCGTCAACGCGGCGCACGCGCTGCGCCTGGGTGAACGGGCCACGTTTGCCCTGACGCGCCCACCGGGCCACCATGCGGGCAGCGATTTCTTTGGTGGCTACTGCTTCCTGAACAACGCGGCACTGGCGGCGCAGCATTTGCTCGACGACGGCGCCCGCAGGGTCGCCATCGTTGATATCGATTATCACCACGGCAACGGCACGCAAAGCATTTTCTATGCGCGCGACGACGTGCTGTTCGCCTCGATCCATGCCGATCCGCGCAGCGAGTACCCGTTTTACCTCGGGCACGCCGATGAAACGGGCAGCGGTGCCGGTCTTGGCTACAACGTCAACCTGCCGCTACCGGCCGGCAGTTCCACGGCCAACTGGTTCGCGGCGCTGGAAACGGCCTGCCTGCGCATCAATATGTACGCGCCGGACGCACTGGTGGTGTCGCTCGGCGTCGATACCTTCGTCGGTGATCCGCTCTCGCACTTCGCCCTGCAAAGCGGCGACTACCTGCGCGTGGGCGAACGCCTGGCCCATCTGGGCCTACCCACCGCCTTCATCCTCGAAGGGGGCTATGCTGTCAAGGAATTGGGCATCAATGTGGTAAACGTGCTCGAAGGTTTTGAGACGGCTGAGTAAGTCTGGGGTCAGAATTCTGGGGTCAGACCCTCAACACCGCTAACGTCAAGCTCAGTGCCAACACAAACGGGGGGCTGACCCCGGCTTTAGCAGCTCTACATATTGCGAAACAAACTCATGAACGGCTGGCTCACGGCGAGGATCTCCCGGCGTGTTTTCAGGCGCAAGGCACCGCGCCCCACCTCGTCGCGCGTGACCGACGCCACCATCTTCATGTTGACGATGGTGGAGCGGTGGATCTGCTTGAAAATGGCCGGATCTAGCACGTCGAGCAATTCGCGTATCGGCTTGCGCAACAGCGCCTCGCCGTCCGCCGTCATGACGGCCGTGTACTTGGTGTCGGACTGAAAGTAGGCAATATCTTCCACCATGATCAGGCGCGTATCCTTGCCGCTGCTGGCCGTCAGCCACACCAGCGGCGGCGACTTGGCCGCCGCCGGCAAGGCGCTGCGCAATTGCTGCAGCAGGCCGGCCAACGCGCCATCGCCCGCCGTCACCTTGCCGGCACGCGCCTGGACGCGCTGCAAGGTCGCTTGCAGGCGCTCGCGGCCGATAGGTTTCAATAAGTAATCGACGGCACCCTTGTCAAAGGCATCGATCGCGTACTGGTCGTAGGCGGTGACGAACACCACTTGCGTGCCGGGACTGGCCTCGAGCGCGCCGGCCGCCACTTCCAGCCCCGTCAGACCCGGCATGCGAATATCGAGGAAGGCGACGTCGGGCTGCAAGGTGGCGATGGCGTCGAGTGCCGTGCCGCCATCGTCGCAAGCGGCGACGATGCGCAGCGACGGCCACGCTTCAGCCAGCAAAGCCACCAGCGCATCGCGCAACAGGGTTTCGTCTTCGGCAATGACGCAAGTCATCTCAGGCTGATGCATACGCCCCTCCTTGCGCCGTGCCGTCCGGCAACGTGATGGTCGCCGTCACGCCATCAGGGAAATTGGCAACAATGGCAAACGCGGCGGCATTGCCATAGATCAGGCGCAGGCGTTCGCGCACATTGCGCAGGCCGATGCCCGTGCCAGCGCCGTCGTCACTGAAACCCTTGCCATCGTCGGCCACCGTGACAATCACCGTGCCGTTGCCGCTGCGCGCCATGATCCACACAGTGCCGCCGCCGCTCTTCGGCTCCAGGCCATGCTTGATGGCGTTTTCCACCAAGGTTTGCAGCATCATTGGCGGCAGCTCCACCTGGCGCAGGTATTGCGGTACCTCAATTTGCAGGTTCAGGCGCGCACCCATGCGGATTTTCAAAATATCGAGGTAGGCGCGCGCCCGTTCCAGCTCCGTGCCCAGGGTCGACATGGCTTGCTCGGTGCGCGGCAGCGAGTGACGCAGGTACAAAATCAGGTTGCCCAGCATCTCGTCGGCGCGCACCGGGTCGCTGCGCGTGAGCAACTGCGCGCTGGCCAGGGTGTTGTACAGGAAGTGCGGTTCGACCTGCGCGTGCAGCAGGCTCAGCTTGGCCACCGTGAGTTCCTTTTCCGTCACCGTCTGGCGCGCCTCGGCCTGCTCGCCGCGCCGGCGCTGCGCCACCCGGCGCGTCATCGCCCGCGTCACCGCTTCCGCATTTTCCAGGTTGCTGCCATGGTCGACGAGAAACCAGTCGGTCCACGCACTGCGCGCCGGCTCGCAGATCAGGGTCACGCTGCCCGCCTCGCCATTCGGCGTGACGGTGGCGAGGATCTGGTTCGGCCGCGGCTCGATGAATCCCAGCAAGCGCATGCGCGGCAAGCCCGTGTGCGTGTACGGCGCCGCGCGGCGCACGCAGGCCTGCACCTGCAAGCTGTCGCGCGCGCTTTCGACCACTTCGCTGCCCGGCAATTCACGGATGGCCGCGTCGATCATGTCGAACACCTCGCCCGCCTCGAACGGGATCTCGATCTGGCGCCGCTGGCGGCTCGACAAGGTGCTGGCGTTGACGGTGCCGGCGATCAGGCGCACGCGGCGTACATGCGAAAACGCATTCGTGATGACGGCGCTGGCCAGCAGCGCGCCGACGATGACAAAGAAGCCTTCCGTGTGTTGGAAGATGTGGCGCAGAAAGGTCTCCACCAGAAGGGCGGTGGCGATGATGTAGGTGAGCATCGTGACTAGGCAGATGCGCAGGATAAAGAAGAGGCTAGTCATGATTTTTCCTTGGGGTTTGAAGTGGGCCCAGCATAACCATCGCCCCCGGCGACGCTGGCCATTATGCGATGGAAGGGCAATACTGGCGACAAAGGCAAGAAAATAAAGCGCAAATATACGTCGCGTCAAAATAAAATAGCTTGCAATTAAATAGTGCGCGATATATATTGTGTGCATGGACGCCGGCAATTGCTTCTACAGACGGGCATCCTGGGGCCACGGCCCACGAAACAAGTAGCACACTATTTAGTAGTCACCTATTTATCTATCTAAAGGAACCATTATGTCGATCAAACAAGTACTGTACCGCGCGCAAGCTACCGCCACCGGAGGCCGCGAAGGCCGTGCCGTGTCGTCCGACAATGTGCTGGACGTCAAGCTGACCACGCCAAAAGAACTGGGCGGCAATGGCGCCGTGGGCACCAATCCAGAACAACTGTTCGCCGCCGGCTACTCGGCCTGCTTCATCGGCGCCATGAAATTTGTCGGTGGCCGCGACAAGATCGCCTTGCCGGCGGACCTGTCCGTCGAAGGTCACGTCGGCATCGGCGCCATCGACACGGGCTTCGGCATCGAAGTGGAACTGAAAATTGCGCTGCCAGGCATGGAACGCGCCGCCGCCGAAGCGCTGGTCGCCGCCGCCCACATCGTGTGTCCGTACTCGAACGCCACGCGCGGCAACATCGACGTCACCCTGACGATCGTCTAAGAGCACCTGGCATAGGCTGTAGCGCGTCGCGCTTCGCCATCCAAACCGCACTGTCTTTATGGCAATGCGGTTTTTTGCGTGCACCGTTAAAATAGCGCTCTTTGACTCATTTTTCGGAGCACGCATGATCGCCTGGCAATGGAACACTTTCGACGAACTCGGTCCCCGCGATTTGTACCAGGTGCTGCAATTGCGCCAGCGCGTGTTCATCATCGAACAGCAATGTATTTATCCGGACCTCGATGGCTACGACCAGCAAGCCATGCACTTGCTGGGCTGGCAGACAGTCGATGGCCAGCGCCGGTTGGTCGCGTATCTGCGCGTGTTGGCGCCGGCCGCCAAATACGTGGAAATGTCGCTGGGCCGCGTGCTGACGGCGCCCGAAGCACGCACCACGGGCGCCGGCAAGCTGCTGCTGGCGGAGGGCATCGCACGCGCCGAACGCCAGCACCCTGGACACGCCATCCGCATCGGTGCGCAGCACTACCTGGAGCGCTTCTACCAGTGCTTCGGTTTTGTCACCGTCAGCGCGCCCTACGACGAAGACGGCATAGCGCACATCGACATGCTGCGCACGGCGAAAACAACAGCATGACGACGGCCCTCATTTCCTGGAGCGGTGGCAAGGATTCCTGCCTCGCTCTGTGGCGCGCACGCAACGCCGGCATGGCCGTGCCACTGCTGATCACGGCCATGGATGAAGATGGCCGCAAATCGCGCTCGCACGGCGTGCCGCCGGCATTGCTCGAAGCGCAGGCGGCCAGCCTGGGTGCACGCCTGCAGCGCTATCATGCCAGCTGGGCCAGCTACGAAGAGAAATTCATCGCCATGCTGCGCGCGGCGAAAGCCGAGGGTATCGCGCACGCCATCTTTGGCGACATCGATTTGCAAGCACACCGCGACTGGGAAGAAAAAGTCTGCGCTACGGCCGGCCTGACCGCCCACCTGCCCCTGTGGGGCGAAGCGCGGCGCGCGTTGGTCGACGAGTTTCTCGCCGCCGGCTTCAAGGCCATCGTCGTCTGCATCAATGGCCAGCACCTGCCACGCGATTTTTGCGGGCGCGAGTTCGATGCGTCCTTCCTGGCCGACCTGCCACCCGGCGTCGATGCCTGCGGCGAAAACGGCGAATTCCACACCTTCGTCTACGACGGCCCCGCGTTCAGCGCACCGGTGGCGCTGCGCCGCACGCAGGTACTGCAATATGACGCGCCAGCCACGCTGGGCGGCGCCACGTATTACTTCCAGGAACTAGCCCCACCCGAAGCGTAAACGGCCGCCAAAACAGCGATTCCGTGGAATCGCCCTTGGTCGCTGCGCCTTGCGCGTGCTTATTTTTTCGTCACGCCGATCAGCTTGACTTCGAACAACAAGCCGGCATAGCCGGGAATTTTCGGCGGGCTGCCCGCCTTGCCATAGGCCAGGTCATACGGAATGGCCAGCGTGCGCGTACCACCGACCTTCATGCCGACCAGACCGCGGTCCCAGCCCAGGATGACCCGGCCAATGCCCAGAACGAAATCAAAACCGGCTCCTGCCTGGCTCGCATCGAACTGCGCACCCTTGTTGCCTGGCTTGCTGGCGTCATACAGCCAGCCCGTGTAAGTCACCAGCAGCGTATCGCCCGCTGCCGCTACCGTGCCGGTGCCATCGACTGGATTGGTAATGGTGAGCTCTTTTACCTGTGTATTCGGGTCGAGCACGACCGGCTTCTCGGTGTTGGCAGCAGCACCGCAAGCGGTCAGGGCCACGGCGCAAGCAAACGTGGCGATCAATTGAAATACCGATTTCATGGTTTCCCTTTAAATATTGGTGTATGACTCAAGCCCGTACGGTGCGGACCGGTGCGGGCTGCAGTTTAACAGGTGTCGCCGGGCGCATTTGTAAGCAGACGTAAGCCCGGCGCTCAATGCGGCAACAATACAACGTTGCCACTATAACCAAAATATCTAAATTTCCACCTGCGTGCCCAGTTCGATCACCCGATTGCTCGGGATCTGATAGTAGTCGGCCGCCGTGCGCGCATTGCGCGACATGGTGACGAACAAATGCTCGCGCCACGGCATCATGCCGGCACCCGGCGTCGAGATGATGGTCTGGCGCGCGATGAAGAACGACGTTTCCATCATTTCGATATCAAGTCCCTGCTCGGCGCAGCGGGCCAGCGCCGCCGGAATATCAGGTTCATCCTTGAAGCCGTAATGCACGTTCACCTGGTAGCACTGGTGACCGAGACCCACCACGCGCACCTGCTCGGACGGCACCACCCACGGCTCCTCATGCATGAAGACGGTGAGGAAAATGACGCGTTCATGCAACACCTTGTTGTGCAGCAAGTTATGCAGCAGCGCGTGCGGCACGCCATCGGTCTCGCCGCGCAGGAAGATGGCCGTGCCGGGCACGCGCAGCGGCGGCGCGATGAATAGCGACGAGAGGAAGTCCTTGAGCGGGATCGCATGCTTCTCCAGGTTCTGGAACACCAGCTGGCGCCCCCGCTTCCAGGTCAGCATGATCGTAAACAGGATGGCGCCCAGCAGCAGCGGGAACCAGCCGCCGTGGAACAGTTTCAGAGCGCTGGCCGAGAACAGGTTGACGTCGATGATCAGGAAGAAACCGGTGGCACCCCAGCACAGCAGCAAATTCATCTTCCAGCGGTAGCGGATGACGAAGAAGGTCAGGATCGTGGTGGCCAGCATGGTGGCCGTGACGGCGATGCCGTAGGCGGCGGCCAGCTTTTCCGACGAACCGAAACCGACGACGGCCATCAGCACCACGGCCAGCTGCAGCCAGTTCACGGCAGGAATATAAATCTGCCCGATTTCACTTTCCGATGTGTGGCGCACGCGCATGCGCGGCAAAAAGCCCAGCGCGATGGCTTGCTTGGTCATCGAGAACGTGCCGGAAATGGTTGCCTGCGAAGCGATCACGGTAGCCATGGTCGACAAAATCACCAGCGGATACACGCTCCAGGCGCCCAACTGCTGGTAGAACGGATTGGAAATGGCTTCCGGGTGCGCCAGCAGCAGGCCACCCTGGCCCAGATAGTTCAGCGCCAGCGCGGGAAAGGCGATCAGGAACCAGGCCATGCGAATCGGCTTCTTGCCGAAGTGGCCCATGTCGGCGTACAGCGCCTCGGCGCCCGTCAGTGCCAGCACCACGGCGCCCAGCGACAGGAAGGCGATACGACCGTTGTCCATCAGGAAAGCGACCGCGTGCAGGGGATTGACGGCGGCCAGGATGGCTGGCGACTTGATGATATTGACCACGCCCATGCAGGCGAGCGCGACAAACCATATCAGCATGATGGGAGCGAAGAAGCGGCCGATGCCGGCCGTACCGTGTGACTGCACCGAATACAGCGCCACCAGCACGGCGATCGTCAGCCACACCACGTACGGGCTGAAGGCAGGCGTGGCCACTTCCAGACCTTCGATGGCAGAAAGCACGGAAATGGCAGGCGTGATCACGCTATCGCCATAGAACAGGGTGGCGCCAAACACGCCGATCACCATCAGCGGCACATGCCAGCGCGAGGACTTGCTGACGGACGACAGCACCAGCGCCATCAGGGCCATGATGCCGCCCTCGCCGCGGTTGTCGGCACGCAGCACCAGGGTCACGTACTTGAGCGAGACGATCAGGGTCAGGCCCCAGAAGATCAGCGAGACGATGCCCAGCAGGTTGTTATGCGTGACAGACAAGCCGTGGGCCGGGTCGAAGACCGTTTTCAGGGTATATAACGGACTAGTGCCGATATCGCCGTAGACGATGCCGACGGCAGCCAGTGTCAAGCCAACCAGGCTGCTTTTTTTATGTTCCGACGTCAAGATTGCACCCGTTTTTGTTTTGTTGCATCGCACAATATGATAGGTATTAGCAAATAGCAAGAGTATTTTTGCATGGTTCCGCAGCTGCCCCAAGGTCATGGTTTTGTGCCGCTCCGCCTTGCTGCGCGGGCTTGCGGCCATCGATTTGTTGCCATTCTACGCTTCGCTGGCGGCGCCGGGCAGCCCCCGGTGTTTTCAGCCATAATGACAGGCTGTCTACTCTCAAGCAAACCCCACCATGAATCCAGGCATGCTCTACGCCTCCCTCGCCTTCCTGTGCTGGGGTCTGTTCCCCCTGTATTTCCACGCTATTGATGAGATCGCACCGCAAGAAATCCTGGCGCACCGCATGGTCTGGTCACTGTTGTTTCTTGGCATCGTGCTGACCGTGCGCCGCCAATGGGGCTGGCTGGGCAGCCTGAAAGCACGGCCCAGGGTCGTGGCCAGCTTCGTCGCCAGTGCGTTTTTGCTATCGACCAACTGGTTCATCTATATCTGGGCCGTCAATAACGGCCATGTGGTCGACGCCAGCCTCGGCTATTTTATTACACCGCTGGTCAATGTCATGCTGGGGTTTTTGCTGCTGCACGAGCGCCTGCGCCGACTGCAGTGGCTGGCCATCAGCCTGGCCGCCTGCGGCGTAGCCTGGCTCACTTGGCAGGGTGGGCAAGTGCCCTGGATCGCACTGCTGCTGGCGGCCACCTTTGGCGGCTATGGCTTGCTGCGCAAGACAGCCGCGCTCGGTGCACTGGAAGGCCTGTCATTCGAAACGCTGATCCTGTTCCCTCTGGCCCTGGCCTACATGCTGTGGCTGGCCTGGCACGGCCAGAGCGGCTTCGTCAATACTGACGCGTCCGCCACCCGTGCACTGCTGCTGGCGTCCGGTCCCATCACGGCCATTCCCCTGCTGCTGTTCGCCGCCGGCGCGCGCCGCCTGCCGCTCGCCGTGCTGGGCTTATTGCAATACATCGCCCCCACGGGCCAACTGCTGATCGGCGTATGGGTCTTCCACGAATCGTTCACCCCAGAGCGCATGCTGGGCTTCCTCGTCATCTGGACGGCACTGGCTCTGTACGCTGCCGAAGGGCTGTGGACGGCCCGCAAGGCGCGCGCCAGCGCCTAGTCTTGCCCCTGGCGTCCGTTTCCACAGCGCGCAGCGCTGGCCGGAAGCGGGCGTTTACCGTATCCTGTGCATCTTTGTATATCACCCGAGATTTCTAATGGCAAATTACGTCTACACCATGAATCGCGTGGGCAAAATCGTTCCGCCCAAGCGCCAGATTCTGAAAGATATTTCCCTCTCCTTCTTCCCAGGCGCGAAGATCGGCGTGCTGGGCTTGAACGGCTCCGGCAAATCGACCCTGCTGAAAATCATGGCAGGCATCGACACCGACATTCAGGGCGAAGCGGTGCCGATGCCGGGCTTGAACATCGGCTACCTGCCGCAGGAACCACAACTGGATCCGGAAAAGACCGTGCGCCAGGAAGTCGAATCAGGCCTGGGCGAAGTATTTGAAGCACAAGCCAAGCTCGAAGCCGTGTACGCCGCGTATGCCGAGGAAGACGCCGATTTCGACGCCCTGGCCACGGAACAGGCACGCCTGGAAGCGATCATCTCGACTTCCGACGGTGGCAATTTGAATTTGCAGCTGGAAATGGCCGCCGACGCACTGCGCCTGCCACCATGGGACGCCAAGGTCGGCGTGCTGTCGGGTGGTGAAAAGCGCCGCGTGGCGCTATGCAAGCTGCTGCTGTCCAAGCCTGACATGCTGCTGCTCGACGAACCGACCAACCATCTGGATGCGGAATCGGTCGACTGGCTGGAACAATTCCTGCTGCGCTTCCCCGGCACCGTGGTGGCCATCACCCATGACCGCTACTTCCTCGACAATGCGGCCGAATGGATCCTGGAGCTGGACCGCGGCAGCGGCATTCCATGGAAGGGCAATTACTCGACGTGGCTGGAACAGAAGCAAGCCCGCCTGAAGCAGGAAGAATCGACCGAATCGGCGCGCCAAAAAGCGCTGCAGAAGGAATTGGAATGGTCGCGCCAGAATCCGAAAGCGCGCCAAGCCAAGTCGAAAGCGCGCCTGGCCCGCTTCAACGAACTGTCCGAGCACGAATACCAGAAGCGCAACGAAACGCAGGAAATCTTCATTCCCGTGGCCGAACGCCTGGGCAATGATGTCATCGAGTTCAAGAACGTGTCGAAAGCGTTCGGCGACCGTTTGCTGATCGACAACCTGAGTTTTACCGTACCACCGGGCGCCATCGTCGGCATCATCGGCCCCAACGGCGCCGGTAAGTCGACCTTGTTCAAGATGATTACCGGCAAGGAACAGCCGGACAGCGGTGAAGTGGCCATCGGGCAGACGGCGCGCGTGTCCATCGTCGACCAGAATCGCGGCGACTCGCTGTCGGACAGCAAGACCGTCTTCCAGGACGTGTGTGGCGGCGCCGACATGTTGACGGTCGGCCGCTTCGAAATGCCGTCGCGCGCCTACCTGGGCCGCTTCAACTTCAAGGGCGGCGACCAGCAAAAAATCGTCGGCAATCTGTCCGGCGGTGAACGTGGCCGTCTGCACCTGGCCAAAACCCTGCTGATGGGCGGCAATGTCCTGCTGCTCGATGAACCGTCGAACGATCTGGACGTGGAAACCTTGCGCGCGCTGGAAGACGCCTTGCTGGAATTTGCCGGCAGCGTCATGGTCATTTCGCATGATCGCTGGTTCCTCGACCGTATCGCCACGCACATCCTGGCATTCGAAGGCGATTCGCAGGTCACCTTCTTTGACGGCAACTATCAGGAATACGAAGCCGACAAGAAGAAACGCCTCGGTGACGAAGGCGCGAAACCAAAACGTATCCGCTACAAGCCATTGACGACCTAAGTTTTACGGTTGTCCATGCAAAAAAGGCAGTGACCTCGCGGTGACTGCCTTTTTTTTAAGCACTTCTAAACCTTTAGAAGTTGTAGCGTGCGCCTAAGGCCAGGCCGGTAGCCTTGCGGCCCTGGTCGGCGCTCTTGCCGAAGTGTTCCACTTCCGCCGTCAGCGAGACTTTCTCGTTGAGCGCGTACTGGGCACCGACGGAAGCGTACACGCCCGTCTTGTTATTGCCGCTGATGCCAGTCGACAGGCCGGTGCCGCTCAAGCTATTGTTGACCTTGGCCACGCCGAGCTTGCCGAACACGCCCACTTTATCGCTGACGGGCATGCTGACCTTGCCGGCCAGGTAGTAGCCGTGCGAATCGCTTTTTACGGAACCGTTGCCAGCGCCCGTGACATAGCTGTAATCCTTGCTGCCGAAATCGGCGTAACCGCCCTCGACCGCCCAGGTTTTATCGAAGTCGTAACCGGCGAAGACCTTGGCCCCGGCCTTGTAGCCGCTGTGATTATCGGCGCTGGTGGCGCCGGGAATATCAAAATTGTAGCGGTTGCCCGTGATGCCGGCGCCCACATACGCGCCCTCGGCGTGTGCGGCGCTCATGCCGGTCAGTGCGGTGACGGAAGCGATCATTGCAAACAGGATTTTCTTTTTCATCATGTTCTCTTTCAATTGGTTGACGTGCCTGGATTCGCAGTTCAGGGAAGTGCGATGACTACACAATAACAGCCGAAAAAAGCCACGTCTTTCCTCATTGCGTAAGAACTGTGACAAGATGTAAGCTGAAATTGCGAAGTGCCAATAACGTCAAAATGTACGTAGTTGAAAGAACTTAAGCTAGACTTAAGAGCATTACGGCGCTGGCGAATGTGCCGGCACGTACCATTGGCTCACCCTGGAATACGCGGGCAAGGCACATGCCCTGCCCCGGCTGCAGCCGGTCGATGTCCTGCAGGCGACGCAGCCTGCGGAGCAAGGCGGTGTCAAGACTTTGCTGCGCGCCATCGATGGCGATGCGGCAGCAATGACCGTGGCGCAGGCGCGCGCACGGCGTTCTACGGTCGCCCCCGCCTCAACGCACAGGCGATGGCGCTGCGCGGCCTGGGGCCGCTATTGGCATCCATGATGCAGGCCGCATCGCGGCCATGGCGGCACTGGGCCTGGCCAAACGTTGCGCCAGTTGCCCGTGGGCACTGCATCACATCAGCGTGAAAGCAGCTTGATACAGATTAAGCGTAGGCTTCGGCCATCGACATCACGCGCGGCGCGATCGTGATCCCATATTGCTCGAACAGGGCCGTGATGGCCGCCAGGTTCTGCGTGCACTCTTCGGTTTTCCAGCCCTTGAAGAGATCCGTGCCATCCTTCTGGAAATGCAGGTCCAGCACCTTGCCCTGATCCTTGTGCAGGTAGGGTGAACTATAGGTGTTCTCGTAGCCGAGCGCCTTCAATTGTTCCAGCAACACATGCGGCGGATGATCGGGATCAGTGGCGAGGAAAATGCCAAAGGTCTTGCCCGGTGGTTTGGCGGCGATATCAACTTCATAAATGCCGGGGGCCTTGCTGACAGACGTACTCTTTAAAAATAACATACAACACTCCCTGCGCGTAGTGTCCTGCGCCGAAAACGAGCGACAAGACAGGGGCGATGCGCAATGATTCCCATGTTTAAATCTTATTGCTAATTTGCATCTTTGTCGACAAATCGGCACTTTTATTTGGTGAGTCGTGGTTATCTTGTCGCGTTCGCCATGGAAGATTATTAATAATGCAAGTTATTATGGCGCCAATACTTGGCCTGCTGCCGACTTCCGGCTTGCTTGAAGAATGCCCTCAACCAAGCGGCTTGGGCCAAGATTCGCAGGCCCTGGTCACGACGTGCATGCGGCCTGATTCATCCGCCGCGCTTGCGCCTGGCCAGATCTTGCGTGGGCGCCACCAGCGCCCGGTACATTTCGCCCGTGGCGGCATCCCAGCTTTGCACCGCCTGCTGCTGGCGTTGCACGGTGGCCACATCGCCGCGTGCGATAGGGCCGGAAAGCGCGGGCGCCGCGCCCAGACGGAATACATTGGCCACCGCTTCCGTCACCAGGGGCTGCGCCAATTCGCGCGCCACCGCCTCGGGAATGCCAGCGGCCTGATAAGCGCGCAGGGCGGCATCGAGCACGGTCACCAGATAATTGCTGGCAAACACGGCAGCGGCGTGATACAGGGTCTTGGCAGCCGGATCGATGGGCACCGGACGCGCACCGATGGCGCTCAAGGCGGGCATCAGGAAGGCCAGCGCCAGCGGAGCGCCTTCGACGCCGCAAAACGTGCCCTCAAAGGTGGCGGCCACCTGTTGCGGGTCGGCAAAGCTGCGAATCGGATGCGCGCTGGCCACCGAGGCGCCGGCTTGCGTCGCGGCCAGCAGCACGTTCGACGCCAGCGCGCCGCTACAGTGAAACACGATGGCGCCCGCCTGCCGTCCTTCGGCCACCAGTGCCGCGCAGGCCGGGCCGATCTGGTCGTCCGCCACGGCCAGCATGGTGACGTCGGCGCCGCGCAAGGCGGCATAGCTGGCGACGGCGGTGCCGGCACCCATAAAATCGACCGCTGCCTGCGCCGACGCCATCGAGCGCGTCAGTACATCTTGCAGCACGATGCCATCGACACCGGCGAACAGGCGGCCCAGTACGCGACCGACATGGCCGGCGCCGATGATATTGAAGGTCAGGTTCATGGCAAACTAAAAACTCGATCCTGGCTGGCGCAGGAATTCAAGCTCTTCCGGCGTGGAGGGCCGGCCGAGATTGGCGTTGCGGTGGGGGAAGCGGCCGAAGCGGGCGATCACTTCCTGGTGCCGCTGGGCATAATCGAGCATGCTCTCAAAACCGGGCTGCGTCTGCGATAGCAGCTGGAATAGCTCGACGGCGCGCGCCTGCATGGCCAGCTCTTCGGCATGTTCGAATGGCAGGTAGGCGAAGGCGCGCAGCATGGGCGGCAACTGCTGGTCCTGCCCTGCTTGCGTCAAGGACACTGCCAGCGCCAGCGCCAAGGCGTCGCCGGCAAAAGCACGCGGCGTGCCGCGGTAGACATTGCGCGTGAACTGATCGAGCACGATGAGGTGCGCCAGCGCACCGTGCGGCGTCGCGTTCCACGCGCGCAAGCCACCGTCAATGGCGGTATCGATCAGCGCACCGAAACGCGCGCGTATGCGCGCATCAAAGGCATCGTCCTTGCGGAACCATTCCATGCGCGACTGAGCATGGCCACGGTGATCGGGCGGCAGGAACCAGAAATCGAGTACGTCTTGGGCCTGTGCATCCATGTCCATCCTTTTCAGTTGCGTGCGTGCGACAGCTGGAAGCCGGCGATGCCTTCAAAGGCGGCCAGTTCGGCCGACATGGTCGACAGGCTGGCGCCCGTGTTCTTGCCATGCGCGATGGCGACAAAGCGCCACTCCTGCATGCCGTCGGTACTGCCGATGGAAAGCGAGCCACCGGCGATGTCGTAGCCGCGCTTGGCGGCCATGCGCCGCAGTGCCTCTTCGCGCGGAACAAATCCTGGCTTGAAGCGCATGGTGATCGCCACCGCGTGGCGCGACGGCAGCCAATTCTCCAATTTCGACAGAAAAATCATCGCCATTGCGCACAGGAAAGCCAGGCCCATGGCCGACAGATAAAAGCCGATACCGACCATGACGCCGATCACGGACGAAGCCCAGATCGAGGCAGCCGTCGTCAGACCGCTGATATTGAAGCCCTCGCGCATGATGACGCCGGCGCCCAGAAAGCCCACGCCCGTGACAATACCCTGGATAACGCGCGTGGGGTCGCTGCCGACGATGGCGCCATGGCCGCCGTACCAAAACTCCGGATAGCCGCCCAGCACCGTCAGCGCGGCCGAAGCCATGCAGACCAGGCTGTAGGTGCGCATGCCCGCCGCGCGCCCGTGATACGAACGCTCGTAGCCCACCAATAGACCCAGCAGCAGCGCGCCGAGCAGGTTCAACAGGATCACGCCATTCGTTGCCAGCTCGGCCGGCGACCAATAGGCACGCAGGAAGTCTATGGTCGGCATCTAGGGCTTTTTCGTCAGCTGCTTTTCAAACGCCACATCGAGCTTGCTGACGCGGCGCGCCTTTTGCGGTCCCAGCCCATTGACGAAGGCGACAAAGGCATCGAGTTCCAGTGGCGCGCACAGGGGCGGCAAGCCCGGGCCTTCGGTGAGGAAGAACAGTTCATCGCCGGTGCGCGCCATCGTGTAGAGACGATGGCCGGTGCGTTCCTTGAGCCGCTCGATGGCGGAGGTGGCGCGGGTCGAGCGCATCAGATGGCTCCCGTGCGCTGTTCCAGCCACGCCAGCGCATCACCCGCCAAGTGCGGCGCCAGACGCGCGCGCACGCTGGCGTGGTAGTCGTTGAGCCAGGCCGCCTCGTCGTCGCGCAGCAGCGAGCGCTCCACGCAGCGCGTGTCGATCGGGCACAGGGTCAAGGTTTCGAAGCGCAAGAAATCACCGAACTGCGTCGTCCCTGCGGGAACCGCTGGCACATTCAGCACCAGGTTTTCGATGCGGATACCCCACTGGCCGGGACGGTAGATGCCCGGCTCGATGGAAGTGATCATGCCGACCTCCATCGCTGTCTGCGGCTCCGGCATGGCGGACTGCGAAATCGATTGCGGGCCTTCATGGACATTCAGGAAAAAGCCTACGCCGTGTCCCGTGCCATGGCCAAAGTCGATGCCCTCGGCCCACAGCGGTGCGCGGGCGATAGCGTCCAACATGGGTGACTTCACGCCGCGCGGGAACTGCGCGCGCGACAGGGCGATCATGCTGCGCAAGACCAGGGTGAAATCGCGCCTGTGTTCAGCCGTGATCGTGCCGACGGGGACCACACGCGTGATATCGGTGGTGCCGCCAAAGTACTGGCCGCCCGAATCGATCAACAGCAAGCCATCGCCTTCAATGGTCGCTTGCGTATCCGCATGGGCGTGGTAATGCATGATGGCGCCATGTGCGTTGAAACCGGCGATGGTGCCAAAACTGGGGCTAACAAAACCGGCGCGACGCGCGCGCGCGGCAGTCAGGTGTTCGTCGACGCCGATTTCCGTCAGTGGCGCGCGCTGCGGGTCGGCCAAGGTGCGCTCTAACCAGCTGAAAAACTCGCACAGGGCGGCGCCATCGTGCTCCATGGCGGCGCGCACATGCGCCGCTTCGCTATCCGTCTTGCGCGACTTGGCCAGGGTGGTCGGATTGATCGCTTCCACCACCGGCACCGATTCAGGCACGGCCTGGCGCGTGCCGAACGTGATGCGGCGTGGGTCCAGCAGCAAGGTGGCACTATCAGGCAGGGCGGCCAGCATGCTGCCGGCGCCGTCATACGCGGCCACGTCCACGCCTTGGCTCTCGAGCGTGGCGCGCAGGGAAGCGGACAGCTTGCCATCGGCCACGAACAGGGTGGCGCGCTGCGGGCCAACCAGCGCATGCGCGAGGAAGACGGGGTTATAGCTCACATCGGCGCCACGCAGGTTGAACAGCCAGGCGATATCGTCGAGGGTGGAAATGACGTGATGGCTGGCGCCGTGCGCAGCCATGCTGGCGCGCAGGGCCGCCAGTTTTTCCATGCGCGACAGGGCCGGATACTCCGCCGCATGTTCAAACACGGGGGCGGCAGGCATGGCAGGACGCTGCGACCACACGGCTTGCAGCAAATCGATATCAGTGCGCAGGGTCACCTGCGCGCCCAGCGCCTGCTGCAGCAGGCGTGCATTGGCCAGGCCCAGCACGGCGCCATCGACGGCCACCGTCTGCCCCGACTGCATGGTCTCGCCCAGCCAGTCGATAAACAGCACGCTGGCGCCGGACGGGATTTTTTTCAGGACGATGCCGCTGCCGGCCAGTTCCGTTTCCGCCTGCTCCCAGTAGCGGCCATCGGTCCATACGCCGGCGAAATCGTGCGTCACGACCAAGGTGCCGACCGAGCCCGTAAAACCGGACAGCCACTCACGTCCCTGCCAGCGCGCCGGCAGGTATTCGGACAGGTGCGGGTCGGCCGATGGCACGATGCAGGCGTCGATGTGCTGCGCGCGCATGGCGCTGCGCAGTTGCGACAAACGGGAGGCGGGAGTGGATTGGTCAGGTGTCTGCATGGGGCCGAAAAGAGCGGTGCTGGGAAGCGCCTATGATACCGCGATTAGCCTGCGGACGGCGCTGCCATCCCGTCGTGCCCTGGCCATGCGCGCCTGGCCAGGACGTTTTCGCCGGTTTCAGCTTGCGTCAGCGTTTTTTCCTGGTGCCCGCGTGGCGCAGCTGATACGCTACCGTGCAGCGAGCTTGCCAACGCCGGCAAAAACAATTGCTGGTGCTGCTGCGTCCAGTACCGCACGTCGTCCATCGCCACATCATTCGCCATCATCAGCCTCGTAGCGCCGCAAGCCTTCCAGGTCCAGCACGCGGATGCCGCCATAATCGAGGCGCAGCAAGCCCTTTTTTTCAAGCACCTGCAAGGCCTGGTTGGCGCGCTGGCGCGAAGAGCCTGACAACAGACCGATTTCTTCCTGCGACAGCTGCACCAGCGTATCGACGCCAGGATACAAATGCGAATTGAACATCGAGGCCAGGCAGCGCGCCACGCGCGTATTGAGGTCGAGCAGACGTTCGTTTTCCACCATGCCGATGAACTGGCCCAGACGCTCATTGAGTTGCATCAGCAAAAAGCGCGTGAACGGCAGGCTCGTTTCCAGCAGCCAATGGAAGGTGGCACCAGGCAGGCGCGCGACGCGCGTATCGCGCAGCGCCATGGTGTCGTATTTACGGATTTCGTTTTTCAGCAGCGAGCCTTCGCCAAACCAGCTGCCGGGCGGCACGCCGATGAAGGTCATGGCCTTGCCCGAGGCGGAAAAATTATTCATCTTGACCATGCCGCTGATGACGCCGATCCAGTTATCCACCGGCTCGCCCTTACGGCAGACAAAGCCGCCTTTCGGCACCGACGTTTCAAACACATCCGCCTCGACCCTGGCCATTTGCACGGGATCGAGCAACTGCGCCCAGTTGGCCGCGCGCACGGCATCCTTCAGACTGATATCAGGGTAGGTCATTGTGCGATGCACCATCGAAAAGTGGGTAAATGTCCCCGAAAAGACAACTCGGCAAACTAACGCAAGCTACTATCATTGCACAAACGCCTCACACATAAAAACACAGAGCGCCATCCAACGAGGTGGTACCTGAGACAAGCAACAGGGAGACACTGGTGCAAACGACTACCGCAACGACGATGCCGACTTTTCCACGGCGCTTATTGCAACACGGGTCCGTACGACCCGACAAGCCCGCATTCCGCGAAAAGCACCTGGGCATCTGGCAAACCTGGACCTGGTCCCAGGTCAACGACGAGGTGCGCGCCCTGGCCTGCGGCTTGGCAGCCATCGGCTTCCAGCGCGGCATGAACCTGGCCATCATCGGCGACAACCGTCCCCGCCTGTACTGGGCCATGCTGGCCGCGCAAAGTCTGGGCGGCGTACCCGTGCCACTGTACCAGGACGCGCCAGCCGCTGACATGGCCTACGTGCTGGAGGATGCGCAAATCCGCTACGCCATCGTCGAAGACCAGGAACAGGTCGACAAACTGCTCGAACTTAAAGCTGTGTATCCGCACCTCACCCACATCGCTTACGACGATGAACGCGGCATGCGCCATTATCGCCAGCCGGAGTTGATGTCCTTTGCCGCCCTGCAGGTACTCGGCAGGGCCTACGATCGCGAACATCCGGGCTTTTTTGATGCCGCCGTGGCAGCGGGCCAAGGCAGCGACTCGGCCGTCATCCTGTACACCTCGGGCACCACGGGCAAGCCCAAGGGCGTGTGCCAAAGCCATACGGCGCTGCTGGCCGCCGGCGTTGGCGGCGTGGCCTTCGACAAGCTGACCGACGCCGAAGACATCCTGTCCTACCTGCCCATGGCGTGGGTGGGCGACTGCCTGTTTTCGCTGGCGCAAGCCATGGTGGCCGGCTTCACCGTGAATTGTCCCGAATCGGGCGACACGGTAATGATCGACATGCGCGAAATCGGCCCCACCTGCTACTTTGCGCCGCCGCGCGTGTTCGAAAACATGCTCACCAGCGTGATGATACGCATGGAAGACGCCAGCAGCATCAAGCGCCACATGTTCAGCCATTTCATGGACGTGGCCAAACGCTGCGGCGCGCAGATTTTGGATGGCAAGCCCGTGTCGCTGGCGGATCGCCTCAGCTACAAGCTGGGCGAGCTGCTGGTCTACGCTCCCCTGAAAAACGTGCTGGGCCTGTCACGCGTGCGCGTCGCCTATACGGCCGGCGCCGCCATCGGCCCCGACCTGTTCCGCTTCTACCGCTCCATCGGCGTCAACCTCAAGCAATTGTATGGTTCCACCGAAACTTGCGCCTATGTGTGCCTGCAGCCGGACGGCAATATCAAGTTCGACAGCGTGGGCTTGCCGGCACCCGGCGTGGAAGTCAAACTGGCGGCCAATGGCGAAGTGCTGGTCAAGTCGCCGGCCACCATGAGCGGTTACTTCAAGCGTCCCGACGCCACCGCCGAAGTGATCGATGCCGACGGCTACTTCCATACCGGTGACGCGGGCGTATTCGACAGCGAAGGTCATTTGAAAATCATCGACCGCGCGGCCGACGTCGGCAAGCTGACGTGCGGCGCCATCTTCGCGCCCAACTACATCGAAAACAAGCTCAAATTCTTCCCCTTCATCAAGGAAGTGGTGGCCTTCGGCCATGCACGCGACCAGGTCTGCGCCTTCATCAACATCGATATCGAAGCGGTGGGCAACTGGTCCGAGCGGCGTGGCATCGCGTATGCCGGCTACACCGACCTGGCGGCACGCGCCGAAACCTATGGCCTGATCCGCGACTGCATCGAGCAAGTCAACGCGGAACTGGCGACCGACCCACTGATGGACCGCACTCAGGTACACCGCTTTTTGGTGCTGCACAAGGAACTCGACCCCGACGACGACGAGCTGACGCGCACGCGCAAGGTGCGCCGCAAATTCATCGCCGAAAAGTACGCGGTGCTCATTTCCGCGCTGTACGAGGGCAAGACAACGCAATACATCGAGACCCAGGTGAAATTCGAGGATGGCCGCCTTGGCTCGACCAGCGCCGACCTGCAGATCTGGGACAGCAAAACGTATCGGCCCCAAGGCCTGGCCGCATGATGGAGCACAGCACGATGCAAATGAACGAACCCGACGCCCATTTTGGCACGGCCCGCAAGACCGGTCCCGTGATCCTCGACCTGAAGAACATCTCGCTGTCGTTCGGCGGCGTGAAAGCGCTGACCGACATCTCGTTTGACGTCAAGCAGCATGAAATCCGCGCCATCATCGGCCCGAACGGCGCAGGTAAAAGCTCGATGCTGAACGTGATCAATGGCGTGTACCGCCCGCAGCAAGGCGAGATCATTTATCGGGGCGAACACCGGCGCGGCATGGATTGCTATGCGGCCGCCAAGTCCGGCATCGCGCGCACCTTCCAGAACATCGCCCTGTTCAAGGGCATGACGGTGTTAGATAACATCATGACCGGGCGTAACCTGAAGATGAAGTCGAATTTTCTCCTGCAGGCGCTGTATTGGGGCCCGGCCCGGCGCGAGGAAATCGAGCACCGCAAAAAGGCCGAAGAAATCATCGACTTCCTGGAAATCCAGGCCATCCGCAAGACGCCTGTGGGGCGTCTGCCCTACGGCTTGCAAAAGCGCGTCGAACTGGGTCGCGCGCTGGTGGCCGAACCGGAAATTTTGCTGCTCGATGAACCGATGGCCGGCATGAACGTGGAAGAAAAACAGGACATGTGCCGCTTCATCCTCGACGTCAACGACCAACTGGGCACGACCATCGTGCTGATCGAGCACGACATGGGCGTGGTGATGGATATCTCCGACAGGGTGGTGGTGCTCGACTACGGCAAAAAGATCGGCGACGGCACGCCCGACGAGGTGCGCAGCAACCAGGATGTCATCAACGCGTATTTGGGTGTCGCGCACTAGCACCAGACAAGGGATAGCAATGAATATCAATTTTTTCTTTGAAGTGCTGATCGGCGGTCTGCTGTCGGGCGTCATGTATGCGCTGGTGGCGATCGGTTTTGTCCTGATCTACAAGGCTTCGGGCGTGTTCAATTTTGCGCAGGGAGCGATGGTGTTTTTCGCCGCCCTCACCTGCGTCGGCATCATGGACAAGTTCGGCCTGTCGCTGTGGCTGGCCATCCCGCTGACGATGCTCACCATGATCGTCTTGGGTATCGCCATCGAACGGGTAGTCTTGCGGCCCCTCGTCAACCAGCCGGAAATCACGCTCTTCATGGCCACCATCGGCCTGACTTTTTTCATCGAAGGCCTGGCGCAGCTGATGTGGGGCTCGCAAGTACACAAGCTGGACTTGCCCATCGAAGACGTGCCGATGCAGTTCTTGATGGACCGCTTTGACATCAACATCTCGCAGTTCGACCTGATGGCGGCCGGTATCTGCGCGCTGCTGGTGATCTGCCTGGCCCTGCTGTTCTCGAAAACCAAGGTGGGCCGCGCCCTGCGCGCGGTCGCAGACGACCATCAGGCGGCACTGGCGGTTGGCATCCCGCTGCAGCGCATCTGGGCCGTGGTGTGGGGCGTGGCGGGCTTGGTGGCGATGGTGGCCGGCTTGCTGTGGGGGGCGCGTAACGGGGTGCAGTTCGCCCTCACCTTCATCGCCTTGAAAGCGCTGCCAGTGCTGATACTGGGCGGCTTTACTTCCGTGCCCGGCGCCATCGTCGGCGGCCTGATCATCGGCGCCTCGGAAAAGCTGGCCGAAGTCTACCTGGGCCCCATGGTGGGCGGCGGCATCGAAGGCTGGTTCCCGTATGTACTGGCGCTGCTGTTCCTGCTGGTGCGCCCGGAAGGCCTGTTCGGCGAAAAGATCATCCGGCGTATTTGATATTGCATGACTTTTTTACCCCAAAAACAAACCCCGGGGTCGGACCCTCAGGGTCCGACCCCAGTATTGAAGCCGTTGGGTTGACGCTCAACAGCCAGCAAAGGACACGCCATGATTTACCGTGAAGCAGGACAATTCAAGACCAGCTATCAGGCTGACAGCCAGATTTTTCCGATCCGCCAAGACCGCCTGGCGCTGACAGCCACGCTCCTCGTCGCCGTCTTCCTCCTGCCATATTTTGCCTCGCCCTACATGTTGTCAGCGATCCTGATCCCCTTTCTGATCTTCGCGCTGGCGGCACTGGGCCTGAACATCCTGACCGGCTACGCGGGCCAGCTGTCGCTGGGTACGGCCGCCTTCATGGCCGTGGGCGCGTTTGCCTCGTATAACTTCATGGCTCGCCTGCCAGGACTACCACTGCTGGTGTCGTTCATCCTGGGCGGCCTGTGCGCGGCCATGGTGGGCATCGCCTTCGGCCTGCCCTCCTTGCGTATCCGCGGCTTTTATCTGGCCGCCTCCACGCTGGCGACGCAGTTTTTTGTCGTCTGGTGCCTGACCAAAATCCCGTACCTGACCAACTACAGCTCCTCGGGCGTGATCACGGTGCAGAAAATGAGCATCCTGGGCTACCAGTTCGATACGCCGCAAAGCAAATACCTGCTGGTACTGGCCATCGTGGCCGGCATGGCATTAATGGCCAAGAACATGATCCGCTCGAACGTCGGTCGCTCGTGGATGGCCGTGCGCGACATGGACATGGCGGCCGAGGTGATCGGTTTTCGCCTGATGCGCACCAAGCTGCTGGCGTTCGCCGTCAGCTCGTTCTACTGCGGCGTGGCAGGTGCGCTGTATGCCTATGCCTACCTGGGCACGGTGGAACCGGAAGCATACAACCTGGACCTGTCCTTCCGTATCCTGTTCATGATCATCATCGGCGGCGTCGGTTCGATTTTGGGTTCCTTCTTGGGTGCGGCCTTCATCGTACTGCTGCCCGTGTTCCTGAACACGATTGCGCATGGCCTGGCATTGCCGACCAGCGTGGCCTCGAACCTGGAACTGATGGTGTTCGGCGCCCTGATCATCTTCTTCCTGATCGTCGAACCGCACGGCCTTGCAAGGCTGTGGCAGATCGCGAAAGAGAAATTACGCCTGTGGCCTTTCCCGCACTAGGAATTTGTACCTTGCAGTCTGATGTCGCTTGACTTGAAATCAAATAAACAAGAGGAGACACACAATGAAACACATCAAATCGCTCATGCTGGCCGCCGCTATCGCCAGTGCCGCACTCACCATGGCCGGCAGCGCGCAGGGTCAAGAAAAAAGCCAGGACAAGGAACAGTACATCGCCCTGCCGTCCTACCGCGTAGGTCCTTACGCGGCCGGCGGCTCCGGTTTCTACGGCGGCATCATCGATTACTTCAACCTGGTCAACCAGGCTGGCGGCGTGAATGGCGTGAAAATCAGCTGGGAAGAATGCGAAACCGAATACAACCCATCGCGCGGCGTCGAATGCTATGAACGTCTGAAAACCAAGCAGGGCGGCGCCACCCTGGTCGAAACCCTGTCCACCGGCGTCGCCTACGGCATTCTGGACCGTGTGGCACAAGACAAGATCCCGATGACGATGATCGGCTACGGCCGCTCGGACGCCGCCAACGGCAAGGTCTTCCCGTATGTCTATCCGCTGATCTCCAGCTACTGGAGCCAGGCTGCCGCCATGATCAAGTACCTGGGCGACAAGGATGGCGGCATGGACAAGCTGAAAGGCAAGAAGATCGTCCACCTGTACCACGACTCGGCCTTCGGCAAGGAGCCGCTGCCGGTGCTCGAAGCCCTGTCGAAACAGTACGGCTTTGAACTGGTGAAAATTCCCGTCGCACCGCCCGGCAGCGAGCAGCAATCGCAATGGCTGCAAATCCGCCAGGCCAAGCCGGACCATGTGATCCTGTGGGGCTGGGGCGTGATGAACTCCGTTGCCATTAAAACGGCGCAGCGCAATGGCTTCCCGCGCGACAAAATGCTGGGCGTCTGGTGGGCTGGCTCCGAGGAAGACACGATTCCATCGGGCGATGCAGCCAAGGGCTACACGGCGATGACTTTCAATACACCGGGCAACTACCCCGTACTCGACGACATCCGTAAAAAACTCTACAGCACCGGCAAGGGCAACCTGTCCGACCAGTCGCGCATCGGCTCCGTCTACCACATGCGCGGCGTGACGGCCGGCATCCTGTGGGTGGAAGCGATCCGCGTGGCGCAGGAAAAATTCGGCAAGGGCAAGCCGGTCACGGGCGAGCAGATGCGCTGGGGCCTGGAAAACCTGAACGTCGACGATGCGCGCCAGAAGGCCATCGGCGCGCTGGGTATGTTCCCCAGCGTGAAGACCAGTTGCGATGACCATGAAGGCTCGGGCGCCGTGAAAGTCCAGCAGTGGGATGGCAAGAAATGGACCGCCATCACGCCGACGTGGATCGTCGGCGACAGGGCCCTGGTACGCAAGCTGGTCGAGGAATCCTCAGGCAAGTACGCCGAGGAGAAGAAGATCACGCCGGCGTGCATGAAGTAAGCAACTAGAACCGGACCGGTGCCAGCGCGCCGGTCCCGTGTTTAACATTTTAAAGAAGCAGCCATGAGCCACACTGCCACGCAATCCACGATCAAGACCGAGGCGCCGCCGCCCTACCTATCGGTCAACAATATCGAAGTCATTTACGACCATGTGATCCTGGTCCTGAAGGGTGTGTCGCTGCAAGTCCCGCAGGGAAAGATCGTGGCGCTCTTGGGCGCCAACGGCGCCGGCAAGTCGACCACCTTGAAAACCATTTCGACCCTGCTGCGCGGCGAACGCGGTGACGTTACCAAAGGTGAAGTCCAGTTCAAGGGCGAACGCGTGGATCAATTGACGCCAAATGAACTGGTCAAGCGGGGCCTGTCACAAGTGATGGAAGGGCGCCACTGTTTTGGCCACCTCACCATCGAGGAAAATCTCTTGACCGGAGCCTACACGCGCAGCCTGTCGCGCAGCGAACTGAAGGACGCGCTGGAGAAGGTGTATCACTATTTTCCGCGCCTGAAAACGCGACGCAGCAGCCAGGCCGGCTATACCTCCGGCGGCGAACAGCAGATGTGCGCCATCGGCCGCGCGCTGATGGCCAAGCCGTCGATGATTTTATTGGACGAACCGTCGATGGGGATCGCGCCGCAGATCGTCGAAGAGATCTTCGGCATCGTCAAAGACCTGAACCACAAGGAAAACGTATCTTTCCTGCTGGCCGAGCAAAATACCAACGTGGCACTGCGCTACGCCGACTTCGGCTACATCCTGGAAAACGGCCGCGTCGTGATGGAAGGGCAAGCCCAGGAACTGGCCAGCAATGAAGACGTCAAAGAGTTTTATCTGGGCGTCTCCAGCGCAGGGCGCAAGAGCTTCCGCGACATGAAGTTCTACCGCCGCCGCAAACGCTGGCTGGCCTGACACAGGAGCAGACGTGATGGACATGGAGCGAGCGAAGCAGGTGTGCCGTGCCTTTCCCGGTGCGACAGAAGACATCAAGTGGACGAACGTACTGGCGTTTTCCGTCGGTGGCCGCCTGTTCGCGCTGTGCAGCGCCGAAGCGCACAACACGCGCGGCATGAGCTTCAAAGTCGATGCGGAACGCTTCCTGGAATTGACTGACCGTCCCGGCATCGTCCCGGCGCCCTACCTGGCGCGGGCCAAATGGGTGCATATCGCCAGCCCCGACGCGCTCGACGACAAGGAAATGGCGACCCTGCTGCACCGCTCATACAGCCTGATTTTTGCCAGGCTGACGAAAAAACTGCAACGTGACATTGGAGAACCAGCAACATGACCGATACGCTCGACAGTCTGGAAGCACGCGCCCCCGAAGAACGCGAACGCGAATTGATGGCCGGCCTGCCGCAGTTGATCGCGCACGCGCAGGCGGCGCCGGGCTGGGCCCGCATTCTCGATGGCGTCAACGCAAGCGATATCAACAGCCGCGCCGCGCTGGCGCAACTGCCGGTGACGCGCAAGTCCGACCTCAAGCAATTGCAGCATGCACAACTGCCGTTCGGCGGCTTGAATACGACGCCAAAAAACGCCCTGTCGCGCGTCTTCGTCTCGCCCGGCCCGATCTTCGACCCAGAAGGCCGCGGCCCCGACTGGTGGCGCTTTGCGCGCCCCATGTATGCCGCCGGCGTACGTGCCGGCGGCTTGCTGCAAAACTGCTTTTCGTATCACTTCACACCGGCCGCTTTCATGGTCGAAGGGGGCGCCGCTCGCATCGGCTGCAGCGTCATCCCGGCCGGCATCGGCCAGACGGAAATGCAGGTACAGGCGATGGTCGATCTGAAGCCCGATACGTATATCGGGACGCCGTCATTCCTAAAATTGATCATCGAAAAAGCGCGCGAGATGGGCGCCGACATCAGCAGCGTCACCCGGGCCTTAATGGGCGCGGAAGCCTTGCCTGAATCCTTGCGCAGGTGGTTTGCCGAAAACGGCGTGCCGCATGTGTTCCAGACCTACGCCTCCGCCGATATTGGCAGCATCGCCTATGAAACGGCCAGCAATGGCAAGCTCAATCCGGGCATGGTCATCGACGAAAACGTGCTGCTCGAAATCGTCCACCCGGGCAGCGGCATTCCCGTCGCAGCAGGCGAAGTGGGTGAAGTCGTGGTCACTGTCTTCAATGCAGACTACCCGCTGATCCGCTTCGCCACGGGCGATTTATCGGCCGTGCTGATGGACGCGCCGAATTCGCCGTGCGGGCGCACGAATACGCGCATCCGCGGCTGGATGGGACGCGCAGACCAGACCACAAAGGTGCGTGCCATGTTCGTGCATCCATCGCAAGTGCATGAAATCACGCGCCGCCACCCGCAGATCAAGAAAGCGCGGTTGGTGGTATCGGGACGCATGGCCAACGACGAGATGGCCTTGCATTGCGAAGTCGATGATCCGAAGGATGCCAGCAATATCGAGGCCATCATTGGCTCGATCCGCGAACTGACCAAATTGCGTAGCGATGTGGTGCTGGTGGCCGTCGGCAGCCTGGCGCAAGATGGCAAGGTGATTGACGACATGCGCGATTACAAATAAGACCGATTTGCGGGATAATACTGGCATTGACCATCAGCCTATTCATCGCCATGCAAGAGTCCATGCAAGAATTTCACCATAACCGTGCCCGTGACCTGATCAAGAACGCGGAACTGCTATTCGACCAAGATACCGTGCAGGCGTCGATCACACGCATGGCCGATGTACTGAACACGCGCTTCAACGCCAAGGACTCGAAAGAGTTCCCGCTGGTGCTGGGCGTGATGGGCGGCGCCGTCGTCTTTACGGGCAATCTGCTGCCGCAACTGAGCTTTCCGCTCGAATTCGACTACATCCATGTGAGCCGCTACGGCGACGACGACAAGGGCGGCGAAGTGGTGTGGAAAGTCATCCCTCGTTCCAACGTGGCGGGCCGCACCGTCATCGTGCTCGACGATATTCTCGACGAAGGCGAAACCCTGGCGCACGTCAAACAACGCTTGCTCGACATGGGCGCTTCGGAAGTGATCCTGGCCGTATTTGCCGACAAGGCCATCGGCAAGACAAAGCCCGTGCAGGCGGACATCGTCGGCCTGGTGATCCCGAACCGCTTCGTCGTCGGCTTCGGCATGGATGCGTACGGCTACTGGCGCAATCTGCCAGGCCTGTGGGCCATCAAGCCTGAGGATTTGAAGCAGGAGTGATTGTGGTGTTGTCGGATTACGCGCTGCGCGCTAATCCGACCTACCCATGGTTGACGCGGCAGGTCGTACGTAGATACTGTTATCCCCGTCAAGCGGCGTGCAAGGTCGGATCAAATATTTTTCCTGACCTGAGCACGCCGAATGCCACGTGCACCAGCTTGCGCATCATGGCGCCGATGATCAGCT
>NZ_JBNYXR010000008.1:0-249132 GCF_051380805.1 Janthinobacterium paucivorans
GTCCTTGATTTCCTGCCGGATCTTCGGGGTGGTGCGGGCTTGGGGATGAATGCGTGAGCTCATGGACTGAAGTTTATGCGATGTGCTGTAACCGGTGGGACGATCTCGGTGGCAAACTGCCGATCAACTCGTCAAGCACAGCTTTGGCTCGGAACAGGGCCATGCTGCGACGAGGAATATGATCGCACGAAACTAAACACTTAACCTCTACTTTTAGCGCGCTCTAAAAATGGGGGGATTACCATGACGCTGCTCAACTACACCAAGGTTTCCAATACACGGCACGAACGAGCTCAGAGTATGCTCGGTTAAAATACACCCCATTTACCTACTTTGCGCCGCAAAATAGCAGACCTTACGACGCTTGGGTCAACCTCGTTAATGGATTTAAACCATAATGAAATTTCTGAAATTTTCCCAATGGGCGGCATGCTATCTGTTCATATTCTTCGCCCTGCAAACCAACACCGCTGCGGCGAGTGATGATCAGGAGAAGACTTCACCTATCCCGGTGATCGAGACTATGGCGCTCAGCACAGACCCCACTATGCTGTACGGAAAAGGTTTTCCCGGAACCGTCACCAGAACTGTATCAAGCAATGACAAGATAGCGTTCTATTTCGCAGCCATACGCGTGATCAATCCTGGTAAAAACAAGTTCGAACTGAGATTGGAATTTATTGACTCATCAGGGCAACTTGTGATTGGCAATACGACCACTCGAGAAATCCATGATCTTACGGAAACCAAGTATTTGGATGGTAAATCTGGTTATATGGAGACAAGCCTCGGCTTAAATCCGGCCGTAGATGCCATTGTTCCGGGCCAAAAGATGTCTTTGAAGAATGAAGAAGAATATTACGTTCGTCTATTCATTGATGACAAATTGATTGGGCTGACCAAGTTCAGGTACTTCATTAAAAGCAAGCCTGCGAAGGACCCAAAAAAATAGACCTGTTTAGGTGCTGTGCCCGCTCTGCAAAACTTTACACTTCAACAGATCGCTACAGACGCGTTCGGCAATGCGCTGGGCAGCAGCCTGGCTGAACAATATAGTCAGTCGAGCCGGGACGACGCATTGCTGCGTCAAGCCGGCGAAGACATGAAATCAAGCCAACGTTTCGCCGCGAATAATCCAACCAATGGTTCCTTGCGCTCGTGGAGCGGCGATGGCGAAATGATGCAGGACTTCGATCCTAACCAAAGGCTGTTCAAAGACGACTACGCTTACGACAATCGTTCTGATATTGCGTTCGACAGCACGCAACAAGATGCCGACCCGACCATGCAGCGAGTTGTCATTACCGGAAAGCGGCCTACTTCTCAAGAGCGTGCAGAGTATGAAAATCAGGCGAAGGATCAAATTCGCTTGTCCATGATAAGAATATCTGGAGGGGTTGGACAAACCAAGAAAAAAGCCGCGCCGGAACCGGTAAGCAAAAGCCTTTATCCGCTTTCCGCGCCGATCAGCGACGCGGACTTTACGAACTCGAAGTCCTTGAGCCGAAGCAGGGTCACAGAAATCATTGAGTCGCATAATCCCTTGTTGGTGAAGGCAGGTGCATCTGATTTGTTGTACGATGCAGCGCAAAAATACGAATTGAATCCGAAAGTGCTGCTGGCTTCGATGGCACAAGAACAGAGCTGGGGTTTGAACGGCAAGCTATCTAAGTTGTTTGGAATTGACGCGGGCGGTGGAGGGAATCCGGCTGCCCTGTCGATTGAAGAGTCGATTGATAAAGCAGCTAAGACCTACCGCAGATATTTCGATGAAGCCGACGCCGATCCGCGAAAACTCAACATGAAGATTAACTTCGATCCACGAGATAAAGAACAAACCGCAGTTGTCGGGCGGAATGGGCTGGAAGCTTGGCAGTTGGCTCATCCAGATGACGCTGCTCAACTACACCAAGGTTTCCAATACACGGCACGAACGAGCTCAGAGTATGCTCGGTTAAAATACACCCCATTTACCTACTTTGCGCCGCAAAATAGCAGACCTTACGACGCTTGGGTCAACCTCGTTAATGGATTTAAACCATAATGAAATTTCTGAAATTTTCCCAATGGGCGGCATGCTATCTGTTCATATTCTTCGCCCTGCAAACCAACACCGCTGCGGCGAGTGATGATCAGGAGAAGACTTCACCTATCCCGGTGATCGAGACTATGGCGCTCAGCACAGACCCCACTATGCTGTACGGAAAAGGTTTTCCCGGAACCGTCACCAGAACTGTATCAAGCAATGACAAGATAGCGTTCTATTTCGCAGCCATACGCGTGATCAATCCTGGTAAAAACAAGTTCGAACTGAGATTGGAATTTATTGACTCATCAGGGCAACTTGTGATTGGCAATACGACCACTCGAGAAATCCATGATCTTACGGAAACCAAGTATTTGGATGGTAAATCTGGTTATATGGAGACAAGCCTCGGCTTAAATCCGGCCGTAGATGCCATTGTTCCGGGCCAAAAGATGTCTTTGAAGAATGAAGAAGAATATTACGTTCGTCTATTCATTGATGACAAATTGATTGGGCTGACCAAGTTCAGGTACTTCATTAAAAGCAAGCCTGCGAAGGACCCAAAAAAATAGACCTGTTTAGGTGCTGTGCCCGCTCTGCAAAACTTTACACTTCAACAGATCGCTACAGATGCGTTCGGTAATGCGCTCGGTAGCAGCCTGGCCGACAGCATCAACAGCGGCGGCCGTACCCTGTCAGCTCGTCCGATCAGCGATTTCACCAGCATCGGGCCGGTCGATTCTTCCGGTCCTCAGGTCGATATTCCAGGGTTGCTGGCGGGACTTCCGGAAATTAACGCTGAGCAAAGTCCTTATCTTGCGAACATAGCTGACGATCAGTTTCCTGCTCCAGCGGCAAAAGGTCGGCTTCTCCGCTCGCAATCGTCTGAGTTAAAACCTTTCGAACTTAGTCCTTTGGCATTGGATCAGCCAGACCTAAACAAGCTGGTATCTATCGGCGACATCCGCAAAACCCAGACCTATGAGAGCGGCACTGAGACCCGAGTGCTGGGTCAGCCAGATGACTTCAATAGAATTCGTCGCCCGGTTACGCTGGGTGCCGTCGAAGATTTGTCTTATCGCTTCGTGGGTTCGGATGCGGATATTGACGCGCGTTCACAGGAAGTACAAATTGGCACGAGGACTGTTCGTGTGATTTACCCTAGAGTTTCTACGGCCCAAGATTCTGATATCTTACTGCCAAGTGTCGATAGCGTAGCAAGAGCCCTTGGGATTGTCGATGACCAACAGCTTGCAGAAACCAGATCCGTGGTACTTAACCCTAATAGGAATCCTCTGGATGCTCGCTGGGAAACGGAGTACGGCATTCCAGGTTTTAGAAGTCAGGCAACCGCCGGAGCTGGCGTAGTTAACTTCTATCCGACTCGTTCGAATGGTGATCAGAGCGTGGTTGATGCTACGTTAATCCATGAAACAGCGCACCTGTGGAGCCAAAAACTTTGGCTTGATAGTGCTGTAAAACAGACATGGGCCACAGCAAGCTTAAGTGATGCAAGATATCCATCAACCTACGCCCGTAGTGCAGCCGTAGAGGACTTTGCCGAATCGATTGTGATGTATCGCTTAAGCAAGGGGCAAATTTATGAGCCGTCAGCACGTGCACTTTTCCCGGAAAGGTATCGCGTTTTAGACAGCCTTTATTCAACTAGAACCACCTCGACGCCTCTGGTTCCAACGAGAAGCTGGTTTAATTTTTAAGAGAAATATTATGGATGCGATGTGCAACGAAATATACGATACCAGTCAGCTTGAAGTTGTGATCTTTGATAGGTATGCCAAGACCCGCAAAATTGAACAATTTGCAGGATTACCGAATGACATGAAATACAAACCTCGCCTAGTGACTTGCGATAACGTAGAAAAAACTATCCAAGTACCTGTGGCGGAGATTCAATTATCGACTGTTGACAAGACTGGCCAACTTGTTGAAAAAGGCAAAGCTACAAGCGTCTTAATTGAGTATTTAGACAAGGATGGGAATGTCTTGGAAGTGGTGCGCATGGCTAAAGATTAGCAGCGCGCCAGAGTCCAGCGCCGGCGTCAGTTCGGGCATTGAGAGTGTGAGCAGCGTCAGCCATGCTGCTGGCGCAGTTCTGTAGTGGTTTAATGTACCCGGACACTGATTTAGGCGAGAATGCTCGCCATGGAGAGGTGTTTGATGAGCAAGCAAAGACGTACGTTTTCCCCTGAGTTTAAACAGCAGGCGGCATGCCTGGTACTAGATCAAGGATATAGCCATACGGAGGCAAGCCGGTCGGTGGGCATCGGCGAATCAGTGCTGCGCCGCTGGGTGCAGCAGCTTCAGTTGGAGCGGCAAGGCATCACGCCACAGAGTAAGGCAATGACGCCTGATCAGCAGCGAATACAGGCACTCGAAGCACGCATTGAGCGTCTCGAGCGGGAGAAGTCCATTTTTAAAAAGGCTACCGCGCTCTTGATGTCGGAAGGAGTAGAACGTACGAGATAATCGATCAGATTTGTGGTAACGAATCAATCGAGTTGATCTGCGCGGTGTTCGACGTAGCGCGGTCATGCCTGTATGCGCATCGGGAGCGCGCCCGGCACATTGATGTTGAGCGCATGGCATTGCGTAGCCGCGTGCACGAGCTGTTCGTCGAGAGTCGCAGTTCGGCGGGAAGCCGCAGCATCATGGGCATGATGCGCGAGGAAGGCACGGCAATTGGCCGCTTCAAAGTCAGTCGTTTGATGGAAGAGCTAGGGCTGGTCTGCAAACAGCCTGGCAGCCATGCCTATAAGCAGGCTACGGTGGAGCGGGTCGATATTCCGAACCACCTCAATCGTGAATTCACAGTCGAGGCGCCAAATCAGGTCTGGTGCGGGGACATCACCTATGTCTGGGCGCAAGGCCGATGGTATTACTTGCAGTGGTGTTGGATTTGTTCGCTCGCCGAGCGGTGGACTGGGCATTCTCGCTACGACCCGACGCGGACCTTGTTGTGCAAGCGCTGGAAATGGCGTACGAACAGCGAGGTCGACCGCAGGGGCTGCTGTTTCATTCGGATCAAGGTAGCCAGTACGCCAGTCGAAAATTCCGTCAGCGCTTGTGGCGCTATCGGATACGACAGAGTATGAGCCGTAGGGGAAATTGTTGGGATAACCCCCCCGATGGAACGGCTGTTCCGCAGCTTCAAAACTGAATGGCTGCCGTCAATTGGTTACATGACGGCACAGGAAGCACAACGGGACATCAGCCATTACCTGATGCACCGGTATAACTGGATACGGCCACATCAGTTTAATCACGGATTGGCACCGGCCGTCACCGAAGAAAAACTTAACGTAGTGTCCGGGATGGGTTGACCACTACAGATCGACCTGAGCGCTCGACACATGAAAGGGTCTGAATTCGATGCAAATTCCGGGTCAGAGTTCAGTGCAATCTAACATGTAGCAGATGGTTGCGCCAAATTTCAGGGATTTCAGATCGAGCGAAAAACGATGGCTCGATACGCTTTTAGCGGCTCCCATGAGGGTTGGCGGGAGCATCAAGTGTTGGACGCAAGGTGGTTTCGGCTGCCCAGATTCGTTCTACGCCATACGCAACCTCGCCCCTCGTTTTGATGAGTTTATCTGTAAAATTTTAAAAAGGTGCCAGCCAAGATGGGAAAGTGTGGGGGTACGCCACCTGATGTTTGCGATTGCTATGCCAACCGCAGGGCCGAGTGAGTAGGTGATCGTCTATTGCGTGAGTATTAACGAGCTATTTTTGTTATTTTGAAAATCTTTTAGCTGGTGAAGCCAAGCATGTTAACGTTTTAAGAATTGTAAGCGGCAACATTTTTGTTGCCAGGTATGATATTCTTTAAATCTACTTAATTTTCCTTCGTGCATCTGTGCGTGGGTTGTGATTGCGCACGTATGGACTTGATGGCTATCGCCGGCAACGGCATGCAACACGACTTGCAGCGGCTGGAAACGATCAGCCAGAACGTGGCGAATGTACTCACGCCTGCATATAAAAAGCAGGTAGTGGTCGGCCCCTCGTTTGCTGCGCACATGCAGGGTGCCTTGGAGCAAGGCGCTGCCGGTCCATCTATTCTTCCGCCTTCCCTGACTATCGACCCTTCCGCCGGTTCCTTGCGCTACACCGCCAATACGCAGGATGTGGCGATAGAAGGCGCTGCCTTTTTTGAAGTGGAAAGCCGTTCTGGCCCGCAGTACACGCGGCAGGGCGCGTTGCGCGTCGATGTGAATGGCCGCCTAGGGAAGTGCTGATCAATTCGGTTTTCTGACGAGGCTAGCGCGCCAAATGCCCGACCGGCGAGCCGTTCAAGCCCGTTTATCGTTCAATTTAACGTGATGCTGCGCGTCTTCCTGCAATCAAGACGGACTACGGGATTCGGTGATCGTAAAACGTCTTCCGGCAAGTACCAAGTTGGCAAAGGCAAACAAGGTAAAAAGCTGTGCAGTGTTCTTGGCCAAGCCGCGATAGCGCGTCTTACGATGACGGAACAGGTTCTTGATGACATGAAACGGATGCTCGACTTTCGCCCGCACGCTGGCTTTCAGATGCTCCAACTTTTCCGTCAGGCGCCCAAGTTTATTGTTGGGCAGCACCTTGCGTTTGGAGCGCTTCATGGCCACGTGCCATGTCACCGACTTGCCGATGTTTTCGGGCCGCTTTTCCACGCCCTGGTAGCCGGCGTCGCCGAGCGCGGAGCTCTCGTCACCATGCAGCAGCGCGTGCGCCTGCGTCACGTCGGCAACATTGCCGGCCGTGCCGATGACGGTATGCACCAGGCCAGACGCGGCGTCCACGCCGACGTGGGCCTTCATGCCAAAGTGCCAGTCATTGCCCTTTTTCGACTGGTGCATCTCCGGATCACGCTTGCCGTCCTTGTTTTTGGTGGACGGCGGCGCGGCGATCAGCGTGGCGTCGACGATGGTGCCTTCGCGCATCATCAGACCCTTCTCGGCCAAGTGCCCGTTGATCGTGTCGAAAATCTGGCGCGTCAGCGCGTTGGCTTCCAGAAGGTGGCGGAACTTCAGCAAGGTCGTCGCGTCTGGCGCCGACTCGCGGCCCAGATCGATGCCGACAAAGGCGCGAATCGATTGGCTGTCGTAGATCGCGTCTTCGATGCCTTCGTCAGACAATCCAAAGCATTGCTGGGCCACATACATGCGCAGCATGCGCGCTAATCCGATCGGCGGGCGACCGGCGCCCTCGACCTTCGGATAGAACGGCTCGATCAGCTTGTGCAGCTTGCCCCACGGCGTCACGCTGTCGATTTCGGCCAGGAAGCGGTCGCGCCGCGTTAGTTTCTTCTTGGCGGCGTATTCGAGGTCGGAGAAGCTCTTTTGCATGGTCGATGGCGGACGGTGGCGATACCGATATTGTCTCAGGTCGGACAGCCGTAGGGAACGGTACCAGATGAATAAATCAGTGCCTCCCTAATTCGAAACTTGCACTTCCCACCAAGAATTCGTAACAAAATCAAGTACTTACATTAAAGCCGACACATGACGTGATCGGCTTTTTTTGTGCCTGTGTAATTGGCCTGTACGGTGTCCTTCCCCTCGAGCTTTACCAGTATCAGATAGCGGGATCGCCGTTCGACCAAGGTAGCGATGTGCCATTTCAAGCGATCGGTGCATTACTTAAGAAACTTTATGGGCTTGGCGGCGTACATGATGCTTTATAACGAGGAACGGTTCCACCAGGCGCTGGGCAACGACACGCCAAGCAATGTGTACCGTACGGGTATCGGCGGCGGCGCGATGATTCAAGCACAGCCTAAACTAAATTCATTCCTGCCTTGACACTGGGGGCCACTTTGATGATGCTGGTGCCAGCGCCATTGCAGTTAGCCTATGGACGCCGGTCAAAGCGATGACGCGCTTGTGTCATCAAAAGGTCCTATCTATGGTGCTTGGACGAAAAAGGAGAATTATGCAAAAGCGTGTTTTAAGCGACCAAGAAATTGATCGTATTGTTGAAATGGCGTGGGAGGACCGCACTACCTTCGATGCCATCGAGATGCAATTTGGCTTGAACCAGCAAGCGGTGATCGAACTGATGCGCACGGAAATGAAAGCATCAAGCTTTCGTATGTGGCGCCAGCGCACGCATGGCAGAAGCAGCAAGCATGCCGCACTCAGAAGTGCTGACATTACCCGTTTCAAATGCTCTAGTCGGCGCCAATAGCGCACGTCCACCAAAACATGCTTTCCCGGTAATGCTCGGGTGTCAGCGCACGGTGTCGCGCACCGCAACGCGCCCGCTATCAGTCATGGGGCCAAGCTTGGGTCGGGCCTACGCATGGCTCTAGCCTGAATGTTTCATGAATTGGCATGGCGGCAGGCTTTTGTGTTGTCAGCGCTGCCGCCATGCTTGCCTGTCGATACTGTCCGACATCGATGCCGACCGTTTGTTGCTTATGCATCTGGCCGGTCTAGCAGGTGTTCTCATTCGGTCGACCGGCCTTTTCGCTTTGTCTGCCACCCACGATTTAAGTCACCAGCAACTGGCGATACTGGCCTGGCGTCAAGCCCAGGGCGGCGCGCATGGCACTGCCCATGTGCGATTGATGAGCGAAACCGCTGGCATAAGCGATGTCTGCCAGAGGCCTGTCCACCTCCAGTAGCATGTTCCGCGCCGCCTGCACGCGCGTTTCTACGATGTAGGCATGCGGTGTCATGCCTGTCGCCCGAGTAAAGTCGCGCAGGAAGCGCAGGAGTGGCAAGCCTTCGTCTGCAGCCAGCCGTTGCAGGGTCAGTCCTTGGTCAAATTGGCAAGCGATGCGCTCCAGCACCCGCGCCATGTTAGCCCGCGCCACGCGTCGGGGTGCCTCTTGATATACCTGCCGCAGCGACAGCAATGCCAAGGCTGCGTGTTCCAAAGCCAGTGGATCGGCCTGGGTCGCCAGCATTAGCCGCCGCAGGCGTAGCGCCAGAGCGAGAGCCTGCCGGTGCCCGGCCATTTCTACGCGCCTCTGCTGCCTAGCGTCCTGCGGCACGTCGCTCAACGCGGCGTCACGCCAGCGCAGTACCAGATATTCGCCACCGTGCTCAGATTCGGAAAAAATATCAATTCCGGCAGGCGTGCAAGCGAGGACGCCGGGCCATGTATCGAAATCGACGCGCCGGTCGGAGCCTATCGCATGCACGCCCCGCTGACGTTGCAGCGACACGCCCATGCTCTGTGACTGCAAGGGGTCGCGCGCGCTGTAAGGCACGCCCGGCAAAAGCTGCAGGCACAGTCCGCCTGCAGCGCGCGTTACCACAGGCATTGCGCCGCCTTTAATGTCCTCGATAAGTGGCCGTGCCATGTGAAATTTCCTGATAGATCAAAATGTTGGTCATGGAGATACTAGCCGAGCTCACAGCAGTACATCTACCACTTAAGACAGGAAAGTATATGCGAACAATAGGCTTGATCGGCGGTATGAGCTGGGAATCGAGTGCACAATATTATCGCATCATCAATCAGGGCGTACGCGTCCGTTGTGGGCCGCTACGCTCTGCGCCCGTGCTGCTCTACAGCGTCGATTTCGGCCCCGTCGCGCAAGCGCAACATGCAGGTCGCTGGCAAGATGCCGGCGCCATCCTGCGCGATGCGGCCGTACGTCTGCAGGCAGGAGGCGCCGACGGCATCGTGCTGTGCACCAACACAATGCATGTGCTCGCCGACGACATTGCATCGGCCACGCCATTGCCTTTCCTGCACATCGCCGATCCCGTGGGCACTGCGGCACAGGCACTGGGACTGCATACGGTGGGCTTGCTCGGCACCTCGTTTACCATGCAGCAACGCTTTCTGCGCGACCGCTTGGCGCTGCATGGCCTGGAAGTCCTGCTGCCTCCCGACGCTCAGCAAACTGCCTTGCACGACATCATTTATGCCGAACTGTGCGCCGGTATTGTGCGAGCTTGCTCACGTGCCGTGTTCCTGCGCGCAATTGATGCGCTGGCCGCGCGCGGTGCACAAGCCGTCGTCCTCGGCTGCACAGAAATCAGCCTGCTGCTGCAGCAGGAGCACAGCGACCTGCCCCTGCTCGACAGCACCCGGCTACATGCACAAGCAGCCGTCGACTTCGTCCTGGACAGTCACGCAAGTTGAGCGCCACGCCTTGCGCGGGCACGGCGCCCAGTGGCTGCGCATCGCCTGCGCGCACCCGGGCGGACAGGCCCTGCATGAATTGCCGCGTGTCGGCATGTATCGTTGCCGGGATTTTTTTTGCATCGGTGTGCATTGTGTTCTTGCTGCGAAGGCAGGCCATCTTGCAGTGTGCTAAATGGCCGGCGCCAGCGCTTTTTGCCGGGCGGCCAGCGCTGCGCCGATGAAGAGGGCGATGGACGAGGCGATCAAGCCCCGCTCCAGTCCGGCCGGGCCATCGGCGACCCAGCCGACCGCGATGGGGCCGATGATCTGGCCCAGCGCGAATACCGTCGTGTAGGCGCTGATGCCGGCCGTCCAGGATTGCTGCGGCAGGTTATGCCGCACCAGGGCCGTCGTCGAGGCCACCACCGACAGGAATACGGCGCCAAAGAGCAAGCCGGACAGGAATACGAGGGGCACAAAGCTGGTCAACGCGGGCACGATGGTGGCCAGGCCCAGCACGCCATTCAATATTGCCAGCGACTCGCCGCCCTTGTAGCGGTCGAGCATGCGCGCCCAAATACGCGACGATGCCACTACCGCCAAACCCAGCAAGGTGTAGAACACGGTGATCAAGGTGGGCGGCATGCTTTGCTCATTGAGCAGGGCGATGACGAAGGTCATGTAGCCGATGTAGCCGACGCCAAACATGAAATAGCCGGCCAGGCTGGGGGCGAAATCGCGCCAGGCGAAGCGGCGTGGCGTGTCGAGGGCGCGCGGCGACTCGCCGATGGCTTTCGCCGGCAAGGCCATGATGGCGGTGGCGAGCAGGCAGGCGATGCCCAACGCCAGCCATGGCCATTGCCAGGCATGCGCGGCGCCGTGCTCATGGGCCGACGTCAACGCGGCCGGCACCAACAGGGCCGACAGCGCGATGCCGAAACCCGTACCGCCGTAATACAGGCCGATGTAGAAGCCGGCCCGCTGGCTGTGCATGGAACCGAGGCGCGCCGCCAGCACACCACCGGCGATAAAAATGAAGGCGCTGGCGACGCCCGCGCACACGCGCTGCAGGAACAGGGTAGGCGTATCGCTGACCAGACCCGACATCAGCATGAAGATGCTGGCCAGCACGCAAGCGGTGAGCAGCAAGCGCCACACGCCCAGGCGGCGCATCAGCGCTGGCGTCGCCAGGGCGCCGATAAAATAGCCGAGTGCATTGAAGGTGTTCATGGCTCCGGCCAGCAGGTAAGACCAGTCCAGGTCGGCGCGCATGGACGGCAGCAGCAAGCCATAGGAAAAGCGCGACATGCCCAGGGCGACGGCGGCGCCCAGCGAGAGCGCCAGCGCCGTGGCCAGCGGATGGGAGGGGCAATGATCGTGTGTCGGCATGGCCTGAGACTCATCCAGAGGAAAGCGTGCAGTGGCGTTGGCGTCCGGGTAGGCCGGTCGGCGGGCAAGGTCTGTGGCGGCAGTGACTACGGCGCTGATGGCACGCTGATGCTTTTTTGCCACGCATTGACTACTCATTCAGTAGTGATTTTCTACCTATTGGCTGCTAAGTTAATGAATCGGCGGCGCTAAGTCAAGCCGTTGCCGCGCTGCAACATGGCTGACAACAATGCAATCGTCGCTATCGTTACTTTTGGAGAGTATTGTCATGCATGCAGTCCCATATAATTGCAAATAGGAAATTAACTTGCCGAAATTCACTTGCAGGTTGCTCCTGTTCCTCCACACCATAAAGGCACTATGAACAAGAATAAACCTGGCGCGTTGTTGATGGCAGCGCTGATCGGCTCGGCATTGGCTGGCTGCGCTTCCGAATCGTCACAAGCCTTGGCTGTCCCTACGGTCGCCAGCGCAGATCGCCCTTACGTAGGGCCACGAACCCTGATCGCGGTCGGTAAATTCGACAACCGCTCGAACTTTATGCGCGGCATCTTTTCCGATGGCGTCGATCGCCTGGGCAGCCAGTCAAAAACGATCCTGATTGCGCACCTGCAAACGTCGAATCGTTTCAATGTGCTCGACCGCGATAACATGGCCGAGCTCAAGCAAGAAGCCGAATTCAAGAAGCAGGGCCAGAACATCAAGGGCGCTGACTTCGTCGTGACCGGCGACGTGACCGAGTTTGGCCGCAAGGAAGTAGGCGACAAGCAATTGTTTGGCATCATGGGCCGTGGCAAGACGCAAGTGGCGTATGCCAAAGTGACGCTGAACGTCGTCAATATCGCCACCTCGGAAGTCGTGTATTCGGCGGCCGGCGCCGGTGAATACAGCCTGTCGAACCGCGAAGTGCTGGGTTTTGGCGGCACCGCCAGCTATGACGCTACCCTCAACGGCAAAGTCCTCGACCTGGCCATGCGCGAAGCGGTAGAGCGCCTGGTCGCTGGCGTCGAAGCGGGCGCAATGCGCAAACAATAAGGTATCCGATGAAACAGACAATGATGAACAAGGGCGCTGCCCTGCTGGCACTGCTCGCCTGTGCCGCACTGACCGGTTGCGCCACGCAATCGAAGACCCTGTACCAATGGGAAGGCTATCAGCCGCAAGTGTACGAATACCTGAAGGGCGAAAGTCCGGAGCAGCAGATGGCTGCCATGGAAAAAGACCTGCAAGTGATCGCCGCGAAGGGCAACCGTGCGCCGCCGGGTTTCCATGCCCACCTGGGCATGCTGTACTCGATCGCGGGCAAGCCCGAGCAGGTCGTCGCGCAATTCGAAGATGAGAAAAAACTCTTCCCGGAGTCGACGCCGTATATGGACTTTCTGTTGGGTAAATTGAAAAAAGGCGAAAAATTATGATCTCGCGCATATTGAAAATCGCCCTGTGCCTGGGTCCCGCCATCGTCATGGTCGGTTGCGCTACCAAACAGGCCGCTTATGACTACACGGCCTTCAAGGCGGCCAAGCCGCGTTCGATCGTGGTCTTGCCACCATTGAACAACTCGCCGGAAGTCAATGCCGGCAACAGCGTCTACGCGCAAGTGACCTATCCGCTGGCCGAAGCGGGCTACTATGTGCTGCCGGTGGCCGTGGTCGGTGAAACCTTCAAGCAAAACGGCTTGACGAATGCCGCCGATATCCACGCTGTCGATGCCAAGAAGCTCAACGATATCTTTGGCGCTGACGCGGGCCTGTACGTGACGATCTCCAAGTACGGCACGACGTATGCCGTGATCGACAGCTACACGGTGGTGTCGGTCGATGCCAAACTGGTCGACTTGAAGACAGGCACGCTGTTGTGGCAGGGCGCAGCCAGCGCATCGAGCAACGAAGGCAATAATAGCAGTGGCGGCGGCCTGGTCGGCATGCTGGTGACGGCGGCTGTCAAGCAGATCATCAACAGCAGCACCGATGCCAGCCACCCCCTCGCTGGCACGGCCAATGCGCGTATGTTGTCGGCGGGCGTGCCGAACGGCCTGTTGTACGGCCCCCGTTCGGAACGTTACCTGGCGCAGTAATCAGCCGTTAGCACCGCACACCTGTCCTGCATACGCCAGGGCAGGTGCTTGCCGGCGTGGTCAGTGCCAAACCGGCTTGCCCCAGCCAAGGTAAGATGTCGCTATTTTTTGCGATTGTGAGGGTTTGCGTGCGCGTGTTGCTGGTGGAAGACGATCCGATGATCGGTGAAAGTCTGGTCGCGGGCTTGCGCGGCGAGTGCTATGCCGTGGACTGGGTGCGCGATGGTCACGATGCGGAGCTGGCGCTGGCCGGCTTCGCCTACGATCTGATGTTGCTGGATCTGGGTTTGCCCGGCAAGGAGGGCATGGAGGTGCTGCGTGCCACGCGTGCGCGCGGTGCCGAGCTGCCGGTGCTGATCATCACGGCGCGCGATGGCACGCGGGCCCGCGTCGAAGGACTCGACAGCGGTGCCGACGATTACCTGGTAAAACCGTTTGACCTCGATGAATTACTGGCGCGCATACGTGCGCTGCTGCGCCGCCGCGTCAGCCGTTCGCGCTCCGTCATCGAGCATGGCGCATTGATGCTGGACCTGGCCAGCCACGAAGTCAGCTACGCAGGTGCGCAGATCAGGCTGCCGCCGCGCGAGTTTTCCGTGCTGCGCGCCTTGCTCGACCATCCGGGCAAGGTTGTTTCTAAGCGGCAACTGAGCGAAAAACTGTATGGCTGGGATAGCGAAGTGGAAAGCAATACCGTCGACGTGTACGTGTACCAGTTGCGCAAGAAGTTTGGCGCCGATGCTATCCAGACCGTGCGTGGCGTGGGCTACAAGATGCGGCTAGCATCTTGATGACCATCCGCCGCCAGTTGCTGCTGGGCTTGCTGGCCGTTACCTTGCTGTGCGTGCTCGGTGCCGGCATTTCGCTGTTCCGCTCGCTGCTGGAGGAAAGCAATGAACTGGCCGATTTGCAGCTGCGCCAGCTGGCCGTAGCCTTGCCCGATGAATTTGCGCCGCCGACGGGATTGTTTGCCGTGCACGACCCGGAAGAATGATTCGTTCTGCAGGCGTGGGACGAGGGTGGCCAGGCGCTATCGGTGTTGCCGCAGCAGCCGGCACTGCCACGCTATGGGCTCGATGGCTTTGCCGATGTCAGCCTGCGCGGCGAGCAATGGCGCCTGTATGGCGAGACGCGGCGCAACCGTTACGTACAGGTGGCGCAGGCGCAGGCCGTGCGTAATCAACTGGCCTGGCAAATGACCATGCGCGCCGGCGTACCGTTGCTGGTGTTCGCGCTGATCCTGGCGCTGCTGATCGTCGTCGTAGTGGAGCGCGCGCTGGCGCCCCTGCACCGGCTGGCCGAATCGGTGGCGGGCCGTTCGCCTTCGGCCCTGACGCCGCTGGCGGCGCACGACATGCTACCTGAGCTGCGCCCGGTGGCGCTGGCGTTGAATGGCTTGATGGGTCAGTTCGAAGCGGCGTTGACGGCGCAGCGCAGCTTCGTCGCCGATGCGGCGCATGAATTGCGTTCGCCGCTGACGGCGCTGAAACTGCAGTTGCAGGTGGCCGAGCGGGCCGGCAGCGAGGAAGAACGCCGCGTCGCCCTGGCGCGGCTGCATGAACGGCTGGACCGCAGCACGCACCTGGTGCGCCAGCTATTGAGCTTGGCGCGCCATGAAACGGCGCTGGTGCCCAGTCAGTTGCAAATAGTTGATCTGAGGCAACTGCTGGAAGCGGCCGTGGCCGATCACAGCGCGCTGGCCGATAGCCGCGCGATCGACCTGGGCGTGCTGGAATCGGCGTCGGCGTCGAGGCCGGTGCAGGTGCAGGCCGATCCCGACGGCTTGCAAGTGTTGCTCAATAACTTGATCGACAACGCCTTGCGCTACACGCAGCAGGGCGGCAGGGTCGATTTGCAGGCCGCGCTGGAAGAGGGCAGGCCCGTGCTGCGCGTATCGGACAACGGTCCCGGCGTGCCGCACCAGCACCATGCGCGCCTGTTCGACCGCTTCTTCCGCCCTGACGGCAACGACGCCTGGGGCTGCGGCCTGGGCCTGTCCATCGTGCGCCATATCGCCGAACACCACCAGGCCGATATCGCGCTATCCGATGCGCAAGCGGGGCGCGGCTTGCAGGTGACGGTACGCTTCCCGCAGCGAGCCTGAAAGCAAAAAAAGCGGATGCCGTCGCCAGCATCCGCTTTTCAATGATGGGCGAGGCGCTTATGCCACTTCGGTGATGAACTGCTCGCGCGCGGGGCGCACTTTTTTCAAGTCCACCAGCCAGTCGCCTTCGTCGGCGCGATAGCCGAGCGGCAACATGACGACGGAGCGCAGACCTTTTTCGCGCAAGCCTAGGATCTCGTCGACCTTGGCCGGATCAAAACCTTCCATCGGCGTCGAATCGACTTTTTCTTCTGCCGCCGCGATCAGGGCCGTGCCCACGCCGATATATGCCTGGCGTGCTGCATGCTGGTAGTTGGTTTCCGCGTCGCGCTGCGGATACGTGCCCAGGATTTGCTGACGATACGCTTCCCAGCCTTCATTCTTGAAGCCGCGCACGGTGTTGACCAGGTCAAACATCGTGTTGATGCGCTCGACCGTGTAATTATCCCAGGCGGCAAACACCAGCACGTGCGAAGCGTCCGTCACTTGCGACTGGTTCCATGCATGCGCCTTGATTTGCTCGCGCAGGGCCGGATTGGTCACCACGAATACTTCATACGGGTGCAGGCCGCTGGAGCTGGCCGTCAGTCGCACGGCTTCCAAGATGCGATCGAGCTTGTCTTGCGGCACCGTTTTCGCCGGGTTCATCTTCTTGGTGGCGTAGCGCCATTGCAGTGTTTCAAGCAAATCGGACATGTAAATCCCTTTAAAATGAATAGGTCAGGTGGGAAATAATAGCCGATTCAGGCATTTCAAGTGCGAAGGGCCAAAGAACTTGCCTCGCGCACTACGCCAGGCGTTGCAGGCCCGTCCTTGCCGCCGCCTTCTTTCCCGCGCAGCCGGCACGCCAGGATGCGACAGCACGGTGTAGGTTATTGGCGTAATTCCATATTTCCAGTATTATGGAATAATTAAACACACCATTTACCGGAACTCAGACCATGCTGATCGCTTTCCTGATCTTTCTCGCCACCTTGACCCTCGTTATCTGGCAACCGCGCGGCCTGGGCATCGGCTGGAGCGCCGCCATCGGCGCTTGTGTGGCCTTGCTGGCCGGCGTGATCCAATGGGCCGACATCCCTGTCGTCTGGCATATCGTGTGGAATGCCACCGCGACTTTCATCGCCGTGATCATCATCAGCCTGCTGCTGGACGCGGCCGGGTTCTTCGAGTGGGCCGCCTTGCACGTGGCGCGCTGGGGTGGTGGTAGCGGGCGCAAGCTGTTCGTGCTGCTGGTCTTGCTGGGCGCGGCGGTATCGGCCGTGTTCGCCAACGACGGCGCCGCGTTGATTTTGACGCCCATCGTTATCGCCATGTTGCGGGCCTTGAAGTTTTCCGCCAAAGCCACGCTGGCCTATGTGATGGCGGCCGGTTTCATCGCCGACACGGCCAGCTTGCCACTGGTGGTGTCGAACCTGGTCAATATCGTCTCGGCCGATTTTTTCAAGATCGGCTTTGCCCAGTACGCGTCCGTGATGTTGCCCGTCAACGTCGTCGCCGTGAGTGCCACGCTGAGCGTCTTGCTGCTCTTTTTCCGCCAGGATATTCCGCGCAATTACGATGCCTCGCAACTCAAGCGCCCAGGTGCCGCGATCCGCGACCTGGCCACCTTCCGCGCCGGCTGGCTGGTGCTGGCGCTGCTGCTGGTGGGCTTTTTCTCCCAGGAGCACCTCGGCGTACCCATCAGCCTGATCGCCGCCGTGGGCGCCGCGCTGCTGCTGGGCGTGGCCGGCAAGGGCGAGGTGATTTCCACGCGCGACGTGATCCGCCATGCACCGTGGCATATCGTCGTCTTTTCGCTGGGCATGTACTTGGTCGTGTACGGCTTGCGCAGTGCGGGCTTGACGGCTTACCTGACGGGTATGCTCAATCACTTTGCGCAATATGGCGTATGGGGCGCGGCCATGGGTACAGGCGTGTTGACGGCCTTGCTATCGTGCGTGATGAACAATATGCCGACGGTACTGGTGGGCGCGCTGGCCATCGACCCGGCGACGGCGCAAGGCGCCGTGCGCGAAGCGATGATTTACGCCAACGTCATCGGCAGCGACCTGGGGCCGAAGATCACGCCTATCGGCAGCCTGGCTACCTTGCTGTGGCTGCATGTGCTCGACAGCAAGAATATCCACATTTCCTGGGGCTACTATTTCCGTGTCGGCATCGTGCTGACCGTGCCCGTGCTGCTGCTGACCCTGGCCGCACTGGCGCTGCGCTTGTCCTGAGTTCCGTGTATGGTGCTGGCTGACAGCAACTTTAACTGGAAAGCCATGAAATTACTGCTTGTGGGTGCCACCGGCCTGGTGGGCCGCGAAGTGCTGCGCCTGGCGCTCGCCGACGCGCGCGTCAGCACGGTGGTGGCGCCGGTGCGCAAGGCCTTGCCGCCCCATGCGAAACTGCACGCGCCCCTCGTTGATTTTGATCAATTGCCGCCCGATGCACCCTGGTGGCAGGCAGACGCCGTCATCTGCACCCTGGGCACGACCATGAAGGTGGCCGGCACGCGGCAGGCGTTCTTGCGCGTGGACCACGACTATCCGCTGGCCGCGGCGCGCCTGGCGCTGGCGGCGGGCACGCGCACGTATGCGCTCAATTCGGCCGCCGGCGCCAACGCCGCTTCGCGCATCTTCTACAACCGCGTCAAGGGCCAGCTGGAACGCGACCTGGAGCAGCTGGGTTTTGCCTCGCTCACGCACGTGCGGCCGGGCCTGATCGGCGGCGAGCGCGACGTGGCGCGCGCGGGCGAGGGCGCCGCCTTGCGCCTGCTGCGCGTGCTGGGGCCCGTGCTGCCGCGCCGCTGGCGCATCAATCCCGCGCCGCGCATCGCCCGCGCCTTGCTCGAAGCGGCGATGACGGCTGCGCCCGGGGTGCATGTCGTGACGTCGGAACACCTGTTGTGAAGGGCGCCCCCAATATGACAGTGCTTACCGTTGCTGAAAGTGCAGGCCGTCTTGCAGCGGCTGGGGCGCGTCGTCGTCGAGGGCGATAACCCGGTCGTTCGCGCCGGGCACGCAGCCGTCGGCGATCGCTTCCCAGCCCCGGTGCACCACCACCTGCCTGCCATCGTGGCAGATTTCCACGCGCTCGCTGGCGGGCAGGCGCTGGCGCGCGAACGCTTCCAGGCTGGCCGGCAGGCTCACTGCCAGCCGCATCGTGCCGATGGCTGCCGGCGGATGGTCGTCCATGTGCACCAGCGGCACGAAGATCGATCCCAACATCAGCCAGCGCGCGCCCACGTCGACGGCAGCGGGCGCATAGGGCGCGGCGCGCAGCCAGTCCTGGGCGCGCGCGCGCAAGTCGCTGCCGGCCGCCAGCTCGCCCCAGGCCGAGGCCAGCAATTCCACCACCCATTGATTGCAATTCTGGTATTTTAGGCTGAATGCGTAGGCGTTGGCGCTGTAGCGGCCCGCCAGCAATTGCTGCACGCGCAAGGGGTCGAGCAGGGCGCGGCGCAGGGGCGGCACGCTTTCCGCCGGCAGTTTCACGACAGAGATGTAGCCCAGCGATGGATTATCCGTGCCCATGGTGAAACCGGCCGTGCCCTGGTCGAAGATGCGCGGGCGGCCTTCGTCGCAGGCGTAATACAGCTGGCGCGCGGACCAGCCATTGTCATTGTCGTGGCGCCAGGCCAGCGCCGCATGCGAATAGCGGATGCCGAAGCGCGCCAGGTCCAGGCCGGAGCGGCTGATCAGGGCCACGCTGCCTACACTGGCGGCCAGTTCCTCGCGCACCACGGCGGCAAAGCGCAACAGGCGATCGTGCTCGGTTGCTGTGAGTTCCTGGGCGCGGTCGCAAAAACGTGAGGAGGCGAGCGAAGTACCTGCCTGGGCGGCGCCGGCCACGGCTAGCGCGGCGCAGCCGGCCAGCAGTCGCGCCAGTTTGCGCAGGGTCACACCTGGAATCAAAGGCTGACGGGACGCGTGGCCATTTCGCCATACCAGTCGTCGGCCAGCACCAGGAAGAAGGCGGCTCGCGTGTCGTTGCGCGAAAATTCGATGCCGTAGGCGCGGTTTTGCGCATGCACCACGTCGCCCTGCGCCAACTGCTGCTTGTCGAGCGCCGCCTGGGGCAAGTCCAGCACCAGCGGCGATGCCGTGGCGTCGGCTTGCATGGTCAAACGCGTCATGCCGTCGCGGCCCGGCAGGGCGGCCACGTCGATGATGCGGTAAGGGCCATTGGCCACCTTGTTGTCGCGCGAGGAGCTGTTGCTCGAACCGTTGAGCGAATCGGAAATGCTGCCGCTCGACTGGGAACCGGCGCTGGAGGCCGAGGAAACGACGCTGTCGGCGTTGGCATTGCAAGCTAAGCTCAGCGCTGCGGCCAGGCCGAGCATGCGTAAGGAGGTAGTCAAGGCAGTTCTCCAGTGTACTAATATCGCAATAGCAACCGCATGAGAGCAAGCCGGGCCCATCCCGGCCGACATGATCATAGCAGATCGTGGTTTAGCTGAGCAGGACCTTGATTAGGCTCTGCGCTTCGGCTGACGGCTGCGTGCGCAGCACTTGCAGCACGGGATCGTGCTCCAGGTAGGCTTGCAGCGACGCGCTGACGGTGACGCTGGCCTGCGGCAGCGGCGAAGGCACGGGCGCCAGCGCCTTGGCCAGCAGCAGGGTGTCGCGCAAGCCCTCGGGCGGCAGCATGATGGTCGAGCCGGGCAAGGCGTTGACGGCATCGGCCACCGACAGCGGCACGCCCAGCTGGCGCATCAGCGAGCGGCCGATCACTTCCAGGGCGGACGCCATCTGCGTTTCCAGGTGGGCGTACAGGCCCGGGGTCTTGTCGGCCTGGGCCAGCAAATAAAAGCCGGCCACTTCATGCACGATGCCGGCGAACAGGGCCGTATCGGCATCCGTATGCGTGACGGCGCCGGCCAGCGCATGCGCCAGCGCCGCCACGTGCACGGTGTGTGCCCACAGCTGGGCGGCGCGGGCGCGCAAGGCTTCGTCGCGGATGCCCGCGTTCAGCTGGCGGATGACGGCCGCCGTCGCCAGCGCATACAGGTTGCGGTGCCCCAGCCGCTTGACGGCGGCGCGCACGCTGGTGATGGCGCTCGCCTGGCCGGGCGCGAACAGGGCCGAATTGGCCAGCGCCACGGCGCGCGCCGACAAGGTCGGTTCGCACAGCAGCAGACGGCTGATGTCGGACGAGTGGCAATCGGGATTGGCCAGTTCCTTTTGCAGCAGCAGGGCCGTGTTGATGCTGGTGGGAAACGCCAGGGTTTCCGTTTCGGCACTGGCCAGGAGTTGTGCCAGGCTGCTGAGCGTGTTGACGTGCATGGGTAGGGGCCGCGAAATTGCAATGCCTCATAGTATCAGGCAATCCGGCCCGCATGGCGTCCGGCGGCCTTTTCAGTCATGCGCCTGTCAGGGCAGCAGCAATGCATGCTGGCTGGCCGTGTGAAAATCGCGCCACACGCGGTTGATGCTGCTGTCTTCGCGGGCCGCGTACAGGCCGCAGTACGGATACGCGCCATCGACGGCTGAGCGCGCGGCGGCCACCAGGGCCAGCGAAGCGGCCTGCACGGCTTGCATGGTGTTGTCGTCCAGCACCGCGCCGCCTGCCACCGTTGCCCAGCTGTCATCGAGCACGGCGTAAAAACGCGCGCGCGCGGCGGCGCAGGTGTCTTTCTTGCCTTGCAGCATGGCGGCCACTTCCGGCACCTCCAGCAGCGGCAAGCCGGCCCGCGCATGACGGCGGTGGCGCATGCATTCCTCGGCCAGTTGCATGAAATGCCCGGCCATGCCGGCCACGTTGGCGGCCAGGGTCACGTAGGCCAGTGAATAGAATGGGTAGCGGTACAGCGGGCCGTCGGCCGTCGCGGTGGTCGCATCGATGGTGAAACCGTGTTCCTTGGCAAGCCATTCTGCGTCGATGCGGTAGCTGTGCGAGGCGCTGGCGCGCATGCCCAGGCTGTTCCATGAGGGCACCAGCTGCACCAGCGCGGCGGGCACGAGGAAGGCGCGGATGCGCGGCTGGCCTTGCGCATCGAGCAGGGGCTGGCCATCGCGCTGCAGGCGGGCGTTCAGGGTAAAGTGGGTCGCCATGGGCGCGCCGCTGGCGTAGTCCCAGCTACCTGTGATGCGGTAGCCGTCGCCTTCTTCCTCGGCAAAACCGGTGGCCGCGCCGCTGCCACCGAGGCAAACGCGCGGCGTGCCGATAATGGCCTGCGCCAGCTCAGGTTCCAAGAACCCCGCGAACCAGCCCGCGCCCGCGCACAGGGTCAGTACCCAGCCCATGCTGCCGTCGACGGCGGCCACGGCTTCTTCCAGGCGCACCACTTGCGGCAGGGGCAGCTCGGTGCCGCCCGCGCTGCGCGGCGCCAGCATCGTCAGCCAGCCGCGCCGGTGCAGCAAGGCTTGCTGCGCCGGATGCAAAAAGCGGGCGGCGTCGGCCGCCGGCGCATGGCGCGCGATGCGGCGCGCGTCGCGCTCGGAAAGGGTAGCAATGGCAGCGTGCGGCATGCGTAAAGTCCGGCAATGGCAAAGGCGGGCATTTTCGCACAGCGTGCACGGTTGCGGGGGCAAGGTGATTTCCGCTAGGCGCTGCGCCGACGGTGCTCGTCCAGCGTCTCGCCTGTTTGCTATGACGCCCGTTTCGCCACCCTGATGAATACCTGTGGCGTGGAAAAGCTGCTGGTCGGCGCCGCGCTTGGCAATGTGGTGCAAGGGCAGGGCACGACCTTGCCCGTCAGCGTCGCCGACATCGCCTGCCACCCGGCCAGCCTGGCGACCGACATGCCGTTCAGCTGCTGCGGGCGGGAGCGCATATGGTCAAGCTGAAGGGCGCCAGCTGGCTGACGATCTTGCCCGGCTGCCTGCTGGCGGGCACGGGCCTCGGGCTGACCAACACGTCCGTCACCAACACGACGACGGGCGCCGTGCCCGGCGAACGGGCCGGCATGGCGTCCAGCATCGACATCAGTGCGCGCATGGTCAGCCTTTCCATCAATATCGCGCTGCTGGGCTTTATTCTCGTTGCAGGCATCCAGTCCGCCTTGCGCCAGCATGTGCCTGCCGGGATGGAGGATGCGGCGGCGCTGCACGCCATGGCGGAAGGCTTGTCGGCAGGCAAGGGTGCCGGCGCGCTGCTGGCCGGCGTGGCGAAGCTGGCGCTGGCACAGGGATTTGGGGCCGTGATGCTGTATGGCGGCATAGCCGCCTGCCTGTTCGCCGTGGCCAGCGCGCTGGTGTTTGGTGCCGGGCGGGACGCTGCGCTTGGGGCGGGGCGGCTATAATCTGGGCACGTTGGCAAGTGTTGCTCAACGTCATTACGAGGCCGCCCATGCATAAACTGATTTCCGAACTCACCCGCCTGTACCTGTTCGAGGAACAGCAGCACTATGTCGATGCGCAGGGCGGCGCGCAGCCTTTGATGCCGGCCCTGCTGGCGCGCCATCTGTCGGGCGAACAGACGGTGGCCGTACAACTCGTGACCAGTAGCGGCCTGACGCGCGCGCTGGTGCTGGAGTTTGGCGGCAAGGGCGGCGGCGAAGCGCACTGGAGCGCGCTGTGCACGATCGCCAATGCCGTGCAGCATGAGCTGGACTTGCCGGCGCCCGCCGTCAGCATCTCGGGTACGGCGTTCCAGCTGTGGCTGTCGCTGGCCGCGCCCGTGCCCGTCGCCCAGGCGCGCCAGTTCGTGCAGTTGCTGCGCTCGACCTTTTTACCTGCCTCGACCGACATCCTCGCCACCGCGCCGCCAGACGACGTGGAGCAGGTGGCGCTGCCGCCATGTTTGCAGCCGTCGGGCAAGTGGGCCGCCTTCATCCACCCCAGCATGGGCGCCGCCTTCGTCGACGAACCGGGCCTGGACATGCCGCCGCCGCCAGCCGCCCAGCTGGGCTTCCTGGAAAGCTTGCGCAGCATCAACCCGACCCAGTTCGCGCAGGCGCTGGCGAAATTGCAGGGACATGCGGGGCTGGCTGTCGTCGTGCCCGCTCCCGTCGTCGCCGCATTGCCAGTGGCAACGTCCGCCAGTGCGCCGGGCTTGCTGCTGCAGGACGCCACGCTGGAAGACATCGTGCGCTGGCTGCATGCGCGCAATATCGAGCCGACTTTGCGGCACAGGTTGCCTTAATGGGGCGATTGCAGATGTTGGCGGCAGGCGGCCAGTAGCGGACATTTTCACGGATGTGACAAATTTTGATTTCATCATCGGCGATTGGCTGGTGACACATCGCCGGCTCAATTCCAGATTCACCAATTGCAAGCAATGGACGGAGTTTGACGGGCTCTCTTCGACCGTCAAGACACTGGGTGGCTTTGGAAACCTGGAGGACAACGTTCTCTACTTCCCGGAAGGTAGCTTCCGGGCCCTTGCCCTGCGCTCGTTTTGTGTGAAATCCGGCGCCTGGTCGATCTGGTGGCTCGATGCACGCAATCCGACGACGCTCGATGTCCCTGTCGTTGGAAAATTCTCCAATCACATCGGCGTATTTTTTGCAGATGACCTACTCGATGGCCAGGCAATCAAAGTACGCTTTACCTGCACTGCCACACTTGGGTAAAATCCCCGCTGGGATCTAATGCCGTTCAGTTAAGGGTTTTGGCGTGATTTATGAGCGCCAGTAAATTCGCTAACCCCAGAGGCAAAGAGCTGGGGTCGGACCCTCAGGGTCCGACCCCTGTCCTGGTTCTTGGGCTAAAAATAGCACCACTAACACACTAACTGAACGGCATTACCGCTGGGATCAGGCTTTTTCCAAGGACCAAGGAAGAACATGGGAAACGAACTGGATGATGGATTTCGTGCGCGCCACACAGGCAATGGCAGCCATTCCGCCTTGAAGGCTGAGGTTGTCAACGACGGCAAGCGCGCAGAAGCAGTCAGTCAGATTGAATGACTGACTCTGATTTCGGCATCAAATTTTGTCGGCTCACCATGTCTGGAATGAAATTCTGTGAAATATCTTCTCAGTACTATTGCGGTGCTTGCTTGTACGAATGTGCACGCTGCTGCATGGCAGCCTGCCAGCGGACAGCAGCAATTGCCGATCTGGCCTGGCGCGATACCTGACGCGAAATCAGCCGCTGGACCGGAAGACGAGGTGACGTTACGGGAAGATCGGCTCATCGCAGGACGGCCCTGGCTGGAACTGGACAACGTTACGCGGCCTACGATGACAATTTACTCGCCACAGGGAAGGAGCACGGGCGCTGCCGTTATCGTTTTTCCCGGCGGAGGCTATTCGGCGCTGGTCATCGACCTGGAAGGAACGGAAGTTTGTGACTGGCTGACATCGATTGGTGTTACGGGCGTGCTGTTGAAGTATCGTGTCCCCGGATCAGGTCCCCACTGGGATAAAATCCGTAATGTCCGTGTCATTCCCAAGACGCATACGGCGTTGCAAGATGCACAGAGAACGTTGGGCCTCGTTCGCCATCATGTCGGTCAACTATAAAAATGACCTTTCAAAGTTGAACCCAAGCATTGAAGTGACCAGTCAAACACCTCCCACTTTCCTGCTGCATGCGCAAGACGATCCGGTAGACCCGGTAGAGTTTTCTCTTCTCTATTATGCGGCCCTGAAGAATGCAAATGTACCCGTGGAGATGCATTTGTTCGCTGAGGGAGGGCACGCGTTTGGGCTCCGTCCTACGCAGCTTCCAATCACGAAGTGGCCCATGTTGGTCGAAACGTGGCTGGACAAATATCAACTACACATCCGATCAGCCATGCGCCGAGGCGTTCAAGGCACTGTACGACACGACTGGCTGGGGGCCGGTATCACGCGGGACTGCGTTCTATCAAGATGCACTTGTCGGCTCCTGGTGTTCGCGATCCGCTTATTTGGGCGGCCAACTTGTTGGTTTTGTGCGTGTCATTTCGGATGGCCGCTTGCACGCGTTTGTCACCGAGATGATTGTTCACCCCGAATTTCAGCATCGGGGAATCGGTGCGGCTTTACTCAGTTCCATTCTTGACGGTTATCGCGACGCTGGCATTGCAGATGTTCAGCTTTTCAGCGCCAAAGGCAAGTCGATATTCTATGAAAAACTGGGATTTTCCTCGCGGCCGGAAGATGCGCCCGGCATGCAATTGAAGGCAGCCACCTGAGTACACTGCGCCCGCAGCGTCGAGCCAGATATCTCTCTGGCCGGCATGCTGAAATCAAGCCGCCATTTCCCTGGCCAAGGTCAACACCAGTTCCTGCGCCCCCATTTCCCGCGCCAGCGGGGCGCCCTGGCCGGCCCATTGGGCGGCAAATTCGCTGTCGCCGTGCTGGCTAGCTGCCGCGTTCAATTGTTTTGCAGCATCGTAGGCGACGGGGTAATCGGCTGGCGGCGGGCTGCCCGGCGCTGCGCCATGCTCGATCAGGCGGTTCACCATGCCGCGTGCCAGGCGGCCCGAGAGCACGCTCGTCAGGCGCGTGGATGCTGCCCGCGCGCTGCGCAGGTTGGCGCGGTAGCTGGCATTGGCCGACGATTCCGGGCACAGCACGAACGCCGTGCCCAGCTGGGCGGCCACGGCGCCCAGGTCCAGCGCGGCGCGGATGCCTCGTCCATCCATGATGCCGCCCGCGGCGATCAGGGGTAGCGTGGTGCGGCCTGCCAGCAGGCGCAGCAGTACGCTGGTGCTGTGGCGCTCGTCCGGCGCTTGCGGATCGAAGACGCCGCGATGCCCGCCCGCCTCCACGCCTTGCGCCACGATGGCGTCGACCCCCGCCTGTTCGATCAGCATCGCCTCGCGCACGCTGGTGGCCGTGGCCATGGTGTAGATGCCGGCCTGGCGCAGGGCGGCGATTTTCTCCGTCGCAGGCAAGCCGAAATGAAAGCTGACGACGGCGGGGCGCTGCTCCAGCAACAGGGCGAATCCCGCTTCATCGCCGACAAACGTTGGATAGATTTCATCGAGTTGCGTTGGCACGGGTGCGCCCAGCTCCACAAACAGGGGCGCCAGATGCGCCAGCCAGGCCGCTTCGCGCCGCGCATCCCTCACCGCCGGCGCATGGCAAAACACATTCACATTGAAGGGCTTATTCGTCAGCGCGCGCGTATCCATGATCATCTGGCGCGCCTGCGCCACGCTGCCGGCGCCGATGCCCAGAGACCCCAGGCCGCCCGCATGCGAGACGGCGGCGGCCAGGCGCGGCGTGGAGACGCCCGCCATCGGCGCCTGGATGATGGGCAATTGCAAGCCGAGGCGGTCGAGGAAGTGCTGGGACGTGGTCATGATGTTTCCTTCATCAAGTTGAGGATGCCGCATTCAATTCTTATTCTAAGAATATAATAGCATAATCATTCCGAAAGAAAGAACATGATGGAAATGGAGTCATTGACGATTTTTTGTGCCGTGGCCAGTGAGTTGAGCGTCACCCAGGCCGCAGCGCGGCTGGGCCGCGCGCCGTCCAGCGTCACCACGCGCATCCAGCAGCTGGAAGCCGATATGGGCGCGCAGCTGTTCGTGCGCACCAATAAACGCATGGCACTGACGGCGGCGGGCGAGCGCTTTCTCGAGTACGCGCAGCGTCTGCTGGCACTGGCGGAAGAGGCCAGGCATGTCGTCACGGGCGGGCGAGAGGGCGGCACCTTGCGCGTCGGCAGCATGGAAAGCACGGCGGCCAGCCGCTTGCCGGCGCTGCTGGCCGCATATCACGCCCGGTATCCGGCGACGCGCCTGGCGCTGAGCACGGGGCCGTCGCGCCCCCTGATCGAGCAAGTGCGCACGGGTTTACTCGATTGCGCCTTCGTGGCCTTGCCGCCAGCCTTCGGCGGCGCGGCCGCGCTGGGTGAACTTGGCCTGGCATCGGCATCCGTGTGGCGTGAGGAATTATGTTTGCTGCTGCCAGCCAGCGAAGGGCCGGTGCGCCGCGCTGTGGACGTGCGCACGCGCTCGCTGGCGGCGTTTCCGCAGGGCTGCACCTACCGCAGCATCGCCGAAGAGGTGCTGGGCATGGCCGGCAGCACGCAGTGGCGGGTGCAGGAGCTCAGTTCGTATCACGCCATGATCGCCTGCGTGGCGGCCGGCGCGTGCGTGACCTTGTTGCCGGCCAGCGTGCTGGCGCTGTCGGACGCGCCTGCCACCCTGAAAACACTTTCGGTTGGGCAAGCCGACACCTTGCTGGTATGGCGCGCGGGATTCGACGTGCCCGCGTTCCAGCATTTGCTGGTACAGCTAGATGTGAAGTTGCAAGAGCTTATACGGACTCGATCTGAGTCGTGACCTCGGTGCCTTGCCAGCAATGCCCTGATGCGGCCGGTGCCAGTTGTAATGAGGGTTCCATTCCTGCGCATGTGGGCACGTTCCAGCGCGTTGTTATAAATGAAGCCGTAAGCATATTCACGCGTTTTCGCAGGTTTCAACAGAATAGAGGCAAATGACGCGAGCGGGGCAGCGCCAGGACTTGCTTGTCACCAGATGTGTTTATCGGTTCGGGCGGTCGACCGGCGCGATGATGAATTGAACACATGATAATGCTCCGATACGCAGCGCTTTTTCAAGTTTATGCAGGCAGACTTCTCGGAAATGATGTTTTAATGTAATGAGTGACAAAAAATATTTAGGCACGACCGTGGATTCTAAATTATTATTGGCAGCAGTTAATTGACTGCTTTCTCAAATATTTCGCGTGTAAAAAGTTATTAAATTGGCTATAATAACCTGTTATAGGTCATACCAAGGAGATTAAGTTGAAATCATTCGTCAGGAATCGTGTTTCTAACGTCGCGCTGTTCGCAGGTGTGCTTGCGGCGGCCTGGAGTCCCGCCAGTTTCGCCTGCTCCGATACGCCGGTGCTGGCGAGTATTTGCGTCATGGCCGTGCCGTACACGTTCGGTCCTTTTAATCGCCAGTATGTGCTCGCTGCCGGGCAGGATTTATCGATCAATAACTATACGGCGCTGTACTCCCTGATCGGTACCGCTTACGGCCAAACTAATAATGTGACCTTCAAACTGCCCGACCTGCGCGGCAGGTTCGTGATCGCTGCCGACGGCGTCAATTACAACACGGGCGATAAAGGCGGGAAAAGTGCCATCACCCTGATGACAGCCCAGTTGCCGCCGCATTTGTTCACCGTGACCGCGCTTCCGGTTGCCCTGAGTGCGGTGACCGTTTCCACGGTATTGCCTACGCTGAGTGGCACGGTCAATATCGCCAGCAGCGTCGCCACCGGCACGGTGTCGGACTTGAAACTGAACGTGGTCGGTGGTTCGGGCGGTGTCACTTCGCCATCCGGCAACTATCTCGGCAAGAGCACCAGCCCTCTCGTTAACGTCTATTCCAGCGCGACGCCAGATGCCACGCTCAATGCCGGTGCCATCAGCGGCGGCAAGGTGTCGGTAACGCTGCCTTCCAGTACCGCAACCGCTAGCGTGCCAGGCGGCGCAGTCGCGGCAGGAATCTTGGGCGGCACTGCGACCGCCAGCGGCAACACCAATGTCGTCGGGGCGGGTGCGCCGATTGATATCAGGCCGCCGTATATCGCACTGACGTATTATATCGCGGCGCAAAATGCCCTGTATCCGAGCCGCGACTAAGACTAAGTAATGCTGATGCTGTGCTGGTCGGCAACGAGGCGCGCCAGCAGCGCCTCATTGCCAGCCGGGACGGTGCCTGCGTCCGTCACTGGAGATGCTGCAGTGGCAGAGCAGGCCACCAATAACGATTTTAGCTGGGATGCTGCTTTGCGTAATGTTGATGCAATGATCACTGCCGCGCTGTTTGCGGTCACGCTGAACGCGGGCGCCGCTGCGCGCGACCTTTCTGCCGAGTTGACGCGCGCCAACAAGGCCTTGGCAGCGCACGATTATGGGCTGGCGTACAAGGAGTATGCGCGCGTTGCCGCCGGCAATCCTTTGGCGCAATTTAACCTGGGACTGATCGAACGCGAGGGCTGGGGACGCCCACGCGATGCTGTCGCAGCCTGTGCCTGGTTCGGCAAGGCGGCGCAAGGCAAGACCCCGGCGGCGCAACAGTTTTTCGGCGATTGCCTGGCCGCCGGCACCGGGCGTGCCGCCGATGGCAAGGCTGCCGTGGCGTGGTATCAGAAGGCGGCGCAATCAGGCATCGCGTATGCGAACTGCTCCGCCGGGGAACTGTATATTCGTGGCCAGGTCGTCGACAAGGATGTCGCGCGCGGCCTGGCTCTGTGTGCGCAAGCGGCGCAGGCCGGCTCGGCGCCGGCCATGTTGCGTCTTGCCGACTATTACAAAGACGATCAGGATGTGCCGCAAGACCTCGCGGCTGCGCGCTACTGGTATCAGCAGGCGGCGGAACACCGTTTGGTGGTGGCCCAATACCGCCTCGGCGTGATGCTGGGACAGGGCGAGGGCGGCGCCGCCAACCTGGCCCTGGCCTTGTTCTGGCTCGAGCACGCGGCCTCCGACGGGTATGCGCCCGCTTATTTGCCGGTGGCCATTTTATATGGCAACAGCGCGCCGGACCCTGCCACCGGCGCGCTGACGCCGGACAGCCTGGCCAAGATTTACATGTGGAGCCGCGCGGCCAAAGCCAGCACCAGCAAGGCGGCGGACATCGCTGAAATCGAAGGTATTGAACAACTGCTGCAGCAAGTGATGCCACCGCAGTGGAAACCCGAGCTCGACCGCCGCGTAGCCGAGCATCTGAATAAATTTACTGTTAAATAAAATCAAACATAGGCGCCGCCGTTGCTGATGCAGTTCGCCTATCACCAGGGAAAATCACCATGCATGCTTCCATGAACAGAATCTATCGACTCGTCTGGAGTCATGTCCACCAAACCTGGGTGGCCGTCCACGAACGCGCCAGGGGCAAGGGCAAGTCGGCCAATCGCCGCCTCATCGCCAGCGTGTTGCTGGCGGCCTCACATTCGGCCATGGCGGGGCCGACCGGCGGCCAGGTTACCGCCGGCAACGGCACCATCAACCAGAACGGCGCCACCACCACGGTGACGCAAGCGAGCCAGAACCTGTCATTGAACTGGCAGTCGTTCAATACCAGCAGCGGCGAGACGGTCAATTTTGTCCAGCCGTCGGCCAGCGCCATTGCCGTCAACCGCATCGGCGGCAATAGCGCCACCCAATTCTACGGCGCGCTCAACGCCAACGGCCAGGTTTATCTGATCAATCCGAATGGCGTGCTGTTTGGCAGCGGATCGCAAGTCAACGTCGGCGCCCTGGTGGCGTCGACGCTCGACACCGGCGACGCCGGCCTGGGCGGCGCCACGCGCCGATTCATGGGCAGCGGCACCGGCAGCATCATCAACCAGGGCGCCATCAATACCGGCAACGGCGGTTATGTTGCCTTCATCGGCAACCAGGTCAGTAATTCGGGGACGATCAACGCCAGGGCGGGGACGGTGGCGCTGGGCGCGGGCAGCGACGTCACGCTGTCGTTTTCCGGCGATAGCCTGGTTCAGCTGCAAGTGAACCAGGGCACGCTGAACAACCTGGCTGAAAATGGTGGTCTGATCAATGCCGACGGCGGCGCGGTCTGGCTGTCGGCCGGCGCCAGGGATACCGTGCTGGCCAGCGTGGTCAACAACACGGGTATTATTCAGGCGCGCAGTGTCGAGCAAGTCGGCGGCACCATTGTGCTCGGTGCGGGCAGCGCGGGCACGGCCACCAACAGCGGCACGCTCGACGCCGCCGGCGCCACTGGCGGCACCGTGAAAGTGCTCGGTGGCACGGTCACGCTGGCGGCAGGCAGTTTGATTGATGTGTCGGGCGCTGGCGGCGGCGGTACGGCGCTGATCGGCGGCAATTTCCTCGGCGCCGGCCCCGAGCAGAATGCGCACACCACCACGGTCCAGGCGGGCGCGGCGATCAAGGCCGATGCCATCAACACCGGCAATGGCGGCAATGTCGCGGTATGGTCCGACAAGGTCACGCAATTCGACGGCAGCATCACGGCGCGTGGGGGCAGCACTGCCGGCAGCGGCGGCCAGGTGGAAACGTCGGGCAAGCGCCTCAATATCAGCGCCAGCGCTTCTGTCAATACGTCGGCGCCCCATGGCGCGGCAGGAAACTGGCTGCTCGACCCCGATGATATTAAGATAGGCAATGGCAGTATATGGGGCAATTCGGTCGGCATCAATGTCGACACGCGCGTTCTGACGAATGCGCTCAATAACGGCAACGTGACCATCAAGACCACAGGTTCTTCGGCCAGTTGCACGGGCACGCCGTGTACTGGAACGTCCGGCAATGGCGATATCATCGTACTCGATGCGATTGGCGCCGCGACGGACTATAATAATGGCAGTACCCCCATTAATTGGACAGCCGGTAACAACACGCTCACGCTAAGCGCTTATCGCGACATTCATTTCAAATTAACGAATAATGTGGTTTATCCAGGCGATCCCTCCGGCGGGACGCTTGGCGGGCTCATCTTGGCTAACGGCGCCGGGAATGTTGTACTGAAGGCAGACAATACTGCCAAGGGCACAGGCACGGTCAATTTTGACGATGCTTCTCAAAATTTTGTCATCTTGAGCGATAGTTCAAGCACCATCTCCATCTATTACAATCCGAGCAGCTATAACACTCCGACGGACTATAGCCTTTACATGCTCAGTGACCCCAGCCGGCTGACGGCCTATATGGCCATCAATGTGAGCGGCTCGGCTGCCTCAAAGATTTACGATGGTTCCACTACGACGTCCGTGTCAGGGTTGAACCCCGCATTGGCACTGCCGGGCGGACTGTCGCTCAATACCGCCAGTGCGCAGGCCACCTTTGCCAACAAGAATGTCGGCGCCAACAAAACCGTCACCATCACCGGCGTGACCGCGACCGGCACCGGTGCTGCCACCACCATCAACAGCGATGGCGCCACCGTCATCAGCTATAACAGCAATAAATACTTCATCAGCGGTCTCGACAGCAAGACCGCCACGATCACGGCCAAAACCATCAACCTCACCGGCCTGACAGCCAACAGCAAAACCTATGATGGCACCACTACGGCCACACTGTCGGGCAGCGCCAGTGTCGCCGCCGGTATCGTCAACGGCGACAGCGTCACGCTTGGTGCCGGTAGCGCCACCTTTGCCGACGCCAATGCCGACGTTGGCAAGGCCGTCACTGTCACAGGCTATGCGCTGAGCGGCACCGATGCAGGCAACTACGTGATCTCCCAGCCGAGCGGCCTGACTGCCAACATCAACAAGGCTGATCTGACCTTGGCGGGCAGCAAAACCTACGATGGCGCCACGTCGGTGGCGGGCAGCACCCTGACGGCGACCGGCGTAGCCGGCCAGACCTTCAGCGTCACCGGGGCCGGTGACGCCTCGAACTTGAGCAGCAAGAATGTGCAAAGCGGTGCGGCGCTTGCCAGCGCCACGGGCCTGAACCTGGGCAGCAGCAGCAACGGCGGCCTGGCCAGCAACTACAATGCGATTGGCGTGGCCGGCAGCAGCTATACGGTCACTGCCAAAGGCATCACGCTGACCGGCATCAGCGCGCTCAATAAAATTTACGACGCCACTATCACGGCTGCGCTCAACACCGCCAGCGTTGGCTACTCGGGCCTGGTCGGCGGTGACTCGGTGTCGCTGGCAGGCAGCGGCACGGGCAGCTTTGCGGACAAGAACGCCGGTGTCAACAAGGCCGTGACCGTGAGCGGCTATACGCTGTCGGGCGCCGACGCCGGCAATTACGTGGTGACGCAACCATCGGGCCTGACGGCCAGCATCAGCAAGGCCAGCCTGGTGGTGTCGGGTATCGCCGCCGCCAACAAAACCTATAACGCCACCACGGGCGCGACCCTGAGCGGCGCGGCCAGCGTGAGCGCACTGGGCAGCGACATCGTGTCGGTGGTGGGCACCGGTGCCGGCAGCTTTGCCGACGCCAATGCCGGCAGCAACAAAGTGGTCAGCGTGACCGGCTATACGCTTACTGGCGCTGACGCCGGTAACTACAACGTGGTGCAGCCAAACGCGGTGAGCGCCACCATCCACAAAGCCGATGTCATCGTGTCCGGCAGCAAAACCTATGATGGCGCCACGTCGGTGGCGGGTAGCACCTTGACGGCGACCGGCGTAGCCGGGCAGCAGTTCAGCGTTACGGGCGCCGGCGACGCCTCGAATTTGAGCAGCAAGAACGTGCAAAGCGGTGCGGCGCTTGCCAGCGCCACGGGCCTGAACCTGGGCAGCAGCAGCAACGGCGGCCTGGCCAGCAACTACAACGCGATTGGCGTGGCCGGCAGCAGCTATACGGTCACTGCCAAAGGCATCACGCTGACCGGCATCAGCGCGCTCAATAAAATTTACGACGCCACTACCACGGCTGCGCTCAACACCGCCAGCGTTGGCTACTCGGGCCTGGTCGGTGGTGACTCGGTGTCGCTGGCAGGCAGCGGCACCGGCAGCTTTGCGACGAAGAATGTCGGTGTCAACAAGACCGTGACCGTGAGCGGCTATACGCTGTCGGGCGCCGACGCCGGCAATTACGTGGTGACGCAACCATCGGACCTGACGGCCAGCGTCAGCAAGGCCGGCCTGGTGGTGTCGGGCATCGCCGCCGCCAACAAGACCTATGACGCCACCACCGGCGCGACCCTGAGCGGCGCGGCCAGCGTGAGCGCACTGGGCAGCGACATCGTGTCGGTGGCGGGCACCGGTGCCGGCAGCTTTGCCGACGCCAATGCCGGCAGCAACAAGGTGGTCAGCGTGACCGGCTATACGCTCACTGGCGCTGATGCCGGTAACTACAACGTGGTGCACGCGGTGAGCGCCACCATCCACAAGGCCGATGTCATCGTGTCCGGCAGCAAAACCTACGACGGCGCCACGTCGGTGGCGGGCAGCACCTTGACGGCGACCGGCGTGGCCGGGCAGCAGTTCAGCGTTACGGGCGCCGGCGACGCCTCGAATTTGAGCAGCAAGAATGTGCAAAACGGTGCGGCGCTTGCCAGCGCCACGGGCCTGAGCCTGGGCAGCAGCAGCAACGGCGCCCTGGCCAGCAACTACAATGCGATTGGCGTGGCCGGCAGCAGCTATACGGTCACTGCCAAAGGCATCACGCTGACCGGCATCAGCGCGCTCGATAAAATTTACGACGCCACTACCACGGCTGCGCTCAACACCGCCAGCGTTGGCTACTCGGGCCTGGTCGGCGGTGACTCGGTGTCGCTGGCAGGCAGCGGCACGGGCAGCTTTGCGGACAAGAACGCCGGTGTCAACAAGACCGTGATGGTGAGCGGCTATACGCTGTCGGGCGCCGACGCCGGCAATTACGTGGTCATCCAGCCGACCGACCTGACGGCCAGCATCAGCAAGGCCAGCCTGGTGGTGTCGGGCATTGCGGCCGCCAATAAAACTTATGACGCCACCACGGGCGCGACCCTGAGCGGCGCGGCCAGCGTGAGCGCACTGGGCAGCGACATCGTGTCGGTGGCGGGCACCGGCACCGGCAGCTTTGCCGACGCCAATGCCAACAGCAACAAGGCGGTCAGCGTGACGGGCTATACGCTCACTGGCGCTGACGCCGGCAATTACGACGTGGTGCAGCCGGCCGGCGTGAGCGCCACCATCAACAAGGCTGATGTCATCGTGTCCGGCAGCAAAACCTACGACGGCGCCACGTCGGTGGCGGGCAGCACCTTGACGGCGACCGGCGTGGCCGGGCAGCAGTTCAGCGTTACGGGCGCCGGCGGCGCCTCGAATTTGAGCAGCAAGAATGTGCAAAGCGGTGCGGCGCTTGCCAGCGCCACGGGCCTGAGCCTGGGCAGCAGCAGCAACGGCGGCCTGGCCAGCAACTACAACGCGATTGGCGTGGCCGGCAGCAGCTATACGGTCACTGCCAAAGGCATCACGCTGACCGGCATCAGCGCGCTCGATAAAATTTATGACGCCACTACCACGGCCACGCTCAACACCACCAACTTGGCGTACTCGGGCCTGGTCGGTGGTGACTCGGTGACGCTGGCCGGCAGCGGAACGGGCAGCTTTGCGGACAAGAACGCCGGCGCCAACAAGGCGGTCAGCGTGAGCGGCTACACCCTGGCCGGGCTCGATGCCGGCAACTACGTGGTGACGCAACCGAGCGGCCTGACGGCAACCATCAACAAGGCCAGCCTGGCCGTATCGGGCATCGCCGCCATCGATAAAACCTATGACGCCACCACCGGCGCGGCCCTGAGCGGCACGGCCGCCGTGGCGGCCCTGGGCAGCGACAGCGTGTCGGTCACGGGGGCGGGCGTGGGCAGCTTTGCGGACAAGAACGCCGGCGCCAACAAGGCGGTGACCGTGAGCGGCTACACCCTGGCTGGGCTCGATGCCGGCAACTACGTGGTGACGCAACCGAGCGGCCTGACGGCGAGCATTGCCCGTGCAGCGCTGACGGTCAGTGGCATCACTGCAGCCGATAAAGCTTTCGACGGTAGCACTGCCGCCACGGTCAGCACCGCCAATGCGACGCTGGCAGGCAAGTTTGGCTCGGATGACATCACACTCGCGTCGACCGGCCAGTTTTCCGACGCCGCCGCTGGTGTTGGCAAGACGGTCAATCTGAGCAGCACTTATGGCGGTGCCGATATCGGCAATTACATCGTTACCGGACAAGCACAGGCAATCGCCAGTATCACGGGAGGGCCTGTCGTTGTGCCCGACACGCCGACGCAGCAAGTTCAAAGCGCCGTGACGCAAATGCAGTCGTTCTTGCTGCCGCCGCAAGCCTTGGCGCAATCGCAAGTATTGAACCTGTCCACGACGCTGGTGGTGCAGCAGATGACTGACTCCGGCAGCAGCAACAGCGACAGTAATGAGCGCTCGAAAGAGACGATGGGCCTGCCGTTAATCAATACTGCAACAGGATTTGGCACGCCCGCGCCGCTACTGAAAATTCAAAATGGCGGCATGCAATTGCCGCTCGTTGCTACCAGCAGCAAAGAGTGAAGAATATATGAATACCCTATCCAAACAGCCTTTCCTGATGAAACCCTTGTTCGCTGCGTTGTTGCTTGCGTCGCTGGAGGCCCAAGCCGCTGGTCAGCAAGTGCCGCCCAACGCCGGATCGATTCTGCAACAATTGCAACCACCAATTCCCAAGGCGGCGCAACCGATGGCGCCGATCCTTGAGGTGCAGCCGAAAATCGATGTCGGCATGCCGCCTTCGCAGCCGTTCCACGTGAGCAAATTGCGTATCACAGGCAACACTGCGTTTGCTACAGCAACGCTGCATGCATTGATTGCCGATCAGGAAGGTAAAGATCTGACGCTGGCGCAACTCGAAGAGCTCGCCGGGCGCATTACCGCATACTATCAAGCGCATGGATTTCCAATTACACGGGCCATCATTCCGGTGCAGTCGATTACCGACGGCGTCGTTATTATCCAAGTCGTCGAGGCGCACTATGACAACGTCCGGCTCAAGAATCAAAGCGAGGTGAGCGATGATTTACTCCAGGCCTTTCTGAAGCCGCTCGCTACAGGAAAGTTAATTGTCGATGACGAACTCAACAATGCTTTGCTGTTGCTGTCGGACGTGCCAGGCGTGGGCGTGAATGCGGTACTCAAACCGGGAGCGACCACCGGTACGTCCGACATCGATATCGAGACGCGGTACATTCCGGCGACGCTGGCTAACTTGTCGCTCGATAACTACGGTAACCGCTATATCGGCCGCACGCGCTTGAGCGGCAATATCAATATTGTCAATCCATTCCATGCCGGTGACATACTGAGCGCCAACATGACCACCACCGGCGAAGGCATGAATTATCTCCGGGCGGCATATGACACGCTGCTCAACGGTCAGGGGACCCGGATCGGCACCGCATATTCTGCACTGCGTTACAAGCTCGGCAGCACTGCCCGCGCCCTTGATGCGAATGGCACTGCGGCAGTCGGCAGCCTGTGGGTAAGACATCCATTGATTCGTACCAGGCAATATAACCTCTATGCCCAACTGCAATATGAAGCCAAGACGCTGCATGATCGCGTCGATCTCACCGGCATCCGTACAGACCGGCAGCTCAGTAACTGGATAGCCAGTATCAACGCTGATTATCGCGACAGCCTGCTGGCAGGCGGCATGAGCACAGGATCGCTGAGTTGGACTAGCGGACGTACCAGTTTTGACGATGCCGCCGCCGCCGCATCGGATGCCGCGACCGCGCGTTCGAGCGGTACATTCTCGAAGTGGAATGTCAATCTCGCCCGCTTGCAGGGACTGACGCCGCGCGACTCGCTGTATCTCAGTTTTGCCGGGCAATGGGCAGACCGCAATCTGGATTCCGCCGAAAAGATGGCCATTGGCGGCCCTTATACTGTCCGTGCTTATGACATCGGTGCGCTTTCAGGCGACACCGGCTATGCCGCCAGTGTGGAAATACGCCATGAGTTGGGACGGCTGTTGTCAGGATCATGGCAGGCACAGGTGTTTATCGACAATGCTTATGTCAAGGTCAACCGCCAGCCTTGGGCCGTGACTGTGAACAGTGCGACCTTGTCCGGCGCCGGTGTCGGTCTGAGCTGGGTCGGCCCCGACCTGTGGCGCGCGAGTGCTTCCGTGGCAACCCGCGTGGGCGCGGTGCCTGTGCTGTTGTCCCGGCAGTCGTCGGCGCGTGCCTGGCTGCTCGTAAGCAAGGCATTCTGATCGGACAAACGGCCAGGTCAGAAAATGACTTGGCCGCCATCCTTGGCTGAGAGCCTATCGCCCAGCAGAAGGCGCGCCTGCGTGAAAAAAGCCGTGATGCATGTCTTTTGGCACGGATTTTTCTGATGCATGAGTCATACAAGGCGCAACGCTCAGTTGTTGTCAGCAGCGGGCGCGATGTCCCCTGGCTGTGGGGCCATTTTCCCCAGCCATTGCACCAGCGTGTCCGCCACCCAATCGCCATCGTCGAGCGGCAAGTCGTGGCCGGCGTCGGGGTGGAGCATGCAGGCGGCGTCCCATGCCTGCGCCAGTTGCTGCGAGCAGCGGTGGTCGACCAGGCGGTCGCGCGCGCCGGCCAGGATCAGCACGGGCATGGCGGGGCGGCGGTCCGGGGCGCGGTAGCGGGCGGCCGACAGTAGCTGGCGCAGCGCGTTGCGGCGGCTGACCGGGTATTGCTGCTGAAAACTGAGCCAATCGGCCAGCAGCGCGGCATTGCCATGGGCATGCCTGCGGCTCGTCAGGCGCAATATCAGCGCTTCCTGGCTACTTTTGTCGCCCAGCAGCAGTTGGCGCAGCAGCGCGCCGTAGTTTTGCCAGCGCAGGCGACGGTAGAACGGGCTGTGCGGGCGCATGCTGGTGTTGATCAGCACGCATAACGCGACTTCCTGCGGATAGCGCTGCGCCCATTCGACCGCCACCATACCGCCCAGCGACAGGGCCAGCAGGCGGTAGGGCGGCGCGATACCCCGTTCGGACAAATCCTGGCGGCAAAATTCCACCATCTCGGCCACCCGCGTGGCGCTGTCCATGGCGTGCCGCTCGCCATTGCCGGGCAAGTCGGGCGTGACGATGGCCGCGCCGGGCAGCGATTGCGCCAGCCGGGCAGGAAAACCGCCCCAGTGGCGCTGTTCGCGCATCAGGCCGCGCAATAAAATCCAGGCGGGCGGCGTCATGATTCGTACCATTGCGCCAGCGCACGCCGGCGCTGCGCCTTGCGCAACAAGCCTTCCGGTATCCAGCGGCCGTGGCTGCTGGCTGCGCGCATGAGGAAATCGAACCACACCAGGTGCCGCCGCAGCACGCGCTGCAAGCGGTGCGCGGCCGTGGGGTTGAAGATGCTGACCCGGTTGAACAATTGGCGCGGGTTTTTCTTGACCCACAGCCACGAGCCCATTTCCAGCGTCAGCGGCAGGAACACGCGCCCGCTGTAGCTGGTGCCGTTCAGGTACAGATAGTCCCACAGGTCGCCATGCGTGCGGTATTGCCGGCTTTGCGGCTCGAACACATAGTTGTGGTTGGGGTAGCTCTGGCTGAACAGTTCTTCCAGCGCGCCGATCTCGGCCAAGTGTTCGATCGGCACCTTGGTATGCGCGTGGGGAAACCAGATGCGGTCGCGCAAGCCGAAACCGGAATGGCAATCGAGGGCGATGCTGAACTGGCGCGACAGCAGTTCGCGTTCGACGAGGTCACACAGGGCCTGGCTTTCCAGCTCCATCGGCCCGCTAGCTGCGCCCCGATACCAGGGCAGGCGGGCGCTGTAGCGCTGGCCACCGAGCATGAACGGCACTGTTTCGCGCGCGCTCAGCGGCGCGTTGCGCATCAGGTCCACGCCGCGTGGATTGCAGCGCGTGGCTTGCCACATGCCGCCCGGATTGACGAGCGGCATGAATACCAGGCGCATGGTATCGAGCTGCCGGTGCAGGGTGGCATCCCAGCGCAGGCGTGCGATCAGGCTTTCCAGGAAGGACAGGAGCACTTGCGTGCCGATGCGTTCGAGGCCGTGGATACCACCAAAAAAGCCCAGCACGGGCACGTCGGGACTGGGATTGCCCATGGCAATCGAATACACGGGAAACGCGCGCCCATCCATGGCGATGCTGCAGGGCGCGGCAACTTCCAGATGGCTGCCGCCCTCGTCGATGAGGCGTTTCAGCATGACCAGCTCGGGCAGATTCTTTTCGATCATCAGGCGTCTGAAAGGGAAAGTGATAGCCAGTGTAGCCGAAATAGTTGGCGCGCCAGACATCGCGCATGGCGAAATTTTTGCTGGCCCTGTACAGCTCGATCAGCTGCTGCAGCGCCTGGCAGTGAAGGCCGCGCATCCTTGCACGTGACAAAGCGTGTATTTTTAGTAATTTTCAAGTGCTATGCTCGAAACGTAGGTGCGCAGCAAGTGCCCGGTTTGCAAGGCCATGCCGCCAGGAGAATGCATGAATAGCTCATCAATGCTGCCGCGGATACTCATCGTCGATGACGAGCTGATGCACGTGCGCGCGTTGTGCGATACCTTGCGCGGCCAGGCGTATGACACGACGGGGCTCGATTCAGGCGAGGCGGTGCTATCGTTGCTGGCCATCGAATCGTTCGACCTGCTGCTGGTCGACCTGATGATGCCGGGCATGAACGGCATCGCCGTCGTGGAAGCGGCGCGGCAGATCGATCCTGACTTGGCCTGCATCATCATGACGGGCGAAGGCACGATCGCCTCGGCCGTGCAGGCCATGAAGGCGGGGGCGCTCGATTATGTCGTCAAGCCGTTCAAGGTGTCGGGCATTCTGCTGATACTGGCGCGGGCGCTGGAGACGCGCCAGCTGCGCATCGCCAATGCGCGCCTGGAATTGCTGCTGCGCCAGCACACGGCCGAACTTGACGCCATGAACAAGGATTTGCAGCTGGCCCGCGAAGTGGCCGAGCGGGCGAACCAGGAGAAGACCAATTTTCTGTCCAGCATGAGCCACGAGCTGCGCACGCCGCTCAACGCCGTCCTGGGCTTTTCGCAGATGCTGATGTCCGATTCCATCCCTTCGACGGCGCAGGAAAAGAAAACCTTCGCCTCGCACATCTTTGGCGCGGGCCGGCATCTGTTGACCCTGATTAACGATATCCTCGATATCGCCAGGATCGAATCGGGTAATCTGTCGCTGTCGATGGAAGCGGTGGGCCTGACCGACATTTACCACGAATGCTGGAAAATGATGGAACCGCTGGCGCACAAGCGCGGCATTACGCTGACGTTCGTGGAAGCGGGTGGCCTGCATGTACTGGCCGACCGCACGCGCCTCAAGCAGGTGCTGCTCAATTTGCTGTCGAATGCGGTCAAGTACAACTGCGAACAGGGCCAGATCCACGTCGATTGCCAGCCCGTCGATGCGCACCAGCTGCGCCTGTCCGTGCGCGACACCGGTGGTGGCTTGAGTGCCGCGCAGCTCGAGGCGCTGTTCCAGCCCTATAACCGCCTCGGGCGCGATGTGCGCGACGAAGAGGGCACGGGGCTGGGGCTGGTGGTCAGCAAGCGCCTGGCCGAAGCCATGCAGGCCAGCATAGGCGTGGCCAGTACGCCCGGACGTGGCAGCACCTTCTGGATCGATATCGCCAGTTGCCCGGCGCGCCAGCCGCTGCAGGAAAGTGCTCGCCTGCCCGTATTTCACCGCGTCGAGGAACCGATGTGCCTGCCGGAGCGCAAGACACTGCTGTACGTGGAAGACAATCCCCTGAATGTGACGCTGGTGGCGGGCCTGATCCATTTTCGTCCTGACCTCGACCTGCTGTCGGCCGGCGACGGCCAGACGGGCCTGGACATGGCGCGCCATCACCTGCCGCAGCTGATACTGATGGATAGTGACCTGCCCGACATCAGCGGCACGCAAGTCATGCAGCTGCTGCGCGCCGATCCGCGTACCGCGCATATTCCCGTCATCGCCCTGACAGCCATGACCAGGCCGGGCGATATCCGCCAGGGACTGGCAGCCGGTTTCTACCGCTATCTCATCAAACCGATCGACGTGCTGGCGTTTTCCGAGGCCATCAACAGCGCGCTGGAGTCGGCCACGGCGCAGCACAGCGCATGAACCGCATGGCGCCGGCGCGGCCGATGATCTGGCTGGCGGCCATCGCGCTGTTGCTGGCGCTGGCCATCGCAGCCATCTGGCGGCTCAAGGCCCATGCCGTCGCGCCGTCCGGCCCGGTGGAAGTGCTGCGCCTGGCCGTGAATGTCGAGTACGTGGGCAGCTGCCCCGTGCTGGCCGCACGCGCACACGGCTATTTTGCGCGCGAGGGCATCGACGCGCTGCTGCAACCGTATTCGTCGGGCAAGGCGTCGCTGCAAGCCGTGTTACAGGGCCGCGCCGAATTGAGTACCGTTTCCGACATTCCCGTGGTGCTGGCCAGCCTGAATCAGCAGTCTGTCGTCATCATCGCCAGCATCTTCGAGGCCGAGCGCGATCACGGCATCGTGGGGCGGCTGGACCGCGGCGTGTCGACGCCGGCCAGCCTGAAAGGCAAGCGCATCGGCGTCACTCTGGGCACCTCCGGTCACTTCACGCTGGACGCTTTTTTGAACCGCCAGAAACTGCTGCCCGGCGAAGTTACCTTGCGCAACTATGCGCCGGAGCAGCTGGCTGGCGCGCTGGCCCGGGGCGAGGTCGACGCAGCGGCCGGCTGGGAGCCCTTCCTGGCAGGCATGAGCCATGCCATCGCGGGCAACGCGGCCATCTTTTATGGCGAAGATGTGTATGCGGGCCTGTTCAACGTCGCTGGTGCCGGCGATTATGTGCGCAATCACCCGGCGACGATGCGCAAGGTGCTGCGCGCGCTGCTTGCCGGTGCGCGCTTTTGCCGCGACGAGCCTGAGGCCGCGCGCGCCCTGTTTTCCAACGCATCGGCCAGCGAGGCGGCGCGCCTGCAGGCGGCCTGGCACGACTACCAGTTTGCCATTGTGCTCGACCAACGCTTGCTGCTGGCGCTGGAAGACGAGGCGCGCTGGGCCATCAAGAACCGGCTGGCCGAACGCAGCGACATGCCAAATTTCCTCGATGCCGTCTACCTGGACGCCCTGGAAGACGTGGCGCCGTCGGCCATGACGGTCATTCATTGAGAAAGCCACCGTGAAAATCGTCACCCGCTTCAAGATGGCCCAATTGTTTTGCGTGGTGCTGGTAGCCATCGTCGTCGCCACGCTGTTCTCCACCACCATGGCGATGCAGCGCGAACTGGCGAAGAACAAGGCCGCAGGCGATATCGTGCAAGCGGTGACGTCGCTGCGTTACCTGTCGATAGAATATGCGCAGCACCATGGCGCGCGCACGCGCTCACAGTGGCAATTGCGCAGCGAATCGCTGTCTACGGGCCTGCTGGCCACGCCCGCTTTCAATACCGGCGAGGAGCGTGCGCTGCTGGGCGAATTGCAGCTCGATCTGACGGGCGTTGGCGCTCTGTTCGAACTGTTTGTAGCGAATCACCGCGAGCTGGGGCAGGACCTGCAGCGGCGCGAGGTGCTGGGCGAACTGGAGTCGCGCCTGTCCGGCCAGATCATGGGCAAGGTACAGCGCATGATCGCCGATGCGACGCGACTGTCCGAACTGAGCCGCCAAGGCGTGCTCGATGCGCAGCAGCGGGCCAACTTCGCCGTGATGCTCTGTGGCGGCATGATCATCGCCTTGGTGGCCGGCTTGATCTATTTCACCATGAGCAGCGTCACGGGACCGCTGGAAAGGCTGCGCCAGGGCACGCTGATCGTCGGCGCCGGCAAGCTCGATTTTGTGCTCGGCCTCGACACCAGGAATGAAATCGGCGACCTCGCGCGCGCCTTCGACGGCATGACGGAAAAGCTGCGCCGCACCACCGTCTCGCGCGATGAGCTGAGGCACACGAATATCGCCCTGGAAACGCAGATCGCCGAGCGCCAGTTGGCCCAGCGCAAGGTGCATGAACAGCTCGAACGCCTGAACCTGTTGCAGCACATTACGCGTTCGATCGGCGAGCGGCAGGACTTGCACAGCATCTTCCAGGTGGTGGTGCGCAGCCTGGAAGAGCAGCTGCCCGTCGATTTCTGCTGTATGTGCCTGTACCAGCCTTCGCAGCACGCGCTGCAGGTGACGTGCGTGGGCGTGCGCAGCGAGGCGCTGGCGCACGCCTTCATGATGGGCGAACAGGCGCACATCCCCATCGACGAAAATGGCTTGTCGAGCTGCGTGCGCGGTAAGCTCGTGTATGAAGCCGATATCGCCGAGGTGGCGTTTCCGTTTCCGCAGCGGCTGGCGCAAGGGGGCTTGCGTGCCCTCGTCATGGCGCCGCTGCTGGCTGAAAATACGGTTTTCGGCATCCTCATCGTGGCGCGCCATGCCGCCCACAGTTTCACCAGCGGCGAATGCGAATTCCTCAGCCAGCTGAGCGAGCACGTGGCACTGGCTGCCAACCAGACGCAGCTCTATTGCGCGCTGCAGCGCGCCTATGACGATTTGCGCCAGACGCAGCAGTCGGTGATGCAGCAGGAACGCCTGCGCGCGCTGGGGCAGATGGCCAGCGGCATCGCGCACGACATCAATAACGCCATTTCCCCCGTTGCCCTGTACACCGAGTCCTTGCTGGAGACGGAAACCAATCTCAGTGCGCAGGGCCGGCATTACCTGGAAGTCATCGAGCGCGCCATCGACGACGTGGCCACCACTGTTGCGCGCATGCGCGAATTCTACCGCCAGCGCGAACCGCAACTGGCGCCGTCGCCCATCAATGCCAACCTGGTGGTGCAGCAGGTGCTGGACCTGACGCGCGCCCGCTGGAGCGACATGCCGCTGCAGCGCGGCATCGTCATCACCCTGCACATGGCGTTGGCGGACGAGCTGCCCATGCTGCCCGGCAGCGTGGGCGAAATCCGCGAAGCGCTGACCAACCTGGTCTTCAATGCCGTTGACGCCATGCCGGACGGCGGCAGCCTGACTGTGCGCACCAGCTGCATCGGTGTGCCCGGTCAGGCAGCGCGCCAGGTGCAGATCGAGGTGAGCGATACGGGCATCGGCATGGATGACAATACGCGCCGGCGCTGCCTGGAACCGTTTTTCACCACCAAGGGCGAGCGCGGCACGGGCCTGGGCCTGGCCATGGTGTATGGCATGATGGAACGCCATGGCGCCAGCATCGACATCCTCACGGCACCGGGGCTGGGCACGACGGTGCGCCTGGTTTTTCCCGCCTGCGCCGCTGGCGTGCTGGAAGAAGTGGTTGAGACGGCCCATGCCGTGCCGCCGCGCCTGCGTATCCTCGTGGTGGATGACGACCCGATGGTGCTCAAGTGCTTGCGCGACATCTTGGGAATCGATGGCCACGAGGTGGTCTGCGCCGATGGCGGCCAGGCCGGCATCGATTGCTTCCAGGCTGCGCATGATGCGCGCGATGTGCACGCGCACTTTGCAGTGGTCGTCACGGATCTGGGTATGCCCCATGTGGACGGGCGCAAGGTGGCCAGCGCGGTGCGCCAGTGTTCGCCAAGCACGCCCATCATCATGCTGACGGGATGGGGGCAGCGCCTGACGGCCGACAGCGACTATCCCGAACACGTCAGTTGCGTGCTGGGCAAGCCACCCCGCCTGAAAGAATTACGGCGCGCCTTGAACGCGGTCATGTCGACGGGCTAGGGCCATGCCGCGACTTCTGATGTTCGTCCCGGCCCGGCGCGCGGTGGGCATCGTGCTTTCCGCTATACTGGCCTCCCCAAATCGTCAACATTGTTCGAACATCACCATGGAATTGAGCACCCACGCCGCCGTCGTCAATTGCGAAGCCTATCGCGATGGCAAGAAAATCGCCCATTTCGATATCGACAAGGTGGGCGACTTCCTCGGCGAGCCCGATTGTTTCGTGTGGATAGGCCTGGCCAGCCCCGACGATATCGCCATGCACGCGCTGGAGTCCGTCTTTGGGCTGCATGAGCTGGCCGTCGAGGATGCGCAGGGCGCGCATGAGCGGCCCAAGCTGGAAGAGTACGGCGATACCCTATTCATGGTGATGCATACGGCCACCCTGGACGGCGACGCCATCGTGTACGGCGAAACCCACGTCTTTCTCGGCCCCCGCTTCATCATCACCGTGCGCCATGGCACCTCGGCCGGCTATGCGAAGTTGCGTGAGCGCAAAGAAAGCCTACCCGAAAAACTGGCCAGCGGTCCCGGCTACGTGCTCTATTCCATCATCGACTTCATCGTCGATCAGTATCAACCCTGCATCGACCATTTGCAGGCCAGATTCCAGCACTATGAAACACAATTGTTCCAGCCCAGTTTGAGCGAAGACAAATTGCAGGATTTCTACCAGCTCAAGACAGAGCTGCTCAAGCTCGATGCGGCGGTCAACCCGCTGCATGACATTTGCACCCAGCTGATCCGTTTCCATGGCGATATCGTGCCCAAGGAAAACCGCATCTACTACCGCGACATTCTCGACCACGTCAAACGCGTCACGCACACGGCGGGGCAGATGCGCGAGCTGGTCAATTCGGCCATGCAGGTGGCGCTGGGGCAAATCTCGATCCGCCAAAACGAGGTAGTCAAGCGCCTGGCCGCCTGGGCCGCCATCCTGGCCGTACCCACCATGGTCTTCAGCCTGTATGGCATGAACTTCGAATTCATGCCCGAACTGAAGTGGCGCGGCAGCTATCCGGCCGTGATCGTTGTCATTATCGTCGGCTGCTACTGGCTACACCGGCGCCTGAAGCGCGAGCGCTGGCTGTAGCTTGCCGCGCTACAGCATGCGCTGGAACACACCGTCCTTGTCGCGCAGCAGATGCTTGAGGCCCGCCAGCACATGCAGTCCGATCAGGCCGGCCAGGGTCCAGGCGCCCAGTTCATGCAGTTCGAAGCATTGTTCGGCCAGCGCGTGGTTGGGCGCAAACCAGCGTGGCAGTGCCAGGCCGAAGAAGGCCACGCCGCTCTGGCTTAGCAGCGCCCCCGCCAGGCCGGTCGCCGGCACCAGCAGCATGCCCGCATACAGCAGGCCGTGACCCAGGCGCGACAGGCGCGCTTGCCACGCGGCCACGCATGGAGGCAGGCTTGCCGGCCTGTGGCCCAGGCGCCAGGCGGCGCGCGCTGCGAGCAGCAGCAACAGTAGCAGTCCCAGCGATTTATGTAGATTGAAATACACCTCGCTGCCCGGCTCGTCTTCTATTTCCATCATATACCAGCCCAGGGCCAGCATGGCAGGGATCAGCACGGCCATCAGCCAGTGCAGAATGCGGGCTGGAGCTGCATAGCGCCAGCCTGGTGTGCTTAAGTTATCGATGTGCATGGTATTTCTTTCTCAGTAAGTCGCGTGGATGAATCGTGTTGGCGTCGCATCAGTCTATGGACCAGATGGCGTGCGCGTCGAGCTGCAGGCGCGCTTGGGCCGCCAGCGCCTCGATCTGTGCCGTTTGCGCCGCCAGTGCCGCGTCGAGCGCCAGGCGGCGACCGGCCAGCGCGGCGCTCAGCGTACCTTCGCCCGCCTGGTAGGCGCGCTGCATCAGCTCGGCCTGGCCGATGGTTTGTTGTTGCACCTGCTGCAATGTAGCCCATATCGCGTGGCTATGCACGCTATCGCTGGCGGCACGCCGGGCCGCCAGGGTGACGCGCAGTTGCGTCTGGGCCAGCCGTTCGCGCGCCATCGAGGCCTTGATGGCGGCGCCCGACTTGTCGGCCGCGCGTCCGGCGCCGGGCAGGGGAAACGACAGGCTGACGCCGAAGACCCGCTCCTGGCCATCGCGCTCGCGCGCTGCGCGCAGCGCCAGCGTGGGATCGGGCATGGCGTCGCTGGCCAGGCGGCTGGCGCGCATGGCGTATAGATCGGCTTCTGCCTGGGCCAATTGCAACTCGTGGTTGTCGTGCGCGATGCGCTCGACCCAGGCCGGCACGCTGCCGGTGCTGGCCTGCGGCAGCGGCAGCGGCAGGGCAGCGTCTTGTGGGAGGGGCAAACCGGGGTAGTTGACAGCCAGCAGCGTGAGCGTTTGCTCGCTGCGCTGGCGCGCCTGCTGCAGCAGGGCCAGCACGCGCTGCTGTTCCGTATCGGCTTGCAGCAGTTCGAGGGCGGCGCCATCGCCGGCCCGCAGGCGTCGCGCGGCCGCCGCTTGCAACTGCTGCGTCACGGCCAGTTGCTCTTCCAGGCGCGCCACGCCGGCCAGTTCGCCCAGCGCGTCGAACCAATCGCGCAGCAGGGCACGTCCCGCCTCATGCCAGGCGTCCGCATACAGCGCGCGCGCCACGGCCAGGCCCTGTTCGCCCAGCGCCTGGTCCTGGCCCGCCTTGCCGAACCAGCGCAGCGGCCTTTCCAGCGCCATTTCCTGTTCCAGATAGCGTTCGCCGCCGGGCGCGCGACGGCCGCTGGCGCCCGCGCGCAGCGTCCATTCATAGGGACCGGCGATCAGCTTGTCGCGTTCGGCACCGGCCAGTTGCGTATTGAGCGCTCCTTGCCGCAGTGACGGCAAGCTGGCCAGCACGCGCCGCACCTGCGCTTCGGGCGGCAGCGCGTAGAGTGTCTCGGGCGCTGCCTGCGCACCGGCCGCCACGAGCAGCAGCGCCATGGCGCGCGCCCTCATGCCAGTCTCCCGTGGCACAGTAAGGGGCTGATCCAGTAGGCGATGTCGGGTTGGGGCAACGCCACCGCCAGCGCTTGCACGAGCAGGCGCAGGTCGGCATCGACGCCGGCGATCATGACGAGCTTGCGCCGTCCGCGTCCCCGAACTTGTTCCATGCTGGAGGGGAAGGGCGCGCCTTGGCCCATGCCTTGTGCCTCGAGCACGGAAAAGCCGGTCGCCCAGGCCGGGTGCAGCAACAGGAAATCGAGCACGTCTTCTTCGAGCGCCGTGGGGATGGCCAGCGTCAGCATGGCATCGCAGGGTGCGTGGTTAGGGTGCGGCATGGATGGCTCCAGTCAGGGGGGCAATAAGGATCGTTGGCTGCGCCACGCCGTAGCGGCGGAACAGCAAGGGCAGCAGTACCAGGGTCAGCACGGTGGCGCTGAGCAGGCCGCCGATGACGACGATGGCCAATGGCTTTTGTATTTCCGAGCCGGGACCCGTGGCCAGCAGCAGCGGCACCAGGCCCAGGCCGGTGATGCAGGCCGTCATCATGACGGGGCGAAAACGCCGCACGGCGCCTTGCAGCACCAACTGGGCTAGAGGCACGCCGCGTGCGTGCAGGTCGTTGAAGCAGGTGATCATGACCAGACCATTGAGTACGGCGATGCCCATCAGCGCGATGAAACCCACCGAGGCGGGCACGGACAGGTATTGGCCCGTCAGGCCCAGTGCATACACGCCGCCGGTCAGCGCGAAGGGGATATTGACCAGTACCAGCAGGGTTTGCCGGATACTGCGCAAGGTGCAAAACAGCAGCAGGAAGATCAGCGCCAGCGCGACCGGTACGACCAGTGCAAGGCGCGCGGCGGCGCGCTGCTGGTTCTCGAACTGGCCACCCCATGCGATGCGGTAGCCGGGCGGCAGCGGCACTTGCCGCGCCACCAGCGCCTTCGCTTCATCGACGAAGCCGACCAGGTCGCGCCCGCGCACATTGGCGCGCACCACCACCAGGCGCGAGGCGTTTTCGCGCTCCACCTTGACCGGGCCGTCGACCGTGCGCAGGCTGGCCACCTGGCTCAGGGCGATGGCGGGGCCATTCGCCATCGGCAGGCGCAACTGGCGCAACAGCTCGGCCGACAGCTGCAGCTGTTCGCCGCCGCGCAGCAGCAGCGGCAGGCGCTTGCCGCCCTCGATCACAATGCCGGCCTGACGGCCCTCGATCAGGGTGCGCAGGTCGCCCTGAATCTGTTCCACGGACAAGCCCAGGCGGGCGGCAGCCACGCGGTCGATGTCGACCTGCAGATACAGCACGCCCGAGTTTTGCGTCGTCAGTACATCCTCGCTGCCGGCCAGCGTTTGCAACTGGGTCACGATGCGCGCGGCCAGCGCACCCAGTGTCTTGTTGTCGGGACCGTAGACCTTGACGGCCACGTCGCCGCGTACGCCGGACAGCATTTCGGCAGTGCGCATCTCGATGGGCTGGGTAAAGCTGATATTGACGCCCGGAAAGCTTGCCGTGGCCGCGCGCAGGGCACTGATCAGTGCTTCCTTGTCCGTACTCTGCCATTGCTGGCGCGCCTTGAGCACCAGGAAGGAATCGGTTTCGTTCAAACCCATGGGATCGAGCCCCAGTTCGTCCGATCCCAGGCGCGCCACGATGCGGCGCACGTCGGGCACTTGTTCCAGGATGCGCCGCTGTATGGCCAGGTCCAGGCGCGCCGACTCTTGCAGGTTGACCGATGGCAGTTTTTCGATCTGCATGATGATGTCGCCTTCGTCCAGCGTGGGCATGAACGATTTGCCCACCTGCAGGAAGACGCCGGCGGCCAGCAGCAGGGCCGCCACTGCCACGGTGCCGATCAAGCGTTCGCGGCCCAGCGCGCGTTCGAGCAGGGCCAGGTAGGCCGCTTCCATTTTTTGCACCAGGCGCGGTGCGCCTGTGTGCCTGTCCGGCAGCAGCAGCGAGGCGAGCACGGGAATGACGGTCAGCGACAACAGCAGCGAGGCGGCCAGCGCGAAGAGGATAGTGAGCGCCACGGGCGCGAACAGCTTGCCTTCCAAGCCTTGCAGGGTCAGCAGGGGCAGGAAGACGATCATGATCACCAGCATGCCGGCGCTGACGGGCAGCGCCACTTCGCGCACTGCCCGGTAGATGCGGTGCAGGCGCGGCACGCCCGCTTGTGCGTGGGCGCCATGGGCTTCGATGTTTTCCACCACCACCACGGCCGCATCGACCAGCATGCCGATGGCGATGGCCAGGCCGCCCAGCGACATCAGGTTGGCGCTCAGGCCATACGCCTGCATGAGTAGAAAGGTGCCCAGCGCCGCCAGCGGCAGGATGCAGGCCACCACCAGTGCCGAGCGCAGATTACCTAGGAAGACATACAGCAGCACGATCACCAGCACGGTCGCCTCGGCCAGCGCGCCCGTGACGCTGGCCACGGCCCGCTCCACCAGCTTGCCGCGGTCGTAGAAGGTGCTGATGCGGGTCCCCTTGGGCAGGGTTGGGCCGAGTGCGTCGAGTCGTGCCCGCACTTGGCGTACCACTTGCTGCGCGTTCGCGCCGCGCATGGACAGCACCAGCGCCTGCACGGCTTCGCCGCGCCCGTCCTGGGTCACAGCGCCGTAGCGCGTCAACTCGCCGATGCGCACGGTCGCCACCTGGCCCACGGTGACGGCCATGCCGCCGCGCCTATCGATACCGATGGCGCGTACGTCGGCTAGCGTGCGGATGCTCGCGTCGCTGCGGATCAGCAGCGCCTCTTCACCGCTGCCCAGGCGACCCGCGCCGTCGCTGCGGTTGTTCGCTTCGAGCGCTTGCTGCAGCTGGGCCAGCGACAGGCCGCGCGCGGCCAGGGCGGCCAAGTCGGGCACCACCTCGAAGCTGCGCACCATGCCGCCCAAGGAATTGACGTCGGCCACGCCGGCGATATTGCGCAGCTGGGGACGGATGGTCCATTCCAGCAGCGTGCGTTTTTCCATCAGGCTCAGTGGTCCTTCGATGGTAAACATGAAGATTTCACCAAGCGGCGTGGTGATGGGCGCCAGACCGCCGCTGACGGACGCTGGCAAGTCTTTCAGCACACCGGCCAGCCGTTCACTGACCTGCTGGCGCGCCCAAAAGACATCGGTACCTTCCTGGAAGTCCAGCGTGATGTCGGCGATCGCATATTTTGACTGCGAACGCAGCACGGCCTGGCGTGGTATGCCCAGCAGTTCCTGCTCGACGGGGGCGACGATGCGCGCCTCGACCTCTTCGGGCGTCATGCCGGGCGCCTTCAGGATCAGTTTGACCTGGGTGCCGGAGACATCGGGAAAGGCGTCAATCGGCAGCGTGAGGAACGCTTGCACGCCGGCCGCCGTCATCAGGGCGGCCAGCACCAATACCAGCAGGCGCTGCGACAGTGACAAGGCGATCAGACGGGCCAGCATCACTTGCCTCCTTGGCTGGCGGAAAGCGAGGCAGGCCCGAGGCCGCTCCAGCTGCCCTTCAGTGCCGCCAAGCCGCGCACGGCCACCGCGTCGCCGGCCGCCAGAGCGCCGCGCACCCACACCATGCCGCCGCCAGCCGGCGTCGCTTGCACGGGTACGGCCGCATACCCGTGGGCATTGGCGACAAACACATAGTCTTGCCGCGCCTCGCCCATGCGCTGCACCAGCGCCGCTGCCGGCACGGCCACGCTGTCCGACGGCGGCGCCGCGCGCAGCAGTCGCGCTTCGACAAAGGCGTTCACCTTCAGGCACGGGTCCTGGCCCACTTGCTGCGCGCGTAGTTGTGCGCTTTGCGTGGCGCTGTCGACGACGGGAGAGATGGCCGTCACGCGCAGCTTGGCGCAGCCCTCCACCTGCAGCAGGTCGCCCACGCGCAGCAGCGGCAGTTGGGTGCGCGAGGCTTGCAATTGCACCCACAGGGGGCCGCTGGCGGCGGTGCGCGCCAGCAGCGCACCGGCTTCGACGCGCTGCCCTGGCTGGACCGGCAATTCGAGTACCGTGCCGGCCTGGCTGGCGCGCACCGTCAGCAAGGGCGACGGCGCATGGCTGTCGCGCAGGCGTCGCAACGCCGTCCCATCGAGGCCGGCGCTGCGCAGCGCCTGTTCGCGCTCGCGCGCCGCCAGTGCTGCCAACTGGGCCGCATCGCGGCTTTCTTCCAGGCGCGCACGCGCGATGATGCCGTCGCTGTACAGTCCCTCGTCGCGCGCCTGCCTGGCGGCGGCCAGCTTGGCCGCGCTGGACTTTTCCAGATAGTCGCGCTGCCATTCCAGCCAGGGCTGGCTGAATAGCGTCAGCAGTGGCGTACCGGTCCGTACCTGCTGCAAGGTGACCACATGCACGTCCTGCACCACGCCGCCCGGCATGGCGCTGACCAGGGCACTCGCGCCGGGCGGCGTCACTACGGTGCCCGACAGGTATTGATCGTTGCCGGCCGGCGGCGCGTCGGCGGCCAGTGCGCTCAGGGCAGACGCGGTGGCGATGCCGGCGCGGCTGATTTGCTGTGCGCTCAGGTGCAGCTGCTGCGGCGCCGGCGCGGCGGCCGACAGCAGCGGCCAGCAAAGCACGGCCAGCATGGTTCGGTGGGGCCGGCAGCAGTTAAGATGGGGGCTAGCATGCATGGGATGGCGTTCCGGGAAGTGAAGAGTGGCCTGATGGTGGGCGGCAGATATTAAGAAGTTCTTAACAACCCGCGCTTAAGCTGCCAATATGAACTCCAGACAAGACAGCCGACAGGACAGATAAACGATGCGCATATTGCTGACGGAAGACGACCCCCAGCTGGGGCGGGCCACGCAGATGGGGCTGGAGCAGGGCGGCTATGCAGTCGACTGGGTGCAGTCGGGCGAAAGCGCGCGCACGGCGGTGCGCCTGCATCGCTACGCTTGCGTGCTGCTCGACCTGGGCTTGCCCGGCGAAGATGGCATGCAGGTGCTGGCGGCGCTGCGCCGCAGCGCTTACGACGGGGCGATTTTGATCGTCACGGCGCGCGACCAGATCGCCGACCGGGTCGCCGGCCTGGACGCGGGCGCGGACGATTTCATCGTCAAGCCCTTCGACCTCGATGAACTGGCGGCGCGCATCCGCAGCGCCTGCCGCCGCGCTGCCGGGCGTACGCGCGAAGAAATCGTGCATGGCGATATCGTCATCGATGTCGCGGCACGTCAAGTGCTGCGGGCGGGCGTGGCGGTGCCGCTGACGGGCAAGGAATTGGGCATCTTGCTGATGCTGGTCGAGCAGCGCGGGCGCGTACTGAGCCGTGTGCAGCTCGAAGAGGGTATCTACAGCTGGGGCGAGGAAATCGACAGCAATGCGCTGCAGGTGCATATCCACCATTTACGGCGCAAGCTGGGCAAGGCGCTGATTCGCACCGTGCATGCCATCGGCTACAGTATCGACAAGCCCGATATGCCCGATAGGCCCGCTATGCCTGATACGCAGGCGCGTCCATGATCCCCGCCATCCCAGGTATCGCGGGCGCATGGTCGCTGCGGCGCACCCTGCTGGTCGTGCTGCTGGGATTGACATTCACTCTGTGGGGCTTCAGCGCCATCATCGTGTATCTGGAAGCGGGGCGCGAAAGCCAGGAATTGTTCGACCAGTCGCTGGCCGAGACGGGGCATTTGCTGCTCGCTTTGGCCGAGCACGAGGTGCAGGAACATGGCGTGAGCGCGGCGCTGGTGATACCGGTAGCGCAAAACCGCAACCATCGCCAGTATCTGCTGTTCCAGGTGTGGGATACGCAGCGCCGTCTGCTGTACAAGAACGCTGGGGCGCCAGACCAGGCGTTCGCCGCGCCAGCCGAGATTGGCTACAGCTGGCGCAGCAACGCAGGCGGCCAATGGCGTATCTACACGAGCTGGAATCACAGCGGGAAATTGCAGATCCAGGTGGCCGAACCGGCCAGCCATCGCCAGGAAATCAGCAGCCGTTTCGCCCTCAAACTGCTGGCCATCGGACTGCCCATGGCGGCCATGGCGGCGCTGGCCATCTGGTGGAGCATCAACCGCGTGTTTCGCGCCTTGCGTCGCTGCGCCGATGAAGTGGCACTGCGCACGCCCGACGATCTCGCCAACGTCAGCGTAAGGGGCGCGCCCATGGAGGTGCAGCCGCTGCTGCAGGCGATCAACCGCCTGTTCGTGCGCGTGCGCCAGACGCGCGAGCAAGAGCAGCGCTTCACGGCAGATGCCGCGCATGAATTGCGCACGCCACTGGCCGCTATCAAGACCAATTTGCAGGTCTTGCAGCGCGCCCGCAGCGATGCGCAACGCAGCGAGTCTGTGACGGGCCTGGGCCTGAGCGTGGACCGCGCCACGCGCCTGGTGGGACAGTTGCTGACGCTGTCCCGGCTCGACCCGCAGTCGCAGCCGTCGCCCGAGCTGCCCGTGCTGGACCTGGCCGTCGTGCTGGCCGAACAGCTGCCCGCCTGGATGGCGCAGGCGCAGCGCCAGGAGTTGCTGTTGCAGGCTGACCTGGCTACGGCGCCATGTCGTTTGCAGCAGGACCATGTCCTGATACTGGCGCGTAACCTGATGGACAATGCCATGCGCTACACCCCGGCCGGTGGCACGCTGGCGCTGTCTTGCCGCAGCGAAGCCGATGGCGTGCTGCTGTGCGTGAGTGACACGGGACCGGGCATCGCCGAGCACTTGCGCGAGCGCGTGTTCGAACGCTTTTTCCGCGCCGCTGGTGCGCACCAGCCAGGCAGCGGCCTGGGTTTGTCGATCGTGCGGCGCATCGCCGAAACGCATGGCGCCAGCGTGCAGCTGGACGCCGGGCCCGATGGCACGGGCCTGGTGGTGACGCTGCGCTTTCCCGCGCCACGTTAGCCACGCTAGCCCGACCTTGTCAGTGCGATACCAGCACCGGCAAGGTCATCTCTTGCAGCACGCTGCGCGTGACACCGCCCAGCAGCGCTTCGCGTAGCCGCATGTGGCCATAGCAGCCCATCACCAGCAGGTCGCAGCGCCGCTGCGCCGCCATCGCCAGCAGGGCCGTGCCCACGTCTTGGCCCGGCGCTGTGTCGTGCTGCAACACCTCGACGTTGACGCCGTGGCGTGCCAGGTACAGGGCCAGGTCAGCGCCCGGCTGCTCGCCATGCGCGTCGGGCTGGGCATGCGAATTGACGACCGCCAGGGTCACCTGCTGCGCGCCTTGCAGCAGCGGCAGTGCATCGGTGATGGCGCGCAGCGCTTCGGCGCTGCCGTTCCAGGCCAGCAGCGGATGCTGCGCGGTGCCCGCTGGCGCAGCATCGGCTGCATGCGGCACCATCAGCACAGGCCGGCCGCAATGGAGCATCAGGTATTCGGGCGTACCGGCGATGACGCGCGATGGCGTATCTTGCGCGTCGGTCTGGCCCAGGATCAGCAAGTCGCAATAGCGCGCCTGCAGCAGCAGCGCGCCTTGCGCATCATCGTCGACAAAGCGCGTTTCGTAGCTACCGAGGCCCTCTTCGCAGGCGATGCGTTCGAACTCGTGCAAGGCCTCGCTGGCCTGGGTGCGCAGCACCTGCATCTGCGCCGGCGCGAATTGCAGCGCGTTGACGCCGCCGCCGTACGCGTAGCGCGAGAGGCCGCTCATGGCAGAGCCGATCAGGTGGGCGCCTTCGGCGATGGCCAGGCGCACGGCCAGGCGGATGCGTTGGGCGCTGTGGCGCGAATTGTCTACGTGGACCAGCAGGGTAGTGTAGGGCATGGTGTTTTCCTCGGATGTCAGGTATCGGTAATCAGGTTTGCAGCACATACGTGCCCGGCGCATCAGCCAGGTCGGGCCCCATGGCCGGCGGCGCCACCTGCGTGCCCGAGCGTTCTGCCAGCCAGGCTTGCCATGCGGGCCACCAGGAACCGTCGTGGCGCGGCACGTCGCGTTGCCAGCTGTCCGCGTCGAGGTAGGGCGCGTCATGACGCTGCGTGGCCAATTGGTAGCTGCGGTGCGCCTGGCCTGGTGGCGAGACCACGCCCGCGTTATGGCCGCCCGAGGTCAGCAGGAAAGTGACGTCCGTATCGGTCAGCAACTGCAGTTTGTAGACCGAGCGCCATGGCGCCACGTGGTCCGTCAGCGTGCCGACGGCAAAGATGGGCGCATCGATGTCGGGCAGGGCGATGTGGCGCCCTGCAGTGCGGTAGCGGCCTTCGGCCAGGTCATTGTGCAAGAACAAACGGCGCAGGTATTGCGCATGCATGTTGCAGGGCATGCGCGTGGCGTCCGCATTCCAAGCCATCAGGTCGCTGTCCTGCTCCTCGATGCCCAGCAGGTAATGGCGCAGCCGGCGCGACCAGATCAGGTCGTTTGAGCGCAACAGCTGGAAGGCGCCCGCCATCTGCCGCGTATCGAGGTAACCTTGTTTCCACATGGACGCTTCGAGAAAGCTCACCTGGCTCTCGTCGATGAATAGCGACAGTTCGCCCGGTTCCTTGAAGTCCACCTGCGAGGCGAGCATGGTGAGGCTGGCCAGGCGCGCGTCGCGGTCGCGCGCCATGCTTGCGGCGGCAATCGCCAGCAGGGTGCCGCCCAGGCAGTAGCCGGCCGCGTGCACCTGCGGCGCGCCCGTGATGCGCGAAACGGCGTCGAGCGCTTCCATCACGCCCAACTGGCGGTAGTCTTCCAGCGACAGCTCGCGGTCTTCTTCGCGCGGATTTTTCCATGAAATCATGAACACCGTGTAGCCCTGCTCCACCAGGTAGCGCACCAGCGAGTTGTGTGGCGACAGGTCGAGTATGTAGTACTTCATGATCCACGCCGGCACGAATAGCAGGGGTTTGGCATGCACGCGCTCTGTCGCCGGCGCGTATTGCAGCAGCTCGATCAGCGCATTGCGGTAGACCACCTTGCCCGGCGTGACGGCCACGTTGTCGCCTGCCTTATAGTGGCGCTGGTCGGGCGCATGCGCTCCCATGGCGGCGCGGCACCAGTCTTGGGCCAGGTGCTGTGCGCCGTTGGCCAGGTTGGCGCCGCCGCTTGCCAGCGTGGCCTGCTGCACCACGGGATTGGTCAGCATGAAGTTCGACGGTGCCAGCATGTCGAGCCACTGGCGCACGGTGAACGTGACGACATCGGCGTGGTGCGGCGAGACGCCGCGCACGCCCGTGGTGGCGCGGTGCCACCATTGCTGCTGCAGCAAGAAGCCCTGGTAGAGCAGATTGTACGGCCAGCGCTGCCAGGCCGGGTCTTCGAAGCGCCGGTCTTGCGGCAGCGGCGCGATGCACGGCGGTGCGCTGGCGCTGCCGGCCTGGGCCAGTTGCAGCGCGGATTGCAACGCGTACTGCTGCCAGCGGCCGATGTTCTTCCACGCTTCCTGCAACAGGGCTTGCTGCTTAGATGGCGCCAGCGCCAGGTGGCTGAGCCAGTCGGCATAGGCATTGCCCAGCGCGGCTGGCGAAATGGTGCCCGTGAACTTGCCCAGCCAAGCGTTCAGCAGCAGGTCCAGATTGGCGCCTTCCGGCGCACTCTCCGGATAGCAGGTCCCCGCTGCGCCTTGCCAGGCACTGCCCTGGCGCTCATAGTCAATTTTTTGCCCCACGTTTGCCATCTGTGTCTTGCTCATCCAGGACTCCTGTCATTTATTTGCAGGATAGCAAGAGCTTGTTCAAAAAATTATGATCTACATCAAGTTTGCCCGGATGCGTGCCATAGCTTGCTTGCCGTCTGGATGGCCGTGCCCGTTTGCTGCATGAATAGGCGTAACTGCTCCTCAAACGCATCTAGGCGCGCCAGCAACGTCGTTTGTGGCGCCTTTGCCGCTTCGCGCTCGATGGCTGCGGCGATGGCGACGGCGGGGATGGCATGGAAGTTGGCCAGCAAGCCGGCCAGGGTATGTGCCTGCCGGCTCGCGGTGGGCCGGTCGCCCGCTTGCAGTGCTGCGCGCAAGGCGGCCAGTTGCTGCGGCAAGTCGGCGAGGAAGGAAGCGCCGATGATGCCGATCACTTCGGCATCGGCATTGGCCAGCGCGGCACCGTAGTCGAAGCGCGGCGCGCTGTCGCTTGGCGTCACGACCAAGGGCTCGGCTGGCGTCATGGCGGGCGCGAGTGGGGGCTTGCTGATTTGCAACACATGCTGCTCGATCAGGCTTTGGAAGGCAGCGGTGCGGAAAGGCTTGGACAGGTAGTCGTCCATGCCGCCGGCGATGCAGCGTTCGCGGTCGCCTTCGAAGGCGCTGGCCGTCATGGCGATGATGACGCTGCGCGCCATGCCTTGCGCTTCGCGCTGGCGTATCTGCGCGGTGGCTTCGAAGCCGCCCATCTCCGGCATCTGCAAGTCCATCAATATCATGTCGAAATGGCCGCTGGCCTGGCAGTCGAGTGCTTGCTGGCCATTCGCCGCATGCGTGACCCGGTGGCCCGCATGCGACAGCAGCACGGTGGCCAGTTCGCGGTTCATGGCATTGTCTTCGACCAGCAGGATGTCCAGGCTGGGTGTGCCTTCGCGCACGCCATGCTGCGTTACAGCGGGCGTAGCGCTGGGCGCGCCGCGGCAGGTACCCAGCACGCTCATCGTGATGGCGAGTAATTCCTCGGGGCTGGCCGGCTTGAGCAGATAGCCCTCGATGCCCAGTTCGCGGCAGCGCGCCGCGTCGGCCAAGTTGCCGCTGGACGATAGCATGACGATGGGTACCTCGCTCCAGTGCGGCAGTGCGGCCAGGGCCGATGCCGTACCGAAGCCATTCATGCCGGGCATGGCAAAGTCCATGATGATGCAGTCGACCGGCAGCGCGCTGCGGCAATGCTCGAGCGCTGCCTCGCCCGATGTACAGGCGGTAACGGCGGCGCCGCTGCCTTCAAAGATCTGGCGCAGGATACTCAGGCTGCTGGAATTGTCGTCGATCAGCAGGAGCGTCCGCCCCGTCAGCGAGGCGTCCGGTGGCGTCAGGCAAGGCTGGTCCTCGCCGATGTTCAGGGCCAGGTCCACCGTGAAGCTGCTGCCCTTGCCCAATTCGCTCGACAGGCCGATGCTGCCGCCCATCATGCTCACCAGCCGGCGCGTGATCGACAGGCCAAGTCCCGTGCCGCCGAAGCGCCGCGTGGTCGAGCCGTCTTCCTGCTGGAAGGCGTCGAAGACGGCTTCTTGCATGTCGGCGGCGATGCCGATGCCGGTATCGCGCACGCACAGCTGCACTTGGGCTTTACCGTCGTCGCAGGCGCCCAGCCGGGCACTGACAGTGACCTCGCCGCGCGGCGTGAACTTGATGGCGTTGCCCGCCAGGTTGGTCAGTACCTGGCGTAGCCGGCCAGGGTCGCCGAGCAAGGTTTGCGGCAGCGCGGGGTCAACGTCGAGCACCAGTTCCAGACCGCTGACCTGGGCCCGCACGGCGAGGGCGCGCATGCTTTCCTGCATCAGTTGGCGCAGGTTGAAGGGTATGCTTTCCAGGGTCAGCATGCCCGCTTCGATCTTCGAGAAATCAAGGATATCGTTGATGATACCCAGCAGGGCGTCGGCCGAAGCCTTGACGATCTCCAGGTATTTGCGCTGGTGGATATCGAGTTCCGAATCGAGAACCAGGTCCGTCATGCCCAGGATGCCGTTCATCGGCGTACGGATTTCGTGGCTCATGTTGGCCAGGAATTCACTTTTTGAGCGGCTCGCTGATTCGGCCACTTCCTTTGCCAGCAGCAGCGCCCGCTCAGCCGCCTTTTGGCTGGAAATGTCGACGATGGTGCCCACCAGGCCCTGCAGGCTGCCGTCGGACTTCAGCAGGGCCGCCTTGCTGATCAGTACATCGACCTGGCGCCCACCGACGGTCATGCGCTCTTCATAGGTCTGATTGCCCTTGTCGAGCATCAGGCGCAGGTCCTGTTGCGCCACCTGCTGCGCTTCTTGCTGCGGCAAGATGTCGGCTGCCGTCCTGTGCAGAATGTCTGTTTTGTCTAGCTGGAAGAAGGCGCAAAAGGCGCGGTTGGCGCGCAGGTAGCGGCCCTGACCATCTTTCAGGCACAGGGGAATCGGAATGGTTTCGATCAGCGCATCGACAAAGTTGAGGTTGTGGCGCAGCTCGCGCGTCGCCAGGCGCCGCTCGGTGATGTCGGTCAGGCTGCCGGTGACGCCGGCCAGCCGCCCCTGGCCATCGCGTTCGGCGCGCGCGCAGACGTCGATCCAGCGCACATTACCGTCCTCGTTGATGTAGCGCGCTTCATGGCGCATGCTCTCCATCTCGCCATTGAGCAGCTGGGACAGTCCGGCTGCGGCGCGGTCGCGGTCGCGCACATCGATGAATTGCAGCACATTCTTGCCGATGCTGTCGGCGATGCTGAAACCGGTAATGGCGTGCCAGGCGGGGTTGAGGAAGGTCCATGCGCCGTTCAAGTCGGTGCGGAAGACCACTTCATTGAGGCTGTTGACGACGTTGCGGTATTCGCGCTCGCTTTTCGCGATGGCCACGGCCATGCGCTTGCTGTCGCTGATGTCCGTGCGGATGGCGATGTATTGATAGGGCTTGCCGGCGGCATCGAGGAAGGGCACGATAGTGGCGTCCACCCAATATTGCTCGCCGTTCTTGGCGTCGTTGCAGATTTCGCCATGCCATACCTGGCCCTCGGCGATAGTTTTCCACAACTGTGTAAAGAAGGCCTTGGGATGCGTGCGCGAATTGATCATGCGGTGCGTATTGCCGATCAGTTCTTCGCGCGTGTACCCGCTGATGGCGCAGAACTTGTCGTTGACGTAAATGATGACGCCGGCCGTATCGGTGATGCTGACAATGGCATGCTGGTCCATCGCAAAGCGCTGGTTTTGCAGTTCGATGCGGCGCAGTTCCTGCTGTGACACCAGCTCTGCGAGCAGCACCGAGAGGCCCTCGATGTCGCTTTCTTGCGGCAGGTGCAGGTCGGAATCGTCGTTGTCGCGCAGTCGCATGGCTGCCACGCGCAGCAATTGCAGGACGCGGTTGCGGCTGGCCAGTTCCGTGCGCAGCAGGTCATTCGTCGTACTCAGTTCCATCGAACTCAGTTCCAGGCTGCGCGAGCGCAAGTCCAGGTCGCGCTCGTATTGTTCGTAAGCGTTGTCGATGCGCAGCAGCAGGGCCGGCAGGCCGGCCAGGAAGCCGGCCAGTTCGCGCGGCGTGTCCGCTTGCGCGCCCAGGGCCTCGGCCTGTGCCAGCAAGGCGATGCGGGCGCTGTCCGAGTCGATATCGCAAACGCGGTTCAATTGGCGTGCCAGGGTGCGGTTCATGCTTCGCTCATGACAGTGACGGTCATCGTCTGGTTATGCAGCTGGCACGCGCCATGCGGTTGCGAGATGCCGATTTCACCGTTCGAGTAAAAACCGGCGATATGGCTGGCACCGTTGCCCAGCAAGTCGGCGACCGCTTCGACTTCTTCTTCGACCCGGTCGCCCATGACCAGCTTGCGCCCCACGCAGCTGACCAGCAGGGCCAACTGATCGCCGACCGCATCGGCATGCAACTGGACGCCGCGCGCGGCTATTTCGGCCCCGTCGATGAGCCGGTTGGTACTCGAATGCATCAATTTCAGGTAGCCGTCGGCGAGGATGTCACCGGCCAGGGTCAGCGAACCCTGTTCTTCGTCGGCGGCGAGGATGGTGCGGAAGACCTGGCTTTTTTCATGCGCGGCCGAGAGCATTTCAAACGGGAACAGCAGGCCCGAGCCGGGCAGGGCGCGTGCATGCTCGCCCAGGTACAGCTTGTAGATATCGAGCGCCCGCGCGCCGTCGAGCCCATACAGCACGTTGTCGACACTGCGCGTCACCTTGCGCGCCGGGCCGAACGCCTCCCAGCCGCCATGGCTGCCGTAGCCGAGACGGATATGCTCGCCGTACAGGCCGACGGCGACGATGGTGTTGTCGGCTGTACCGCGCGGACCCAGGGTCCAGGTCTGGCGGAAGGCGCCGCCGTCGGCGGCCAGCCCGCCCGATACGGTCACGCCCGGTGGCAGATTCGCTTGCAGGCCGGCGATGAGCGCACTGCCGTTGATGGCGACACCGGTGCCCAGCATGAACACCGCCTTCAGGTCGTCCTGCGGCAGCGCCTGGGCCAGGCGCTCGCCCGCGTCATGCGAGTCGGCCATGTCGCAGATGATGGCGTCGGCGATGGCCACCGTCGTGTGTTTGAAGTCGATGGCGGTGATGACGCAACTGTCGTCGTAGACGCGCTTGCCGGCGATTTCGCCGGCCGTGGAGCAGCCGGCGATGACGGCGCCCGGTAACTGGCGGCGCAGTGCCGCCGTCAGTTCGGGGCCGGTGAAGTAGGCGCAGGCGCCAAAGACCAGCACCAGCTGCGGCTGCATGGCGGCCAGGGGCGCCAGCACGGCATCGATGTCGGCACGGTTTTTCAAGATCAGTTGTTGCACGCGCATGGCAGGTTCCTCGCTTACAGTGATTGGGCGTGGTGCTCGATGGGGTCGGGCAGGCTGTTGCGGATAGTAAGCACCTCGTCCCAGGCGACCAGGAAGGCGTCGGTACACCGTGGGCAGAAATGGCTGCCCTTGTTTTGCTGCAGGAACAGGCGCGCCTGCTCCACTGGCCAGGCTCGCTTGTATGGGCGTTCCGAGCTGAGCGCATCGAAGACGTCGGCGACGGCGACGATGCGCGCCGACAGCGGTATCTGTTCGCCCGCCAGGCCCCGTGGGTAGCCGCTGCCATCGTATTTTTCGTGGTGGCCGCAGGCGATTTCCTCAGCCAGCTGGATCAGTGGCGAATCGCTGCCGGCAAGGATATGGCCGCCGATTTCAGCGTGCTGGCGCATGATGGCCATTTCCTCCGGGTCCAGCCGCCCCGGCTTGAGCAGGATATGATCGGGCGTGCCCAGCTTGCCCACATCGTGCATGGGCGCAGCCTTGAGCAGCATTTCCTGCCACTGCGCATCCATGCCCAGGTTTCGGGCGATCAGCGCCGAGTAGCGCGCCATGCGCATGATGTGCGCACCCGTTTCGGGGTCGCGAAATTCGGCCGCCCGTGCCAGGCGCGTGACTAGCTCCATTTCGCGCGCCGTGACATTGGCGATGGCCTCGCTGACTTCATGTTCGAGCAGCTTGGCGCGGTCAGCCAGCATGGTTTGTGCCGTGCGCAGGGCCAGCAGATTGCGCACGCGCAGGCTGAACTCTATGGTGTCGACGGGCTTGGTGAGAAACTCCGTGACACCGAGCGAAAAGGCTTGCTTGCGCACGGCGCGGTCATTCTCGGTGGTGACCATGATGATGGGAATGTCGGCCATGCCCTGCATCTTGCGGAAAATGCTGAGGAATTCGTTGCCCGACAGGTTGGGCATGCGGTAGTCGAGCAAGACCAGATCCGGTACGTGCGACTCGCACCAGTGCAGCGCATCGATAGGGTCGCTCATGCACACGGCTTCGGTGCTGCTGGCCTTACGGGCCAATGTCGATAGCAAGTTCAGGTTGGTGTCGTTATCGTCGACGATCAGGATGCTCATGGGGTCTCCGGCGTAAGTCGGTCAGGTGGCGGTGCAGAATGGGCTGGCTGGCTCACGCCGCCAGTTTGCCCAGGGCTTGCATGCCCAAGCCTGACAGCAGGCTGTCCATATCGAGCACGATCAGCATGCGTTCATCGAGGCTGCCGATGGCCGTCACATGGCCGGCTATCGTCGAGCCGTGCAGTTGCGGTGGGGGCTTGATCTGTGCCGGCGCCAGCTGCACCACATCGGCCACACGGTCGACGACGATGCCGCTGGCACCATGCGCGAAGATGAGGATGATCACCACCGTTGAAGCGTCATATACGGGCTCGGCCTGGCCCAGCGCGATGCGCAGGTCGATCAGCGGCACGATGCTGCCGCGCAAGTGGATGAAGCCCTTGAGCAAGGCCGGCGCATTGGCGATGTGGGTCACGGCGCTATAGCCGCGGATTTCCTGCACCAGGCCGATGTCAATCGCGTACTCCTCATTGTTCAGGCCAAAGACCAGCAATTCACGGGCGCCCTCTTGTGCCAGCTGGCTCTCTGCTGCGGCACGTGCCGTGGTGTTTTCCATGTGTTTGCTCCTGTCAAGTGATGCGTGATGCATGAAGATGCGAGGCTTGCCTAGTAATCAAACTCGTAATCAAACTTGTAATCAGACTGGTTCGACGCGTGGGCGCAGATTGCTCTTGGCCTGCTGTGGTGAGGCGCCAGCTTGCATGAAGTCAGCTTTCCATTCGCGTTTGACAATATCGACGGTGCTGGCGGCGGCGTCGAGCGGGCGCAAGGCCAAGAGGCTATGCATGGGCTTATCTCCTACACAGAAGGCAAAGATATCGGGTGATCGCAGCAAACATGGCTGGCGTAATGCCTTGATTTTGCGCTAAAAGAGATCATACATCAAATAAAAATGATTTAAACAAATATTACGATTATGATGATTATATTTGGTTTTTTGTACACAAAAAAAATGCAGGCCTTGACGAAAATGGCAGTGCGTAGCTGCGCCTTTCACTGAGGGGCCGAGAAGATCTTTCGCGCCTGTCGCTTGCTGATTGATAGGGAAAACTATTTTTTGTCGATTTATTTGTTGTATTTGATAAATTTATGCGCCAAACTCCAAAGATGCAGTGCGGCACGCGCGTGGTGCGTCCGACCTGGCATGCCAGTAGGGTAACGCTGGATGGAGGAAACGGACATGCGTAGGAAAATACCGACAATCGGCAGCGAAGCTGTGTACAGGGATCGGCGGCCGTCTGGCTCGATGCGCGAGGCGCAAGAGTCGGGTGCGGGCCTGTTGCGCTCACCGGTGCCGCGCCTGAAGCTGATCGCCTACCTGGTCCTGCTATTGGCGCTGATACCGGCAGCGACCTGCATGGCCATGGAGTGCGCCGGCATGCCGATGTTGTTCAGTACCGTGTGCGGCGTGGTGGCATGTGCGGCCCGAGCTGGGGCGCCTTAGCCGCCTGCAGTTGCTGCTGCTGATCCATGCCATGCATGCCAGTGCTGCAGCGCGTGTGGCCGTGTCGGATCGCGCCGGCGGAGCGCCGCGAGGTGCCGTACGGATAAATAGCGTTTAAAAGGCATGGCTGAGGGCGTAAATTAGCAGGCCGGCCATGCCGCCCACGATGGTGCCGTTGATGCGGATGAATTGCAGGTCGCGTCCGATGGCCAGTTCGATGCGCTCGCTCATTTCTTCCTTGCTCCACAGGTCCAGCCGGCCGGCGATGAAGGCGCCCACTTCGCCCCGGTAGTGGCGCACGAGAGCGCCGCTGCCGGTGACGATGGCGTCGTTCAGCCATTGCCGTGCAGCCGCATCCGCGCCCAGCACTAGGCCCGTCTTGCGCGCCAGGCTGGCGATGGCCTGCGCCAGCACGGGCTGCTCGGCGTGCAGGTCGGCCAGCAGGCGTGTGCGGATATGCTCCCACAGCGTGCCCAGCGTGGCTTGCAGCGTGTCGCTGGCGATCAGCTGCAACTGGTAGCGGCGCAGCGTCACTTGCCAGTGCGGATCGGCCTTCAGGTGCAGTGCGCTGTCGGCGATCCAGCCGGCGATGCGCTGGCGCAGCGGGTGTTGCGGATCGACGCGCACGGCGACGGCAAGCTTTTGCAGCGAGGCGAGCATGCGCGGCTCATACGCTTTCAAGGCTTTTTTCACCAGCGCGTTTTCGATCTGGAAGGCGCCCAGCACGAAGTCGCCGATGGCGGCGTGGTGGCGCTCATCGTCCAGGTAGGCGGCACTGCGGTCAAGCAAAAAGTCCAGCAGCTCCTGCGGCTTGCCGTCGGCGATCAGCGCGTCGATGCAGTCGTCTGCCACTTGCGATAGGTTCAATTGGCCCAGGTAGCTGCTGGCCTGTTCACGCAGCAGCCGGCCCACGGTGTCGTGGTCGGCCATCGCCAGCAACTGCCTGGCGAGGCCGGCGCTGGCGCTAGCGAACTGCTGCGCGTGCGCAGGCTGCGCCAGCCAGTCACCCAGGCGCGCGGCGGGATCGGCTTGCACGATGCGCTCGGCGATGCCTTGCTCGGTAATGAAATGGTTCTCCACGAAGGCGCCCAGGCTGCGGCCGATGTCCGTCTTGCTATTGGGAATGATGGCCGTATGCCACAGCGCGATGCCCAGCGGGTGGCGGAACAGGGCGACGACGGCGAACCAGTCGGCAATCGCCCCCACCATAGCCGCTTCGGCGAATGCTTCCACATAGCCCCAGGCGGGATGGCCGCCGCGCTGCGAGCGGGCGACGGCAAACACCAGGGCGGCGAGTAGCAGCAAGCCGACGGCCAGCCCTTGCATATTGCGCAGGCGCGCGCGCTTGAGCTGGTCCGTGCTCTGCTCGAGCTGGGCGATGAGGTCGGGGGAAGGTTGCATGGATGGCGGCCTGCACAGGTTGCGAGACCGCCATCTTAACTGGCGCAGCGACACAATATGTCGCTGCAGGGGACTTTTTACTGCGCCGGGTGCAGCAGCGAGCGCCGGCGCGCGTAGCTGAAATAGATGACCAGGCCGAGCACCAGCCAGATGCTGAAAGCCATCCAGGTCACCCAGCTGAGGAAAGTCATCAGGCCCACGCACAGTATCACTGCCAGCGCCGGTACATACGGTACGCCAGGGCAGCGGAAGGCGCGCGGCAAGTCGGGACGCTTCTTGCGCAGCACCACCACGGCAATCGACACCATGGTGAAGGCGGCCAAAGTACCAATGTTGATCAGCTCGGCGAGGATGTTGAGCGGGATCACGGCGGCGATCAGACCGAAGACGATGCCGACCAGCCAGGTGGCGAAGAACGGCGTGTGGAAGCGCGGATGCACGCTCGACAGGCGCTTGGGCAGCAAACCGTCGCGCGACATGGCGAAGATGATGCGCGTCTGGCCGAAGGCCATCACCAGGATCACGGTAGTCATGCCGAGAATGGCGCCCAGGTCGACGAAGCCGGCGATCCAGTTTTCGCCCGCATACTGCAGGGCCAGCGAGACGGGATGGTCGACGCCGAGGAATTTTTGATATGGCACGATGCCCGTCATGATGGCTGACACCACCACGTACAGTACGGCGCACACGGCCAGGGAACCGATAATGCCGATCGGTAAGTCGCGCGATGGCTTCTTGACTTCCTCGGCGGCCGAGGTAACGGCGTCAAAGCCGATGAAGGCGAAGAACACGAGGGCCGCTGCGCTGAGCATGCCGTGGTAGCCGAATGGCATATAGGGCTGCCAGTTGGCCGGTTGTACGTGGCGCGCACCGAAAATGATGAACAGCAGCACCACGCCCACCTTGATGGCGACCATGATGTTGTTCAGGCGCGCCGATTCGCGCACGCCCCATCCCAGCATGGCCGTCAGCAGTAGCATGATGACCAGGGCTGGCAGGTTGATAAAGGTGGTCACGCCGGGCAGGGCGCCTGGCGCGGCCGTCAGGGCTGCAGGCAGGGTGATGCCAAAGCCCGCCAGCAGTGACTGGAAGTAGCCAGACCAGCCGACGGAAACGGCGGCTGCGGCCAGGCCGTACTCGAGCAGCAAGTCCCAGCCTATCATCCAGGCGGCCAGCTCACCCAGGGTGGCATAGCTGTAAGTGTAAATGGAGCCGGCCACCGGCACGGTGGAGGCGAATTCGGCATAGCACAGGGCGGCGAAGCAGCAGGCGACGGCAGCGACGACAAACGAGAGCGACAGGGCGGGGCCGGCGGTCAGCGCGCCGGTGCCGGTGAGCACGAAAATGCCGGTGCCGACAATGGCACCTATGCCCATGAGCACCAGGTCGAAGGGCCCAAGCACTTTCGCCAATCCTCCCGGTTTCTTGCTGTGGGCGATCATGTCATCCAAATTTTTGGTTCTAAATAAGCTCACTTTTTCTCCTGGTAATCTTTGTCATGGCGCCATTGCCGCCCCGTAAGTAGCACGGCGCAGCCAGATTTTAGCCCAGCCGGTGGTTTTTCCAGAAGAAAAACTCTACAGTGCCGTGCGCATCGCTCTGCAAACTTGTCCGGCAGCTTAAAAAGCCCCGCGATGCTGCACCTGCACAATAAGGCAAGCGGCTACCTGGCGAAGTGCGCTTCTATTTCTTCCAGTGTCTTGCCCTTCGTCTCGGGCAACAAAAATGCTGCCGCCAGGAAATACAGCACCGTGCAGCCGGCGCCAAAGAAGAACAGCGTCGAGTAGCCATGCAAGCCTACCGTCGGCAGGAAGATGGCGGCGATCACGGTCGAGACGAACTGGTTTACCAGCAGGGCGATGCTCATGCCGTTCGAACGGATGCGGGTAGGCATCAGCTCGGACAGGGCCAGCCAGACGCACACGCCCGGTCCCACGGCAAAGCTGGAGACAAATACGCAGATGGCAACGGCCACCAGCCAGCCATGCGTGGACGAGGGCACTGGGCCCAGGCTGGCCTTCTCGATGCGCAGCGGCGCTTCGCGTCCGGCGGCCGGGTCGGCGAATGGGTTCAGGTGCAGTTTGCGGAAAAACACGCCGATCACGCTGTCAGGCTGCACGGCGTCCGCGCGGGCGATGCTGACCTGGCGCAGCACCGGGTCGTCGCTGCGCAGGCTTTTCACGTTGCTGAACGGGCCATAGGCGTAGGCGATGGTCAGCTGCTGCGGCGTGCCATCGGCCGCCGCGCCCAGCGCTTGCAGGGTGGCGCTGTCCAGGTGCAGCGTAAGAGCATCCGCTTGCGCTTGCGCGGCGATGGCCGGGCGCACGTCAGCCAGGTGCGCTTCGGCGCCGCGAAACAGCAAACCGGCCGCCAGCAGCGAGACGACGATGCCGCCCGTGCCCAGCATCAGCAGGAATTTTCGGCCCTTGCGGTCGACTAGCAGCACCGCCACCACCGTCATCACGGCATTCAACACCTTTAGCAGCACGTCCGCCATGTTGGCCGAGGCACCGGACAAGCCTGCCTGGTTAAGAATATTGACGACATAGGCGAGGATGGAATTGATGCCCGTCGCCTGGGTGCAGGCGAGGATCAGGCAAGCGAGCAGGAAGGGCAGCATGTAGCGACGGCTCAGCAGCGCCTCCTTGGGCTTGTCCTTGCCGCTCGTCTTGGCCGCATTTTCGGGCGTAGCGAGCATGTCACCCAGCTCCAGGTCGGCAGCAGCGGGCAGGCGCGTGCGCAGCAGCGAGTCGCGCGCCTGTGCGATACGGCCGCGTTGTGCCAGCCAGCGTGGCGATTCTGCCAGCAGCATGGCGCCGATGGTAAATACCAGGCCAGGCGTCAGGCAGACCCAGAAGATGCTGCGCCAGGCGTGGTCCTTGGCCATGAAGATGGCGGCGCTGCGGCCCGCTTCGGGCAAGGCTTGCGCCGCTTGCGTGGCCGTCTCCACCGTCTGTGCCTGCTGCAGGCCGATCAGGGCAGCGGCCACCAGGCCGATGGTCAGCAGCAGCTGGAACAGGGCGGCGCCGCGTCCGCGCTGTTGCGCGGGCAGGCATTCGGCCAGGTACAGCGGCACGACGACGCCGATCAAGCCGCCGCTGATGCCTTGCAGCAGACGACCCAGCAGCAGCGGCGTGTAGCCGTCGGCCAGGGCGATCAGCGGGATGCTGGCGCTGAACAAGGCACCAGCGAGGAACATCACCCAGCGCCTGCCCAGCATATCGGCCAGGGCGCCGGCGAACAGGGAAGAAAGGACTGAACCCAATAGCACGGCGGCGACGATAAAGCTTAGCTGCTGGGCCGTCAGTTTCCAGGCCACCGAGGCCGTCGATTCCAGGTAAGGCAGGGCGCCGGCGATGATGCCGATGTCTATGCCATACAACAAGCCTCCCATGCCGGCAATAAATAGCAGGTAGCGCATGGCCCACACGGGGGCCTTGTGTGACGTGTCGTGCATGAAAACTCCGGGACGGGGTTGAGGTAGCTTGAGGTGCTTTAGCGGGTGGAAAGATCGATGGCCACGCCTTCGACGAAGACCGACACGGGCTGCAAGTTGGCATCGAGGACGACGATATCGGCCCAGGCGCCCGGCGCCAGGCGGCCCCGTTCGGATTCGCCCAGGTAATCGGCGGGATACAGCGACAAGCGGTTCGAGGCGTCGGCCAGGTCCAGGCCCAGGTCGACGAAATTGCGCAGGGCCTGGTCCATGGTCAGCACGCTGCCGGCCAGCGAACCCGTTGCCAGGCGCACGCAGCCCAGGCATTTGTAGACGCGCTGCGTGCCCAGGCCATATTCGCCGTCCGGCATGCCGGTGGCCGAGGTGGCGTCCGTGACGCCGTACAGGCGCGGGATGGCGCGCAGGGCCGCGCGCAGGGCGCCCTTTTCCACGTGCTGCAGGTCGGGGATGATTTCCGCGTATTGGGCATGCGCGAGCGCCGCGCCCACCATGCCGGGGTCGTAGTGCGTCATGCCCGTCATGCCGTTGTACAGGTGGGTGAAACCGGAGACGCCGGCTTTCAGGGCCGCCACGCCTTCGTCATACGTGCCGGCGCTGTGGCCGATCTGCACGCGGATGCCCATCGCCACCAGTTGCGGGATCAGTTCCAGGTGGCCGGGGATTTCCGGCGCCATGGTCAGCACCTTGATGGGGGCAATGGCGTGAAAGCGTTGTACCTGCGCCAAGCTCGCTTGCACCACGTCGGGTGGCTGCGCGCCCAGGCGGTGCAAATTTAAAAACGGCCCTTCCAGGTGCACGCCCAGCATGCGTGCGCCGTTGGCGGGGCGTTCGGCGATGACGCCGGCCAGGCCTTGCAGGGCGCGCAAGATCGACGGCTCCCTGGCCGTCAGGGTGGTGCCCAAGAGGGCCGTGGTGCCGTGGCGCGCATGCACCTGCGCCACGCTGGCGCCGGCGTTTGCGCCTTCCATGATGTCGACGCCGGCGGCGCCGTGTACGTGCAGGTCGATAAAGCCGGGCAAAATGGTCAGCGCGCTGTCGGCGGCAGTGTCTTCTTGTATCTGGACGATACGCCGGTCAAAGGCGATGCTGCCCGTGATCCAGCCAGAGGGGGTAAGGATTCTGCCGCTCAGCATGTGTTATTCCGCTATAAAAAGTTCGATGCCCAGCTTTTGCAGCCCTTCGCGGTACTCCTGGCTGATGCTGGCATCGGTGATGACGATATCGACGCGGTCCAGTTGCACGATGCGGTGCAGGCTGACGCGGCCGAACTTGGAGGCGTCGGTGAGGACGATGATTTTCTTTGCCCGTTCCACCATCTTGTGGTTCAGGCTCGCTTCCGCTTCGTGGTGGGTGGTCACGCCGAACTGCAGGTCGAAGCCGTCCACGCCCAAAAACAGCTTGTCGAAGCTGTAGGCTTGCAAACAGGTTTCGGCCTGGCTGCCCTGGATCGACAGCGACTGCTTGCGCAGCAGGCCGCCCGTGAGGATCAGGTCCACGCCGGGTGCGTCGGCCAGTTCCCAGGCGATGTTGAGGCCATTCGTGGCCACCGTCACGCCAGTGGCATCGCGCAAATGGCGCGCCAGCGAAATGGTGGTGGTGCCCGAGTCGATGATGATGTTATCGCCCGCTTCCACCAGTCGCGCCGCATAGGCGCCGATGCGTTCCTTTTGCGCGTGGTTGATGGCATCCTTCTGACTGATCGTGTGTTCAAGCGGCGGCGTGCGCGTCAGGGTCGCGCCGCCGTGGCTGCGCGTGGCCATGCCCTGCGCTTCGAGCGCATTCAAGTCGCTGCGGATGGTGACCGCAGACACGCCAAGCTTTGCCACCAGATCGGTCACTTGCACCGAGCCCTGCTGGGTAAGCATTCGAAGGATGGATTCACGGCGTTGGCTGGTATTTCGCATGTTGGCGGGCTCAGTAAAAAATGAAGATATCGAGCTTAACAGATAGCCGCTTCGGCAACGACGGGGACGGCCGTATTGCAGTTGCAGGCGCGCGCATATTGCGCCAGCAAACTGCCGATCTTGTGCTCGATCAAGGCCGATGCCTGGGCTTTCAAGCTGCCCTGCACCACGGCTTGGTACTGCTGCGGCAAATGCTGGCTCAGCAGCGGCAGCGGAATCGCCAGCGCGTCCAGGTTGGCCAGCAGTTTGGCGACGCTGGCCACCACTTCCGGCTCGCCCCAGTAATAGCGGCAGCGGTCGCTCAAGCCGTAGCGACGCATCAATCGCTGTTCCTCCGGCGTACCCAGGTAGTGCTTGATCCAGTGCTTGGGCTTGGCCAGCATCACCTCGTCAAGCACTTGCATCAGCTGTGAAGTGGCGTGCGCCGGCAGCAGTTCCTGCTCGATCTGGCACAGCGCGTACAGCGCCTCGCGCAGGGCGAAGGTGGCGGCCGGGCCCACTTTCAGGATGGCGAAATGGTCGCGCACCATGGCATGCAGGCCTGATTCGCGCTGGTAGTCGGTGGAGTGGGCTTCGAACACCAGGCCAGGCTGCTCGCCAATAAAGGCCGACAGTGTGGCGGCCGCCGGCGCAGCGTAGTGCTCGATGCTATTTTGATCGAAATCGACGCCCGGCTGCACCACCATGGCGATGACGCGGCGCCACGCGCCATGCAGATCATTGTCGAGGAAGGCGCGGCGGTGCACGTCCAGGGTGCGGCGCGCCGCCTGCGCACTGGTGACGGCGCCGGCTTGCGCCAACGATGCTTCGCCACCGGGTATCGGCACTTCCGTGCCGATCACGTAGACAGGCGGCGCGAAACCGGCTGCTGCTGCCGCCGCTTCTGCGACGATGCACAGGCGCGCCGAACGGGCGGCCACGGTTTCATCGTCGAGCTGCAAAGGGTCATCCAAGCAGCGCATGCTGCAATCGAGGTGGATTTTATGGAAACCGGCCGCCGCATACGCGGCGATCAGGGTTTCGGCGTGCGCCATCGCGGTAGCGGCATCGAGGTGCTGCCAGGCGTTCGGGCCCAGGTGGTCGCCGCCCAACACCAGGCGCTCAGTCGGAAAACCCTGTTCGCGGGCCAGCGCCAACATGCTTTCGCGGAAAACGTTGGGTGTCATGCCCGTGTAGCCGCCGAATTGGTCGACCTGGTTCGAGGTCGCTTCGACCAGCAGCACGGTGTCGTAGTCGCTGGCCACGCGCATGGCGGCGCGCAGCACGCTCGGGTGACTGCAGCAGACGGCGTACAGCCCCACGCGCTCGCCGCGGCGGTGCGCCTTGATCACTTGCTCGATAGGCGAGAGTGTAAAGGTCGGGTTTCCCACTTGTTTCATTATATTGACGCCTTCGTATGTTGTCGTATCAAAAGGGCCGCGCCGCGCGCGCCGCCGGCATCGCCAAAGTGCGGTGGCAAGATGGGCGGCACGTGCACGCCGGGGAAGAGATGGCGTTTGACTGCCACCGGCAGTCTGTCATACAGGTGGGGCAGCTTGGACAGGCCGCCACCGAGCACAATGACGTGCGGGTCGTAGGCCAGCACCAGCCCGGCCAGCGCGTGGCCCAGCACGTCGAGGTGCACCTCCACCGTGCGCTTGGCCACGGCGTCGCCCATATTGGCGCGTGCGACGATGGACAGCGTGGCCAGCGGTTCTGTGCCTTCGCCGCCAAAGTGCGCATATAGTTTGCTCATGGCGGGGCCCGAGACATAGCGTTCCAGGCAGCCCGTCTTGCCGCATGCGCAGCGATACTCGGCCAGGCCGTGCTGCGCCAGTACGCTGGCGGGCAGGCTCCAGTGGCCCCATTCGCCAGCCACGCCGTTAAAACCGCGCAGCAACTGGCCGCCCACGCAATAGCCGCCGCCAGCACCCGTGCCGAGGATGGCGCCAAACATGCTGGCGCTATTTTTGGCCGCGCCACCTTGCGCTTCCGACAGGGCGAAACACTGGCAATCGTTGCCGATGGCGACAGGGCGCTGCAAGGCTTGCTGCAGCGTTTGCGCCACCAGGCGCCCGTTCAGCGCGGGCACGTTCGAGCTCAGTTGTCGACCGCTGCTGCTGTCGATCACGCCGGGCAAGCCTATGCCCACAGCTGCCGTCGTGCCCAGTGCAGCGTCGCCGTGCGCCACCAGGTCGACGACCGCCTGCACGAAGGCGCTGAAATCATCGCCCGGCGTGGCCACCCGTTCGCGGAACACTTCCGTCAGCGCGCCGTCGCGGTCTGCAAAGGCCACCAGCTCCATCTTGCTGCCGCCGATGTCGATGCCGTGGTAAGCCGCTATGTGATTAGAATTGCTCATGGCCATAGATGGTGACGCCCTGCACGACACGGTTGACGATGCCGCCGGCGAATGGATTGTCGGGACGCAGTTGCAACAGTGCAGACTGGTGCAGTGCATATTGCTGCGCCATCAGCAGCCACAGCGGGGCCAGCCAGGCGTCGGGCCAGGCCTGCGCGTCGGGCGCTAAGTTGGCAGATAAGTTGGCAGATAAGTCGCCGCCGATGCCCACCGTCAGGCAGGCTTGCGCCACGCCGTCGCGCTGCAGTTCTTTTAATAGATCGTCCTCGTACTGGCGCGCCAGCGGCTTGCTGCTGCGCAGCAGGATGACCAGCGATTGCGTGGTGACGGCCGATTTCGGGCCATGGCGGAAACCGAGTGGCGTATTGGCCATCGCCATCACGCGGCCACCCGTCAATTCCAGAATTTTCAGGGCTGCTTCCTTGGCCAGCGCTTCCAGCGGGCCGCTGCCCAGGTAGAACACGCGCTGCACGGGTGTGTTGCCCAGCTCCGCCACCGGTGCCGACCAGTCGCGCAAGGCTTGTTCCCCCAGCTGCGCCAGGGTCTCCAGGCGCGTCAAATCGGCGTCCTTGCCCAGCACCGACAGGGCCGCCAGCAGCATGCTGCTAAAGCTGCTGGTCATGGCGAAGCCGCGGTCGCAACTGCCTTCCGGCATCAGCAAGTTATACGTGTTGGCGTCGTTGGCGCCCTGGCGCGCCAGCTTTCCTTCGGCGTTGCAGGTGATGTTCAGGAAACGCGCGCCGGGCACGACCTGGCGCAGCATCTCCACGGCCGCCAGACTTTCGGGGCTGTCGCCGCTGCGCGCAAACGAGACGAGCAGGGTGGGCGCAGCCGCTTCCAGGTACAGCTCATGGTGCGTCAGCAAGGTGGTGGTGGCGATGGCGCGGATCTGCGCTGGCCAGGCCGCATTCAGGGTGTCGACGACGATTTCGCCCACATAGGCCGAGCTGCCGGCGCCCGTCAGGATGACGCGCTGCTGCGGGTTGGACAGCGCATCGCCGAGGAAGGCGGCCAGGCTCGCTTGTGCGTCGCGCAAAATGCTGCTCAGCGCGCGCCAGATAGCCGGCTGGTGGGCGATTTCCTCGGCCGTGTGCAGGCCGCCGATGTCGCGCCAGGTTTGAGTGTCACGCTGAAGTAGGGTAGTCATGAGAGGTCAGTAAAGTGTTTGTTGGAGAAAGCATAGGCACTAAATTTCGAAAAGTCAAATACGAAAGTAAAACGAAAGTAAATTATTTGGTAACTTGCGAAATAATGGTGTTTTACGGGGCTGGAATGCGGTGGCAGCGCCGCATGAAATGCCGTAATGGGGGCGGTTGTCGCTGAAATGCCACGATAGTGAAAGTATTATTTATGAAATTTTGATTAAACGTAAGATGAATGTGCATATTTTGCGTATTTTATGAATATATTTGCGCTTTAACTTTCTTTATGTTGACGATATTAATTTTTCTTCTTAAAGTATTTCTATCACTTCGATTTCCTGAAAGCCAGCACATGCAACCCCTCCCGCTTCCCCGCCGTGCCCTTGCCGCCTGTGTCCTCGCCGCTCTTGCTACCCTGACTGCGCCTGGCCTGCAGGGTGCCACTATCGGTAATTTGCAATCCCTCTCCGCCGTGCACGCGGCCGACATGGCCAAGGGGGAGGGTCTGGGTTGGGACTTGCGTAGCGATAATGGTATGCAGCTGCGTATCAGCCTGCCGCAGGTGGACGTGCTGCGTATCGAGGCGGGTGGCAAGGGGGGCTTGACGGGGCCGGGCGACAAGGCTGCACCGATAGTCGTGGGCCAGCCTGCTGCGCATGTAGCGTATCAACTCAGCGAGCAGGCCGAGCATATCTTGATCAGCACCGAGGCTCTGAGTCTGCGCATCGAGCGCAAGCCTTTGCGCTTCAGCCTTTTTCGCAAGGGTGACCCGGTGCCGCTGTGGCGCGAAGTGCAGCCGCTGTCGCTGGACGACAAGCAGGGCGTGCAAGTCCTTTCCAGCTTGCCGGGCGAGCGCTTTTTCGGCGGCGGCCAGCAAAATGGCCGCTTCGAATTCAAGGGTAAGCAGGTGCCGGTGTCGTATTCGGGAGGGTGGGAAGAGGGCGACCGGCCCAATCCCGCGCCATTTTTGATGAGTTCACGCGGCTGGGGCGTGCTGCGCAATACCTGGTCCGATGGTAATTACGACTTGCGCGACCAGCAGCAGATCTCGCTGCAGCATGCGGAAGGCCGCTTCGACGCGTATTTCTTCGTCGGCAAGGACTTGCGCGACGTCGTCGCCCGCTACACCGACTTGACGGGGCGTGCGCGCATGTTGCCCCGTTGGGCGCTGGAATACGGCGACGCCGATTGCTACAACGATGGCGATAACGTGAAAAAGCCAGGTTCCGTGCCGAAGGGCTGGACCGATGGCCCCACCGGCAAGACGCCCGACGTGGTCGAGAGCGTGGCGCGCAAGTACCGAGAACACGATATGCCGGGCGGCTGGATTTTACCCAACGATGGCTACGGCTGTGGCTACACGAATTTGCCCGCTACGGTGAAGGGCCTGGCCGCTTACGGTTTCCGCACGGGCCTGTGGACCGAAAACGGCGTCGACAAGATCGCCTGGGAAGTGAGCCAGGCGGGCAGCCGCGTACAAAAGCTGGACGTGGCGTGGACGGGCAAGGGCTATCAGTTCGCCATGGATGCGAACAAGTCCGCCTACGACGGCATTTTGAACAACTCCGACAGCCGGCCATTTTTGTGGACGGTGATGGGCTGGGCCGGCATCCAGCGTTATGCCGTGGCGTGGACCGGCGACCAGAGCGCCAGTTGGGACTACATCCGCTGGCACATCCCTACCCTGATCGGCTCGGGCCTGTCCGGCCAGGCGTATGCCTCCGGCGACGTGGACGCCATCTTTGGCGGCAGCCCGGAAACCTATCTGCGCGATTTGCAGTGGAAGAGTTTTACGCCCGTGCTGATGGGCATGTCCGGCTGGGCCGCAGCCGAGCGCAAGCATCCGTGGTGGTTCGATGAACCTTACCGCGACATCAACCGCCGCTACCTGAAGCTCAAGATGCGCCTGACGCCGTACATGTACACGCTGGTGCGCGAAGCCGAGCAGACGGGCGCGCCGCTGGTGCGCGGCCTGATGTGGGATTACCCGCACGATCCGGCCGCCTACACGGAAGCCTACAAATATCAATTTCTGCTGGGGCGCGACGTGCTGGTGGCGCCCGTCTACCGCAGCCAGGCCGTCAGCGGAGGCTGGCGCAAGGGCATCCACCTGCCGCAAGGCACCTGGTACGACTACTGGGATGGACGCCAGGCCACGGCCGACGCCAAGGGGCGCGACCTGGACCTGCAGGTAAGCCTGGACAAGCTGCCGGTGTTTGTGCGCGCCGGCGCCATCGTGCCCATGTATCCGGAAATGCTGTACGACGGCCAGAAGCCGAAAGATCAGCTCACGCTCGATATCTATCCGCATGGCCATTCCGAATACACCCTGTATGAAGATGACGGCAACACGCGCCAGTATCAGGGCGGCGCCTTCAGCCAGCAAGTGATTCGCATGCACCAGACGGGCGGCGATGTGCAAGTCGACGTCGGCGGCGTCGAAGGCCAGTACGCGGGCCAGGAAGCGCGTCGCGGCTATGCGCTGCGCATGCTGGCGCTCCAGCGGCCGGTAGCGGTAAAGGCGGGACAGCGATTGCTGGCCGACGCTGGCGATCGCGCTGCCTACGACAAGGCGCTCGAAGGCTGGTACTTCGACGCAGCAGACAGGCAAGGCACTGTGCACGTGAAAGTGGCGGCGCAGGATATCGGCCAGCCTTTGCGCATCCGCGTCGACGGCGCGCTGAGCGTGGCTCGATTGGACGCTCACTTCCCGGCTGCGCCCGTGCCGGGCCGCGCCTTGCCGGCCGATGCCATGCAGGTGGTGACGCGCCCTGGCGAGGAGAGCGGCTATCGGCTGGAAAACGCCTTCGATGGCAAGCCCGAGACGTGGTTCCGCACCGTGCGCAGCCCTGCGGTGAAAAGCGGCCCGCATGAGTGGGTAATCGGTTTCACGGAACGGCGCTTGGTGGACGGCATCGAACTGGCGCCGCGCAACGACCAGCACTGGAAGCATGGCCAGGTGCGCGACTATGAAATCTACATCGGGGATAACAATGGCGAGTGGGGTGCACCCCTTGCGCGCGGCAGCCTCAAGCTGGAACAGGGGGCGCAGACGATCAATTTTCGTGCCGCGGCCGGGCGCTTGCTGCGCTTTCGCGTCATGAGCACGCACAATCCGGAAGGCGATGGCGCGGCGTCCGCCGACCCGATGGTCACGGCGGCGCAAGCGGAGCCGCTGGCACGCGCGTTCGATGCGGCGCTGGCGGCCGACGTGGCGCCAGTGACGTTGTCCGAGTTCCGCGTGCTTGAGCATCGCGTGGCCGAAGGCGCCGAAGTACAGCGCTATCTGTCGGACCTGGCGTTAGCGAAAAATATCGCGCGTGACCGGCCGGCCGGCAAGGCGGCCGAGATGCGCATGAACGGGCTGTGGTTCCGCAAGGGCCTCGGCGTGGGTCCGGTCAGCAGCATCGACTTGCAACTGACGGGCACTTGGAATCTGCTGCGCGCCGACCTGGGCGTGGACGACAGCTGCCGCAGCGCGGGCGGCTTGCAATTCCAGGTCTGGAGCGGTGAGCGGCTGCTGTATGACAGCGGCCTGGTCTCGGCTCCCGCAGTGGTCAAACCGGAAATCGACGTGCGCGGCCTGAGCGAGCTCAGTTTGCGTACCCTGGGCGCGCGCGGTAGCCGACCGTCCCAGGTCTGCGGCAACTGGGGCAACGCCGTACTCACCGGCACGGAGGGCGCGACAGTCAAGCCGCGCTAGACACACTTCATCATTTCACTAAAAACGAGCCCCTCTTCGGACCGGGGAGGGGCTCTTGCAGCCTGACGAAAATAAATCACTTATAAAAAGGGAGATGGGAATGCACTTGAAAAAACTGATGGCCGCCATGATGGCGGTAGGGCTGGCGTCAACGGCGCTGGCAGCCGAGGAAGAGAAGCTGGCGCGCGTCGAAGTGACGGGATCGAGCCTGAAGCGCATCAACGCGGAAACGGCGTCGCCGGTGCAGGTCATCAGCGCCAAGCAGATCGAAAACATGGGCGCGCTCACCTTGCTGCAGGTGCTCGACAATCTGCCTGCTGCCCGTCCCGCGCAGCAGGACTTCCGTTCGATGTTCTCGGGCTCGGATGGCGGCTCGCAAGCGAACTTGCGCGGCCTGGGTGCGCAGGGCACCCTGGTGCTGCTCAATGGCCGCCGCCTGTCGTTCTATGGCGCGCCGGCCGGCTTCCAGACCATGTTCGTCAATATCGACGCCATTCCGGCCGCCGCCATCGAGCGCATGGAGATTTTGACGGACGGCGCATCGGCCGTATATGGTTCCGATGCCGTGGCAGGCGTCATCAACGTGATTACGAAGAAGAGTTATCAGGGTCTGGAAGCGCGTGCCAATGGCGAATTTTCGCCCAGCGTGAAAGCGTTTGGCGAGCGCCAGGCCAGCGTGCTGTATGGCCTGGGCGACCTGGCCAGCGATGGTTACAACATCTACGCTTCCGTCAACGTCTACCAGCGCGACCGCATCGCGCTGGCCGATACCTACCGCAAGCGTCCCGCGTATTTTTATGTGAACAACCCCAATTTCATTCCAAACATGCGCGTGGGCGTCGGCAGCGAACCGGGCGTGATGAATCCGGGGACCTTCTTTGTCTTCGACAAAGCCAACAACAATGCCCGCAGCCAGCGCGCCGCGCCTGGCTGCAATAACAGCATCACCGAAGCGTCGGGCACGCGCTGCGTGTGGAATGCGCTGCCTAATCAGATCGACACGGGCCCGACCTCGGAGCGCGCCACCGCCTACCTGAGCGGCCGGCTGAAACTCGGTGGCGACATGGAAGCGTTCGCGGAAGGCGCCTTCACCCACATCAAGATGCGCGGCGAGAACGGGCCGTCGAGCTTCAATAGCGGCAGCACGAACAACTGGTTCGCGCGCAACACCGGCAATACCCTGAACACCTTTGCCACACCTTACCTGAGCCCCAACAATGCTTACCTGAAAGGCAAGCTCGATGCTGACATGGTGGCCAAAATGGGCGGCGCGGCAGGCTTGAACTACTTGCTGCAGGATGCGACGGGGCACTTCGGGCAAAAGAATATCGATGAAAACTACCGCGCGCTCGTCGGCCTGCGCGGCAGCATCGGCGGCGGCTGGGATGTTGAAACGGCGCTCAGCGTAGCGGGCAGCCATTCCACGCTGTTCCAGACGGCAAATATCAACATCAAGGGTTTCGAGCAGGCGTTTGGGCCGTTCACGAAAGACCCCGTCAGCGGGCGCACGTATATCTCGGACAATCCTGCCTACAAGTTCGGCGAAATCAGCGACGCCAACGCGGCGCTCCTGCGTGCCGCCTACCCGACCTTCGCCATCGAATCGTGGACCAAGTTGATGACCTGGGATGCGAAACTGGAAGGCACTTTGTTCAAGCTCGGTGAGCGCGAAGTGCGCGCCGCCGTGGGCACCAACATCATGCGCGAGAGCTTTCTCACGCCCGGCAACGCCGATGCTGCCAATGGCCTGATCACGCAGCAGGGCGGTTCCTGGTTCGACGGCCGGCGCACCATCGCCGCCGTGTTTGGCGAAGTGGTGGTGCCGCTTAGCGATACCCTGGAAGTCAATGCGGCCGCGCGCCTGGACAAATATCCGCATTTCGCCGCCAACCTGGCACCCAAGCTGGGCCTGATCTGGCGCGCACGGCCCGACCTGATGCTGCGCGGGACGTATTCCGAAGGCTTTCGCGCGCCCAACCTTGCCGAAGCGGGAAGCGGCGGCGTCTTTGCGCAGGTGGGTGGCATCCGCGATACGGTGCGCTGCGACGAAACGAATGCCATGGCGCGCGCCTTGATGAAGTCCAAAGTGGCTACCGATGCGGACCTGGGCAAGAGTTTGCTCAATTCGAACTGCTCGACGACGGTAGGCGGCCTGACGCCGCCGAACCAGAACCTGCTTCCGGAGAAGGCCAAGATTTCGACCCTCGGTCTGGTCATGCAGCCGGCCAAGGATGTGAGCATTTCGGTCGATTACTGGTTTGTGTATCGCCGTGATGAAATCGTGCGCCAGGACTTCAACGAACTGTTCACGGAACTTGTGGGCAAGTATGGACCGACGCTGGCCGGTACGTCGAGTGCCATCCGCAATGGCCTGACTGACGCCGACCGCGGCAACATGGCGGCGGTGGCGGCCATGTGCGCCAATCCGGCCAATGCGGGCGTGTGCGCCGCTGGCGTGCCAGGCTACTCGGTCGGCAACCTGGGCGGCTTGATTAACTCGTACTCGAACCGCGGTCGGACCCTGATCGACGGCATCGACATCGACGCCCGCACGCGTTTTGCGCTGGGGGACTGGGGCAAGCTGAGCACCGGCATCGCGGCCACCATCCGCAAGCGCGACAGCCATAACAGCGAAGATGGCAGCGATATCAAGGGCAATACCGTCGGCTACTATGATTCGCCGCGCTACCGCGCCACTGTGAATGCCGACTGGAGCTACCGCAATTTCGTCAGCAGCGTGTTCGTCAATTATTCGGGCAAGACGCGCTGGGCCTATGGTCCGTGGGACAAGGACAATACGCCGGAAAATTGCAGCGCGGCTTCCGTTACCCTGCCTGCGGGCCAGTGCAAGGGCGCGCCGTCCTACACCACGGTCAACCTGGCCTTCAGCTGGAAGCCGATCAAGCACCTGGACGTGGGCCTGAACGTGAAAAACGCGTTCAACAAGCAGCCTTACTACGATCCGAATGGCTGGGAAGGCTATAACCATAGCCAGGACCTGTTCGGCCGCCAGTTTGCCCTCTCTGCCAGCTACAAGTTCTTTTAAGGCTTGACGCTGCCCCAGCCCGTCGGCGCGGTTTGCGTTGTGATGGGCTGGGCGATTGGGATGAAAAAAAATTAATGTTTCGAAATGCGCAATGCGAAAGATAAACGTAAGATAGAACGGATGAGAATTTCTTTTTTCGCGTTTCCATCCCGCCATTATTGGGCTGTTCTGGCTCGCGCTTGCCCGATTTTTTTTGGCGCGTGTATCTGCTACGCCACGATAACGAAAGTTAACTACCAGGCAATGCATAAAATCGAAAGATAAATAGCATTTTTGCCCCCGATTTGGCGACAATTTTGCGTTTTAACTTTCTTTTTGTTGACGCTACTTCTTTTTCTTTTTAAAGTAATCCTACTAAAACGAAGATCGGCCGATACGGACCGATTTCCCGAAAAGTGCAACTGCCTGGCTGCACCGCTCGACGAACAACATAAAAATTGCGTCCCTCCGACTCTGCCCTGGAGCGGGGAGGGCGCGTATAACCCTCGATATAGACGGAGAGACAAGAATGCATACCACCCGACTCAAATTGCGCGACATCAGCCGCGCCGCAGCGATCGTGATCGCATTGGCGGCCGGCGTGCCAGGCCAGGCCTGGGCACAGTCGAACGCCACCAGTACCATTTTTGGCGCATTGAGCACGCCGGCCGGCGCCAGCGTGGTGCTGGAAAATCTGGCGACGGGTGTGCAGCGCACCTTGACGCCGGATACGTCGGGCCGCTACGTGGCCAATTCCATGCCGCCAGGACGCTATGCGGTGCGCGTGCTGCGTGCCGGTTCGGTCGAAGCGTCGCAGGAAGTCGAAGCGCTGATCGGCGCGGGTGCCGAAGCCAACTTCGGCCCAGTCAGCGCGGCTGGCCCCTCGGTTCAGGAGCAAACTGTCGTGGTAAGGGCGTCGCGCAACCCGATCGACGTGTCGAACACCAACAATGGCGTGATTTTTACGGCCAAGGAATTGAAAGCGCTGCCAGTGGGCAATGACGTCGCCTCCATCGTGCAGCTGACGCCGGGCGTGGCGCGCGGCACCAACAGCGCGTATGGCAATGCGCCATCGATCGGCGGCTCGGGCCAGTCGGAAAACGCCTTTTATGTCAACGGCTTCCCCATCACCAACATCCTGACGCAGGTGGGTGCGTCGGAACTGCCGTTTGGCGCGATCTCGAACCTGCAGGTGCTGTCGGGCGGCTACGGTTCCGAGTTTGGCCGCTCCACGGGCGGCGTCATCAACATCACCACCAAGAGCGGCGGCAACAAGGTGGAATTGGGCGGTAAGGTTTCCATCATCCCCGGTTCGCTGAAGGGCACAACGGAAAACAGGTATTACCCGAACACGGGCGCCAATGCGCTCACGGACGGCACCTTGAAGTACTGGAATCGCGATAACAGCAGCAGCAGCAAGGTCGTCGGCTTGTACGGCAGCGGGCCGCTGATCAAGAACAAGCTGTTTGCCTTTGTGGCGCTGGAACAGACGCGCACGAACAGCGCTTCGATCGCCGGTGCGCGCGACGACTTGCTGAACAAGGTGCTGCCGAATGGCTGGCGCGAGAGCAAGAGCAAGGTTGACCGCATGATGGCCAAGCTGGACTACAATCTGACGGATGACCATCACTTTGAATATACCAAGCTGTATGATCGCACGACCACGGACAGCCAAAGCTATGGCTTCGACTATGCCACGCTGAAACGCAACAACGTGCCTGGCGGCGGCAGCGAGACCACCATTAATTGCTGCGGTTCGTCGGCTGCGCCAGGCGCGAATGCCGACATCTTCAAGTATACGGGCTATCTGACGGACAAGCTGACGTTGACGGCCATGATGGGCGCATCGCGCACCTCACACACGCGCACACCGAATGGCTACAATCCGCTGCTGGCGCAGACCTCGTCGAACACCTCGACCCAGGTGCCTGGCCTTAGCTATTCCAATCCGCAAACGGTGACCGGCACCCTGGTCGACCCATCGTCGGAAGACCGCCAGAAGGCCAAGCGCCTGGACCTCGAATACAAGCTGGGCAAGCATTCGCTGCGCGGCGGCGTCGACCGCATCGACGTGGAATCGAAAGTGGGCCTGAGCCTGGCCGGCGGCTACCGCTGGACTTACCTGCGGGCGACGGATCCGAATCTGCCGATCAACGGCGCCTTTGAAACGCCGTATCAGGGTGATGGTTACGGCAAGCAGGGCTATTACGTCAGCAAGGACCTGAACGCCAACCTGGCGCGTCCGACCAGCGTGCAATCGGCGCAGTACATCCAGGATCACTATCAGGTCACGCAGCGCGTACTGCTGGATCTGGGCCTGCGCCGCGAACAGTTCACCAATTACAGCACCGATGGCGTGGCTTTCATTTCGCAGCGCAACATGATCGCCCCGCGCGTGGGCGCCACTTGGGATTACCTGGGCGACGGCAGCCTTAAATTGTTCGCCAATGGCGGGCGCTACCACCTGCCGGTGCCATCGAATTTGTCGAGCAACATGGCCAGCCCCTTCCTGGCCACCAGCGAGATGTACACCTACACGGGTGTCGATCCCGTCACTGGCGCACCGACGGGCCTGCATGCCATCAGCAAGCCGTATTCGGCTAACAACGCCTATGGCCAGAGCCGCGATGCGCGCGAAGTGACAGCCGTCGGCCTGAAACCGCTGTCGCAGGATGAATTCTCGCTGGGCTTCGAACGCGCCCTCTCCAAGCAACTGGTGGTGGGCGCCAGCATGCTGTACCGTAAGCTGAACGATACCAACGACGACGTCTGCGACGAGCGCCCGCTGCAAGCCTGGGCCACGCGCAACAGCGTTGACACGAGCAACTGGAGCGGCTTCCAGTGCGCCATCATCAACCCAGGCCGCGACAATAGCCTGATGGTGGACTTCGACGATGGCAAGGGCTTGCGCCGCGTCGATATTTCGGCGGCAGAATGGGGCAATCCGCTGCCGTCGCGTACCTACCGTGCCTTGAACATGTTTGTCGAGCACCCGTACACGAATGGCTGGTACGGCAAGCTGACCTACACCCTGTCCGTCTTGAAGGGCAATATGGAAGGCCAGACGGACAGCGTCGGCGGCGGCGATGTGGGCCTGACGGTCAGCGACGACCACAAGGAATTGATGTACAACGCCTATGGCTACCTGCCGGGCGACCATCGCCACGCCTTCAAGGCCTACGGTTTCATGCAGGTCATGCCGGACGTGATGCTGGGCGCCAACCTGTCGCTGACCTCGGGTGCGCCGCGCAACTGCATCGGCGCGCTGCCCGATGCGCTGAAGTTCGAAAACAATTACGGCGATTCCTACTTCTATTGCAATGGCAAGCCGGCGCCGCGCGGCAGCCAGGGCCGCCTGCCGTGGCAAGCTCAGTTGGACATGAACCTGGCCTATACTCCCGGCGCCGTCAAAGGGTTGAGCTTGAAAGTGGACGTCTTCAATGTGTTCAACAGCCAGACCGTGACCCGCTACACCGAAACGCGCGAAGACCATGGCGCCATCTCGCGCAATTACCTGCAGGTCGATGGACGCACGGCGCCGCGTTCGGTGCGTTTCACGGCTGAATACACTTATTAAACTGTCGCCGGTCCGCTGCATGGCGGGTCGGCGAAGAACATTACCAATGGAAGCGAGTAGAGACGAATGACAATACAAATCAATCGACGCAATTTCCTGTCCGCCAGCGCCGCGCTGGCTGGCAGCGCCATGGCCGGCAGCACATTGCTGCCTGGCGCCGCCAACGCTGCCACCGCCACCGGCCGCGACAAGGTTCGTCTTGGCCTGATCGGCACAGGCATGCGCGGCCAGGTGCTGCTGGCCGAACTGGTGCGCCGCGATGACGTGGAAGTCGTTGCCCTGTGCGATATCGACCCGATCATGCTGAAACACGCGCTGGGCCAGGTGGCCAAAGCCGGCAAGCCGCGTCCGCGCACCTATGGCGAAGAGCGCGACCAGAAAGCGTACAAGCGCATGCTCGACGCCGGTGGCCTCGATGGCGTGATCATCGCCACGCCATGGGAATGTCACGCGCCCATGGCTATCGCCGCCATGCAGGCGAAGATTGCCGTCGGATGCGAAGTAGTCGCTGGCATTACCCTGCAAGACCACTGGGATGTGCTAAATACCCAGCTGAAAACGGGGACGCCTTACATGCTGCTGGAAAACGTATGCTATCGCCGCGATGTGATGGCTGCGTTGCAGATGGTGCGCGCCGGCCTGTTCGGCGAACTGCTGCACCTGCAGGGCGGCTATCAGCACGATTTGCGCGCCGTCAAATTCAACAGCGGCAATCCGGGCAAGCCGTACGGCGGCGGTGTGGAATTCGGCGAAAAAGGCTGGTCCGAGGCCCATTGGCGCACGCAGCACTCGGTCGAGCGCAATGGCGAATTGTACCCGAGCCATGGCATCGGCCCCTGCGCCATGTATACAAACATCAATCGCGGCAACCGTTTTACGCGCATCAACGCCTTTGCCAGCAAGGCGCGCGGCTTGCACGACTACATTGTCAAGCAGCCGGGCGGCGCGCAGCATGCGAACGCCAAGGTGAAGTTCAAGCTCGGCGATATCGTTACCACCACGCTGGCGTGCGAGAACGGCGAAACCATCATCTTGCAGCACGATACCAGCTTGCCGCGTCCGTATTCGCTGGGCTTCCGCGTGCAAGGTACGGACGGCCTGTGGATGGACCTGAACAATGCTATCCACATCGAAGGTGTCAGCAAGGCGCACGAGTGGGATGACTTCCAGGCCTACCAGGACAAGTATGAGCACCCGTTATGGCGCAAATATGCGGCGCAAGCCGAAGGCGCGGGTCATGGCGGCATGGACTTCTTCGTCATCCACGCCTTTGTCGAAGCGCTCAAGGCGAATGCGCCGATGCCGATCGATATTTACGATGCGGTGACCTGGAGCGCCATCACGCCGCTGTCCGAGCAATCGATCGCCGCCAACTTCCAGACCCTGGACTTCCCTGACTTCACGGGCGGCCAGTGGAAAGCGCGCCAGCCGATCTTCGCGCTCGACGGCAAGTACTAAGCCGGCACAACCCGCTACCGCACCTGGTGCCGTAGCGGGTTTTTTTTTACCCGTTTGTTTTTTAAACCGCGGCGCTCGCTGCAGGCCTTTTTGGGTCCGTTGCGCGCCGCACCACGAGGAGATGTTGATGAAACACAGAAGTTCATTACGCTATGCAGTCCTTCCCGCCATGTCCCTGCTGCTGGCAGCGTGCGGCGGCACCGCCCCCACCGCCACCACGGACGGCACGGCCTTGCTGGCCAGCAGCACGGCCGTGCCAGTGACGGTGGCCCTGGCTGGTAATGCCTATATCACCAGAGGTGAGGACGGCGCCGACATTACTGAGCAAGGCTTGACTGGCTGGAGCAATCCGGATGCCGTCGCCAGCACGTATTTCCGCGTCTCCGGAGCAGGCTCCGTTCAGGTGGCGCTCGATGCCAGCCTGGCCGATGGCGGCAGCAGCACCGTGCGCGTAAAGATCAACGGCAAGTCGTTCGACGTCAAGCTGACCGACAAGGCACGCAAGACTTACGCGGTGGGCACGGTGAACGTGCCGACGGCCGGCTATGTGAAGGTGGAATTGCAGGGACTGACGCGCGCCAAGGCCACCTTTGGCGAGGTCGCCGCGCTGAAGGTGACAGCAGGCGCCACGCTCAATTATGCCGACGATACGGAAAATTACTACTGGTCGCGGCGCGGGCCGTCCGTGCACATGGGCTACACGGTGCCGGCCAATACCGAGTATTTTTACAACGAGATGACGATACCCGTGGGTCAGGATGCCATCGGCTCCTACTTCATGGCCAACGGTTTTGGCCAGGGCTACCTGGGCATCCAGGTGAAGTCGCCAAGCGAGCGCTGGATATTGTTTTCCGTCTGGGATGCCGACAATGGCGCGAAAACCACCCTGGTCAGCAAGGGCGCCGGCGTGACCGACAATGCCTTTGGCGGCGAGGGCACTGGCGGGCAGACCTACCTGTCGTATAACTGGGCAGCCGGCACCACGTACCGCTTCATCACCCGCGCGCGGCCCGACGGCAAGGGTAGCAGCGAATATTCGGCCTGGTTCTTCGCGCCGGAAACGGGCCGGTGGCGCTATATCGCTACCTGGAAGCGCCCGGCCATTTCCACCTACCTGACGGGCGTGCATTCCTTCCTCGAAAACTTCATCGACACGAACGGCTACATGGAGCGCCGCGTTCAGTTCGGTAACCAGTGGGCAAGGAGTAGCGCTGGCGCCTGGTCCGAAGTGACGGCAGGGCGCTTCACGGGCGACGCCACGGCCACCAATGCGCAGCGCATGGATTATGCGGGCGGCCTGGAAAACGGCAAGTTTTACCTGCATAACGGCGGCTTCTTTGCCGCTTACGTGAAAACCGATCAGAATTTCACGCGGCCCGCGACAGGCCAGATGCCTGTCGTTGATGTGAATGCCTTGCCGATGCAATAAGCGCCCTCAGCCCGGCCGCTTGCCCACCATCGCCTCGATGCCGCGATAGTCAGTGAGTGGCCGGCCTAGCGTCACTGCCATCAACACCGCAGCCTCGATGATGTCGTTTGTAACGCGCAGGTACACGGTGGCCGGCTTGTCGATGATGTTGCCAATACTGTCATTGTCGTGCAGCCTGCTGCGTTCTGCAGAAATCGTACTTTGCCCCTCGCCGACTTATCAACTAGACATTTTCCTGCCAAGCGGATACACTAAAAATATTCCCATGTGGAAATATTTTTCGATGCCCCGGCAGGCACAGGGCTTGTCGCCCCATGCCCATTACTTGTTACCCATTTTCTTCATTTCATCCAGGATCATCCATGTTTGTCCGAACCACCATGCTGCGCGCGCTGGCGTGCGCCGTCTTGCTGCCTGCGCTGTTGTCCGGCTGCGTCACCGGCCACGATAAAGCGCCTGCGTTTACCTATACGACCCCCGACCTTGCCAAGGGCGTTGTCGTCGGCACCGTGTTCGAGCGCGCCGTCTTCGAGGCGCATGGCGCCAGATTCGGCATTGTCAGCAGCGACCTTGCCACCAACAAGGACAAAGATCTGTGGTTATCCAGCCATGCTCCCGCCGGCCAGGTCTCCTTGCAGAATGTCGCGCCAAAAGTGCCTACGGGCAAGGGCAGTACTTTTGCGCTGCAGCTGACGCCGGGACGCTACCGCATCCTCATCTGGCTGCTTGACTATGGAAGCAGGTCCAAGTACTCCGAATCGTCGCCGAAGGCGATCGAGTTTGACGTCGTGGCTGGCAAGGTCATCTATCTGGGACGTCTGGATGCCAACCGTTTCCTGGAAGTGGCTTCGATACACGACAATTTCGAGGAAGATATCGTCTACCTGAAGAAAAATCCCTTGCTGGCCAATGCCAGCATCGAGAACAAGGCGCTCGATGTGCGTGAATGGTGGCTACAGGACGCCACTGGCAAGAAACTTCTGGAGAAGAACCGCGCCAACTAAGCACGTGCAGGGCGCGCCAGCGCCCGCCAGCTCGCTTGCGCTGCTGCATATCTGATGCATCACAGCGGCCAGGCCTGCTTGGTGACGGCCACGCCGACGATGTAGGCGAATACCAGCACGGCGAGCGCGAAGGCGGCGCCGCGCACGGCCGGCGTCTTGCCACGTTTCAGCGCGATGGTGCCCAGCACGATGTAGCCGACCAGCGCGCACAGCTTGGCGGCCAGCCACGGCTGGCTGCCCGGCGACTGGCCGCTCCACACGGCCAGGGCGATGGCGCTGGCCAGCAGGGCCGTGTCGATCAGGTGCGGCAGCACCTTGACCCAGCGCTGCTGCAGCTTGGCCGGGGCGCGCAACATCCATGCGCCACGCAAGAGGAAAAGAAAGCCGCTGGCGGCGGCGCAGCCCATGTGGAAATGCTTGAGGCTCAGATAGTCCATGCGTGATGTCGGGGGCGTTGATTGATGGTGGCGACAGCATAGCCGCCTTTGGCGCGCCGCGCCATATGTCGGGACGCCATGCCGGGCCACGCGGGTGATGATCTGCTCTGTTTCGTGCCTGTTCTGCAGGCGCCGAGTGTGCCAAAAACGCGTCCTTTTGTAAAACGCCCGCCATCCAGCCTAGGCCCGCACCGCGCCATCTAGTCACTTTTGCCGATGCGGCTATCCAGATTGCCTTTTCATAATCACCCTGTGGCCGATAGTGCCTTTCGCCTGCGCCACGTAAGCTGGTCGGGACGGCTGGCCAGACGGCCAGTGCATTCATGGAGAAACATCGTGGCTACCCTAGATGGCACTAAGAACAACAGTAGTAACAAGGCAGTCGAGCCGGGCATGCGGCGCAAGCAGGCGTGCGTGCTGATCAGCAGTACCTTCGCGTTTACGATCTGCTTCGCGGTATGGATGATGTTTGCCGTACTCGGTATTCCCATCAAGACCAGCCTGGGCTTGACGGAAACGCAATTCGGCCTGCTGGCCGCCATGCCCGTGCTGACGGGCTCCCTCGTGCGCGTACCGCTGGGCATCTGGACGGACAAATACGGCGGACGCCGCGTCTTCTTCCTGCTGATGCTGGCCAGCGTGGTGCCGATCTACTTGATTTCCTACGCCAGCGCGTACTGGCACTTTCTCTTGCTGGGCATGTTCGTCGGGCTGGCGGGCGGCTCCTTCTCGGTCGGCACGCCCTATGTGGCACGCTGGTACGAGAAGGAGCGTCGCGGCCTGGCGATGGGTATTTTCGGCGCCGGCAACTCCGGTTCCGCGCTGACCAAGTTCGTCGCGCCGGGCATCGTCGCCGCCTTCGGCTGGCAAATGCTGCCCAAGGTGTATGCGCTAGCCATGCTGGCCACGGCCATCGTTTTCTGGCTGTTTTCATACACGGACAAATCGCACTTGGCGCCATCGGGCGAAAGCTTTTCGGCGCAGATGAAGGTGCTGAAGGACCCGCGCGTTTGGCGCTATTGCCAGTACTACTCGGTGGTGTTTGGTGGCTATGTGGCGCTGGCGCTGTGGATGACGAAGTATTACGTGGCCGAATATGGCTACGACCTGAAGCACGCGGCGCTGCTCGCTGCCTGCTTCTCGCTGCCGGGCGGCGTGTTGCGCGCATTTGGCGGCTGGATCTCCGATAAATATGGTGCGGCGAAAGTCACCTGGGCCGTGATGTGGGTGTGCTGGGTGTGCTTCTTCCTGCTGTCGTATCCGCAAACGCAGATGGTGATCGAGACCGTGACGGGGCCGCTGGCTATCCACATCGGCCTGTCGCCTCTATGGTTTACCGCGCTGCTGTTCATCGTCGGCATCGCCATGGCCGTGGGCAAGGCCTCCGTCTTCAAGTTCATCGGCGACGACTTTTCCGACAATATCGGCGCCGTCTCTGGCGTGGTGGGCCTGGCCGGCGGTCTCGGCGGCTTCATTCTGCCCGTGATGTTCGGCGCCCTGGTGGACCTCACCGGTGTGCGTTCGAGCGCCTTCATGCTCCTGTACGGCACCGTCTGCGTATCGCTTGTCTGGATGTATTTCTCGTTCAAGCCGCTGCGTGCAGCGACTTTCCCTCAACCTGTAGGAGTAACGCTGTGAGCAAACCAATGAGCCGCTACATGATCAATACGTGGGAGCCGGAAAGCCCGAGCTTCTGGCAAAACACGGGCAAGGCCACGGCCGCGCGCAATCTGTGGATTTCGATTCCCGCGCTGCTGCTGGCGTTCGCCGTGTGGATGGTGTGGAGCGTGGTGGTGGTCAATCTGCCCAACATCGGTTTTACCTATAGTAACAACCAACTGTTCTGGCTGACGGCCTTGCCGGGCCTGTCCGGCGCCACCTTGCGCATCTTTTATTCGTTCATGGTACCGATCTTCGGGGGCCGCCGCTGGACGGCCATTTCCACGGGCTCCTTGCTGATTCCCGCCATCGGCATCGGCCTGGCCGTGCAAGATGTGCACACCGGCTATCCGACCATGCTGATCCTGGCGTTGCTGTGCGGCTTCGGCGGCGGCAATTTCGCCTCGTCGATGGCCAACATCAGCTTTTTCTATCCGAAGGCGAGCAAGGGCTTCGCGCTGGGCATGAATGCGGGCCTGGGCAACCTGGGCGTGTCGGTGGTGCAGTTTGTGGTGCCGCTGGTAATCACTTTCGCCGTCTTCGGCGCCTGGGGCGGTGATTCGCTGACCTGGCTCAAAAATGGCGTGAGCAAGGACATGTGGCTGCAAAACGCGGGCTTCATCTGGGTGCCATTCATCGCCCTGAGTACCTTGCTGGCCTGGTTTGGCATGAATGACCTGGCCTCGGCCAAGGCTTCGTTTTCTGAACAGGCAGTGATCTTCAAGCGCAAGCACAACTGGTTGATGTGCTGGCTGTACACGGGTACCTTCGGTTCCTTTATCGGTTATTCGGCCGCGTTTCCACTGCTGATCAAGATCCAGTTCCCTGACGTCAATCCCCTCGATTACGCCTTCCTGGGCCCCTTGGTGGGCGCGCTGGCGCGCGTGGCCGGCGGCGTGATTTCCGATAAACTGGGCGGCGCCCGTGTCACCCTGTGGTCTTTCCTGCTGATGATCGTTGCCGTGCTGGGCGTGCTGTACTTCATGCCGCAAGCTGGCGTGGGTGGAAGCTTCAGCGGCTTCTTCTGGATGTTCATGCTGCTGTTCGCCGGCACGGGCATCGGCAATGCGTCGACCTTCCGCATGATCCCCGTGATCTTTTTGACGGAGCACCAGCGCGCGGCCGCCGGCAAAGGCAAGGCGGCGCAGGAGCAAGCCATCGTTGACGCCAACAAGGAAGGTGCGGCGGTTCTTGGCTTCACATCGGCCGTGGCGGCCTACGGCGCCTTCTTCATCCCGAAAAGCTATGGCACCTCGATTGCGCTGACGGGTAGCCCCGACGCGGCCCTGTGGTGCTTCATCGGCTTCTATGTGAGCTGCATCGCCATTACCTGGTGCTGCTACGCCCGCAAGAACGCACCGATGCCTTGCTAGTTAGAACGCCTGGCAAGTCGTTCTTGCCAGGCGTTCAGGAAATGAGAGTATGTGATGGAAGAACTGGAAAAATTCGTCAACGGCTTCAGCTTGTTTCAGCAGCAGTACTTCAGCGAGCCGCAGACCTTGTATGACAGCCTGCGCGACGGCCAGCGGCCCACGACCTTGCTGATCGGCTGCTGCGATTCGCGCGTCGATCCGATGCTGCTGACGGGCAGCGACCCGGGCGACATGTTCGTCGTGCGCAATATCGCCAACCTGGTGCCGCCATGCACGCCCGACGCGCCGCCTGGCGTCAGTTCGGCCATCGAGTTCGCCGTCTGCAAGCTTGAAGTGGCCAGGGTCATCGTGCTCGGACATGCGCGTTGCGGCGGCATCCGCGCGCTGCTGGAACCGCAGCCGTGCGCGCAAGGACAGGAAACGGACTTCGTGGGCCAGTGGATGCGCATTGCCGAACCGGTGGCGCAGCGCGTGCGGCGCGAGCTGGCGCACCGCTCTTCGCAAGAGCAGCACCATGCGTGCGAGCTGGCCAGCATCCTGCAGTCGCTGGATAACTTGCTGACCTACCCTTGGCTGAAGCGCCGGGTGGAGCAGGGGCTCTTAAAACTGCATGGCTGGTATTTTGACATCGACAGCGGGGCACTGATGGCGTATTCGGCGCGCCAGCAGCAGTTCTTGCCGCTGGTTTGCCCAATCGAACGGGCGCGTCATCTGCACGAGCGCCCTTGGCCGGATTCAGTTAAAGCGTAACAGGTCGCCGCTGCGATCAAACGCCAGCAGGCTGTCGATGCGGCCTTGCTCGATGGCCGTCACCATGGCGCGCAGGGGCGCCTCGCAGTCCTGCGCGGCGGGCGGCTGGCCGTCGCGCCCCGCCAATCCTGCTACGAAGACCACATCCCAGTGCGTCTGCATCTGCCTCGATTCCTCTATCAATGTCTCGAAGCTGCCCAGTTCATCGGGCAGCTTGTCGGCGCACATCACGGGCGTGAGCGACTTGCCCTGGCCGCCCGGCTGGTCCTGCGCCTGGGTAAAGGTAAACAGCAAGCGTTGCGGCTGTTCCTGCTTGCCGGCGCTGCGCAGCAGGCTGGCGTAATCGGTAATGCTCATGGTTTTTCTCCTGGTTGAACGATGGCGACAGGTATACCGCAGCAGGCCTGAGGCGCCCATAGGCAATAGTGACTACCTGCCTATGCATTCCTGGTGCGGGAAACCGACTTCTTGCCAATACCGCCGCGCAGGACGCATCGATAGACTGTTTGCATCGACGCTCGAGCCATCGTGCTTGCAGCGTTTTTTAAGACCTGGCGCCGCTGTCTGCGGCGTAATGTGGAGGTAGCATGAGTCACTTTCTGGACCGCCTTAAATTTTTCAGCAAGCCCGCCGAGCCGTTTTCCAACGGCCATGGCACCGTGGTCGATGAAGACCGAACCTGGGAAAACGCCTATCGCCAGCGCTGGCAGCACGACAAGATCGTGCGTTCCACGCATGGCGTGAACTGCACCGGCTCATGCAGCTGGAAGGTGTACGTCAAGAATGGCCTGATCACCTGGGAAACCCAGCAAACCGATTATCCGCGCACGCGGCCCGACCTGCCCAACCACGAACCGCGCGGCTGCCCGCGCGGCGCCAGCTATTCCTGGTACGTGTATTCGGCGCAGCGCGTGAAATACCCGATGGTGCGCGGCCGCCTGATGGAAATGTGGCGCGAAGCGCGCAAGACCATGGACCCTGTCACGGCCTGGGACTGGATCAGCCAGGACCCCGTGCGCTCGCAGCAATACAAATCCATCCGCGGCCTGGGCGGCTTTGTGCGCGCCACCTGGGACGAATCGAATGAAATCATCGCCGCCGCGAATGCGCTGACGATCAAGAAATACGGCCCGGACCGCATCGTCGGCTTTTCGCCGATTCCCGCCATGTCCATGGTCAGCTATGCCGCCGGCACGCGCTACCTGTCGCTGATCGGTGGCGTGGCCCTGAGCTTCTACGACTGGTATTGCGACTTGCCGCCGGCCAGCCCGCAAGTGTGGGGCGAGCAGACGGACGTGCCGGAATCGGCTGACTGGTACAACTCGACCTATTTGATGGTGTGGGGCTCGAACGTGCCGATGACGCGCACCCCGGATGCCCACTTTTACACGGAAGTGCGCTACAAGGGCACGAAAACCGTCGCCATCTCGCCCGATTATGGCGAAATGGTGAAGTTCGGCGACATTTGGCTGGCCCCCAAGCAGGGCACGGACGCCGCGCTGGCGCTGGCCATGGGCCACGTCATTCTCAAGGAATTCCACTCGGAAGGCCAGAGCGCCTATTTCCGCGACTATGCGCGCCAGTACACGGACTTTCCCATGCTGGTGCTGCTCAAGGAGCATAACGGCACCCTGGTGCCCGACTACTTCCTGCGCGCTTCGCACCTCGAGAACAACCTCGACGAGACCAACAATCCCGAATGGAAAACCCTGGTCGTCGACGCAAGCACGGGCACCATCACGGCGCCGGCCGGCTCGATCGGCTTTCGCTGGGGCGAGTCGGGCAAGTGGAACCTGGAACAAAAGGCCGGCGGTAGCGGCGCAGCTATCGTGCCGATGCTGTCCATGATCAACGATAGCGACGCGGTCATGGAAGTGGGCTTCGCCTACTTTGGTGGCAAGGATGCAGCCGATATGCTGCTGCGCAGGGTGCCGGTGAAAAGCATCCGCCTGGCCGATGGCACGACCGCCCTGGTCACCACCGTGTTCGACCTGACCCTGGCCAACTACGGCATCGACCGTGGCCTTGGTGGCGAAAACGTGGCCGAAAGCTATGACGACGACGTGCCTTACACTCCCGCATGGCAGGAGAAGCACACGGGCGTGAAACGCGCCGACGTCATCACCGTGGCGCGCCAGTTTGCGCAAAACGCCGACCAGACGCGCGGCAAGAGCATGGTCATCGTGGGCGCCGGCCTGAATCACTGGTACCACATGGACATGACCTATCGCGGCATCATCAACATGCTGATGATGTGCGGCTGTATCGGCCAGTCCGGCGGCGGTTGGGCGCATTACGTGGGCCAGGAAAAACTGCGTCCGCAAACAGGCTGGACGCCGCTGGCCTTCGCCCAGGATTGGGTACGCCCGATGCGCCAGATGAACGGCACCTCGTTTTTCTATGCGCACACCAGCCAATGGCGCCACGAAAAGCTGGAAACGGGCGACATTGCCTCGCCATCGGCGGCCGGCGGCACGGGAGAGCTGACCCTGCTCGACTACAACGCCAAGGCCGAGCGCATGGGCTGGCTGCCATCGGCGCCGCAGCTGCAAACCAATCCGCTGGAAGTGGCCAAGGCCGCCAAGGCGGCAGGGCAGGCGCCAGCGGCGTATGCGCTCGACCAGATCAAGGCGGGGCAGCTCCAGTTTTCCTGCGACGACCCGGACAATCCGGCCAACTTCCCACGCAATATGTTCGTCTGGCGCTCGAATATCCTGGGCAGCTCGGGCAAGGGCCATGAGTACTTCCTGAAGTACTTGCTGGGCACGCAGAATGGCTTGCTTAGCGACGAAGACGACTGCATCACGCCGAAACAGGTGAAAGTGCGTCCCGCCGCCGAAGGCAAGCTCGATTTGCTGGTGGTGCTGGACTTCCGCATGTCGACCACCTGCCTGTATGGCGACGTGGTGCTGCCGACGGCCACCTGGTATGAAAAGGATGACTTGAACACCTCGGACATGCATCCCTTCATCCACCCGCTGTCCGAAGCCGTGCAGCCATTGTGGCAATCGAAGTCGGACTGGGAAATCTACAAGGGCATTGCCGCGAAATTCTCGGAAATCGGCGGCGAACTGCTCGGTACCCAGCAAGACATCATCCTCACGCCGCTGATGCACGATACGCCGGGAGAGCTGGGCCAGCCTTTCGATCCCAAGGATTGGCGTGCCGGAGAATGCGACGCCATCCCGGGCAAGACCATGCCGAACATGACGGTGGTCGAGCGTAATTACCGCGACGTGTACAAGAAGTTCAGCTCGATCGGACCGCTGCTGGAAAACATCGGCAACGGCGGCAAGGGTATTTCCTGGAAAACGGGGCATGAAGTCGAGGTATTGCGCGGCATTAACCGCACGGTGCTTGACGAAGGCGTGTCGAAGGGCCAGCCGCGCCTGGACACGGCCATCGATGCTGCGGAAATGATACTGACGCTGGCGCCGGAAACGAATGGTCACGTGGCCGTCAAGGCCTGGGCCGCGCTCTCAAAGATCACGGGACGCGAGCATACGCACTTGGCGCTGCCGCGCGAGCATGACAGCATCCGCTTCCGCGACGTGCAGGCGCAGCCGCGCAAGATCATCTCTTCGCCCACCTGGTCGGGCCTGGAAAGTGAAGAAGTCAGCTACACGGCAGGCTATACCAACGTGCATGAACTGATCCCATGGCGCACGCTGACGGGCCGCCAGCAGTTCTACCAGGATCACCTGTGGATGCGCGATTTCGGCGAAGGCCTGTGCGTGTACAAGCCGGCCATCAACACCAAGACGACGCAAGCGCTGCTGGGTAGCAAGCCGAATGGCAACAAGGAACTGGCGCTGAACTTTTTGACACCGCACCAGAAGTGGGGCATCCACTCCACGTATTCCGACAACTTGCGCATGCTGACCCTGTCGCGTGGCGGACCGCACGTGTGGCTGTCGGAGACGGACGCGAAAACGGCCGGCATCGTCGACAACGACTGGATCGAGGTCTTCAACGTCAATGGCAGCCTGACGGCGCGCGCCATCGTCAGCCAGCGCATCCCGGCCGGCATGACGATGATGTACCACGCCCAGGAAAAGATCATCAACGTGCCCGGCGCGGAGATGACGGGCAAGCGTGGCGGCATCCACAACTCGGTGACGCGCGCCGTGCCCAAGCCGACGCACATGATCGGCGGCTACGCCCAGCTGGCCTACGGCTTCAATTACTACGGCACGGTGGGCTCCAACCGCGATGAATTCGTATTGGTGCGCAAGATGAACAAGGTCGACTGGCTTGAAGGCCCGTTGCAGGAAGAAGGAGCATAGTATGAAAATCAGAGCGCAAATCGGCATGGTGCTGAACCTGGACAAGTGCATCGGCTGCCACACCTGTTCCGTCACCTGCAAGAACGTATGGACCAGCCGCGACGGCGTCGAGTACGCATGGTTCAACAACGTTGAAACCAAGCCGGGCATCGGCTATCCGAAGCAGTGGGAAAACCAGGACAAATGGAATGGCGGCTGGCGCCGCACGGACGCGGGCAGGATCGAGCCGCGCCAGGGCAGCCGTTTGAAGATCCTGGCCAATATCTTCGCCAACCCGAATCTGCCGGCCATCGACGAATACTATGAGCCGTTCACCTACGACTACGAGCACCTGCAAAGCGCACCACTGTCGCAAACGCCACCGACGGCGCGTCCAATTTCCGTGCTGACGGGGAAAAAGATGGAAAAAATCGAATGGGGTCCGAATTGGGAAGATGACCTGGGCGGTGAATTTGCCCAGCGCAGCAAGGACAAACTGTTCGACAACATGCAAAAGGAGATGTACGGTACGTTCGAAAACACCTTCATGATGTATCTGCCGCGCCTGTGCGAGCATTGCCTCAACCCGACTTGCGTGGCCTCTTGCCCATCGGGCTCCGTGTACAAGCGCGAAGACGACGGCATCGTGCTGATCGACCAGGACAAGTGTCGCGGCTGGCGCATGTGCATCTCCGGCTGCCCGTACAAGAAAATTTACTACAATTGGTCGTCCGGCAAGGCCGAGAAGTGCACCTTCTGCTTCCCCCGCATCGAGGCTGGCCAGCCTACCGTGTGCTCTGAAACGTGCGTCGGGCGCATCCGCTACCTGGGCGTGCTGCTGTACGACGCCGACAAGATCGAGGCCGCTGCCTGCGTGCCGCAGGAGCAGGACCTGTACCAGGCGCAGCTCGATCTGTTCCTTGACCCGCATGACCCGGCCATCATCGCCGAGGCGCGCCGCCAGGGCATCCCCGACCTCTGGCTGGAAGCGGCCGTCAAGTCGCCCGTCTATAAGATGGCCGTCGAATGGAAGGTGGCGTTTCCGCTGCATCCCGAATATCGGACCTTGCCGATGGTGTGGTATGTGCCGCCCCTGTCACCGATCCAGGCGGCGGCCGAATCGGGCAAGCTGGGCGTCAACGGCATGCTGCCGGACACGCAAAGCCTGCGCATTCCCGTGCAATACCTGGCCAATTTGCTGACGGCCGGCGACCAGCCGCCCATCGTCTCGGCGCTGGACCGCATGCTGGCCATGCGTGCCTATATGCGCAGCAAAACGGTCGAGAAAGTCGAGAACCTGACGGTATTGAAGCAGGTGGGCTTGAGCAAGGCGCAGGTGGAGGACATGTACCACATCATGGCGATTGCCAATTACGAAGATCGCTTCGTCATCCCCAGCAGCCACAAGGAAATGGCGGAGGACAGCTTCAACGAGAAGGGCTCGTGCGGCTTCAGCTTCGGCAATGGCTGCTCGGACGGCAGCAGTGAGCCGACCTTGTTCGGCAAGAAAAAACACGGTTCGGCGATCTTCATGCAGATGCCGAAGTCGCGCAAAACGGCGCCAGGCGCTTAAGGAACTCAGATGAGACACGCTATGAATCACTATCACATCCTATCGCGCCTGCTGCTGTATCCGGAGCCCGAGCTGATCGCGCACTTGTCGCAACTGGACGCTGCGCTGGAGGTCGTGCCGGAGCAGCATGCGCTGTTGCGGCCCTTGCTGGCGCACCTTGAAAGCAGCAGTCTGATCGATCTGCAGCAGCAGTACGTGGCTACGTTCGACCGCAACCCGTCGCATTCGCTGCACCTGTTCGAGCATATTCATGGCGAATCGCGAGACCGGGGCCAGGCCATGGTCGACCTGATGCAGGAATACAAGCGCCACGGCTTGCAGATGACGGGGGACGATTTGCCCGACTTCGTGCCGCTGTTCCTGGAATTTCTGGCGCACATCGACGAGGCAGCTTCGGCGCCGCTGCTGGGTGATGCTGTCCATGTGCTCGCGCATATCGGGCGCAAGCTGGCAGCGAACGGCAGTGCGTATGCGCCCGTCTTCACGCTGCTTGAACGCCTCAGCCCGGTGGCGGCCGAAATGCTGGCCGAACCGCCGATCCGCGACATGGATGAAGCGCTGGAAACCTTCGGCCCCGGTGCGGATGGCGTCGAGCCATTGCTGCGCCAAGGTCAGGGCCAGGTCCCAGGCGGCGTCCATCCCGTGCATTTTCACCCGCAGCCGCGGCGCGCCGCTTAATTGGCCGCCTGCGCCCGCATGAGGAGAGTACATCATGAGTAATTACTTGCATCAATTTGTGTATGGCATTTATCCATACATCGCGCTGGCCATCTTTTTCCTCGGCAGCCTGATCCGTTTCGACCGCGAGCAATACACGTGGAAGTCCGATTCCAGCCAGCTGCTGCACCGTGGCAGCCTGCGCCTGGGTAATATCCTGTTCCACATCGGCATCATCGGCCTGCTGTTCGGCCATGCGGCCGGCTTGCTCACGCCCGTCTGGGTGTGGGATACGCTGGGCGTGACGCATAGCCTGAAACAGGGCGTGGCCATGGCCGCTGGCGGCATCATGGGCGGCCTGTGCCTTGCCGGCCTGCTGATCCTGCTGCTGCGCCGCTTTTCCAATGACCGGCTGCGCGCCGTCACCACGGCCGGCGACAAGCTGGTGATGCTGTGGATTTTGCTGACCTTGCTGCTGGGCCTGTCGTCAATCTTTGTGTCGGCCTCGCACATGGATGGCCACATGATGGTCTTGCTGATGAACTGGGCGCAGCACATCGTCACCTTCCGCGCTGACGCAGCCAGCTTCATCGTTGAGGCACCGCTGATCTTCAAGCTGCATCTGTTCATGGGCATGTCGCTGTTTGTCATCTTCCCGTTCACCCGTCTGGTGCACGTGTGGAGCGGCTTTGGCGCAGTCGCCTATCTCGGTCGCGCCTATCAACTGGTGCGCCGCCGCTAAAAAAGGAGCAATGTCATGGGGATCTCTGTCAATGGCATCGATATCGACGATGCCGACATCGCGCAGGAACTGCCGCATCACGACAGCGCCGGCAATCCGTTGAAACAGGCCGTGCATGAATTGGTGCTGCGCCGGCTGCTGCAAGACGAGGCCGAGCGGCTCGGCGTGCAGGGCGGCAGTATTGACGACCGCATCGAGGCGCTGTTCGCGCAGGAAGTGCGCGTGCCGGCCGCCGACGATGCGGCGTGCCGCAGCTTTTATGCGCAGCGCCCGCAGCTGTTTCGCAGCGGGGCGCTGGTCGAGGCGCGCCACATCCTGTTTCAGGTGACGCCGGAAGCACCTTTGGCGCTGCTGCGTACGACGGCGCAAGCCGTGCTCGATGCCCTGAAACAGGCGCCGCACCGCTTCGCCGAACTGGCAGCGCAGTACTCGAACTGCCCATCCGGGGCCCTGGGCGGCAACCTGGGCCAGCTGTCACCGGGGCAGAGCGTGCCGGAATTCGACGCGCTGCTGCTGCGCCTGGAAGCGGGCGCGCTGGCCGCTCATTTGCTGGAAACACGCTTCGGCTACCACATCGTGCAGGTGCTGCGCCGCGTCGAAGGCCAGGTGATTGCCTACGAGGCGGTGCAGGCGCAGATCGCCGACCGCCTGTCGCGCGCCGCGTGGCAGCGCGCCGTACACCAGTATCTGCACTTGTTGGTGGGGCGCGCGCAGATTACGGGCATCGAGCTGGAAGGCGCGAGCGTCGAAGGCACCGCCAGCGCGCTGGTTCAGTAGGTTTTAATGCCTAGGCTGAAATGCGTAGGCTGGAAGACGTAGTGCGCTACGCCTTCTGGGGCGCAGCCAGATCGTGCCCCAGCCCTTACAATCGAGCTAGAAACAGGAGTAGTGTCATGCAGTGTAGCAAGTTGCAAGACCGTTTTGGCCGTTCGATCGATTACGTGCGGCTGTCCGTTACCGATCGCTGTGATTTGCGCTGCAGTTATTGCATGCCCAAGGATTTTCACGGTTTCGAGGAGCCGCAGCACTGGCTGAGGTTCGATGAGATCGAGCGTTTGCTGGGCATTTTCGTGCGCCTTGGTACGCGCCGCGTGCGCCTGACGGGCGGCGAGCCGCTGTTGCGGCGTGCACTGCCCGAACTGGCGCAAAAGCTGTCTGCGCTGCCCGGTTTGCAGGATCTGTCGCTGTCGACGAATGCCACCCAATTGGGCAAGCACGCGGTGGCCCTGCGCGCGGCGGGCGTGCATCGCATCAATGTCAGCCTGGACTCGCTGGACCGCGCCTGCATGCAGCAGATCACGGGCCGCGACAGCTTGCAGCCTATTTTGGACGGCCTGATGGCGGGCAAGGCGGCCGGCTTTGATCCGATCAAGATCAATATGGTGGCCATGCGCGGCGTCAATGACGACCAGATCGAGGCCATGGCGGCTTTCTGTATCGAGCAGCAGTTCATCCTGCGCCTGATCGAAGCCATGCCGATGGGCAGTACGGGCCGCAATGCCCGCTATATGCCGCTGGGGCCAGTGCGCGAGCGCCTGGCCGCGCGCTTTGGCCTGGTGCCGCAGGCGCAAGAACTCGGTGGCGGGCCGGCGCGCTATATGGCAACGCCCGACGGTCGATCGAGCATCGGCTTCATCACGCCCATGTCGCAGCATTTTTGTGCCACGTGCAACCGTGTGCGCCTGTCCGTCGATGGTACTCTGTATCTGTGCCTGGGCCAGGAAGAGAAATTCGCCTTCGGTCCCCTGTTGCGCGGCGGGGCTAGCGATGCGCAGATCGAAGCGGCGATCCGCGCCGCCATCGAACTCAAGCCGCAGCAGCATGATTTCAATTCGCAGCCCGATAAAATCGTGAGGTTCATGGCACAGACGGGCGGTTGAGGTAGTTTGTATTTACATTCAAGGGCGGTATGAAATTGAAGGCGATGTTTTCCTCCTGGCAGAAACTGTCGACCAAGATCGTCGGCGCGCTGCTGCTTATGCTGGCGCTGGCATTGAGTGCCATCGGCTGCACCTTGTTCCTGTCGTGGCAGCTCGAAGGCAGTTCTGCCGCCATCAATGAAACGGGGCGCCTGCGCATGCAGACCTACCGCCTGTCCCTGCTGCTTGTCAGCGACGCCAGCGACGCCGTCGTGCAGGCGCGCCGACAGGTGCTGCTGATCGACGAGACCCTGGCCAAGATCGGCCAAGGCGACCCGCAGCGTCCCTTGTTCCTGCCTCCCAGCAGTGCCATCAAGGCCGAATTCGGACGCATCGGCGCTGCCTGGCGCGGGTCCTTGCGACCGGCCGCCCTGGTCGCCGATAAGAGCGCGCGAGGGCCTCAGTTCGAGCGTGACGCCGATACCTTTGTTGGCCAGGTCGATCAGCTGGTGCGGCTGATCGAGCACGATAGCGAGCAGCGCACTTTTTGGCTGCGCGCCTCGCAGCTGATCCTGGTGGGCATGGCCGTCATCGGCACGGTCAGCATGATTTATCTGATGTTCATGCTGATCGTCGAACCGGTAACGCGGCTGCGCCTGGGTATGCAGCGCATGAAGGAACGCGATTTCAGCGTGCGCCTGGCCGTCGATAGCAATGACGAATTCGGCCAGCTGGCCAGTGGCTTCAACCAGATGGCCGACCGCCTGCAAGCGCTGTACGGCAACCTGGAAGAGGGCGTACGCAGCAAGACGGCCACCCTGGAGTACCGCAACCGGGAACTGGCCCTGCTGTATGAAAGCGCCGCTTTCCTCCAGCGCCCGCAGCCGCTGAAAGACATTTGCGACGGCTTCATGCAGCGCATCGTCGATTATTTCGAGGCCGACGGCTCCACCGTGCGCGTGCTCGATGCCGAGCGGGGCAACCTGCACATGGTGGTGCACCACGGCCTGTCGGAAGAACTGGTAGCGTCCGAGCATTGCCTGAAGGTGGGCGAGTGCCTGTGCGGCAGCGCCGTCGAGATGAAAGTGGCGAAGGTGCACGACATGCGCCGCATCGACAAGGCGCACGAACTGCGCTGCCACCGCGAGGGCTTTGCCACCGTCTCGGTCTTCCATATCCATGCGCACGAACAGCAGCTGGGCTTTTTCAACCTGCATTTCCGCCATGCGCGCGTATTTTCCGCGCGCGAGCTGGGGCTACTCGAAACGCTGGGCCAACTACTGGGCATCGCGCTGGAAAACCTGCGCCTGGCCGCGCGCGAGCGCGAGATGGCCATTTCCGAAGAGCGTAACCTGGTGGCGCAGGGCTTGCACGACAGCATCGCGCAAAGCCTCAATTTCCTCAACCTGCAAGTGCAGATGCTCGACGACTCCGTGCGCAATGCGCGCTTCGATGAAGTGGCCGACATCGTGCCGGCCCTGCATGCGGGCGTGAAGGAAAGCTATGAGGACGTGCGCGAACTGCTGGCCAACTTCCGCTGCCGCCTGATGGAGGACGACCTGATCGGTTCCCTGCGCGCGGCTGTCGACAAATTTCGCCGCCAGACGGGCATCGAGGCTGAACTGCTGGCCGATGTCGACGGCGCGCCATTCCCCCGTGAACAGCAATTGCAGCTTCTATTTATCGTGCAGGAAGCGCTGTCGAACATCCGCAAGCACGCCCAGGCCAGTCATGTCGAGGTGCGCCTCGCCGATCACCAGGACTTTACCTTGACGATCAGCGACAATGGTGTCGGCTTCGATGCTGCGGCCGTGCTGAAAAAAGGCGATAGCCATGTCGGCATCCACATCATGCGCGAGCGCGCGCAGCGCATCGAGGCCAGGTTCGATGTGCACGCCCATCCCGGTGGCGGCACCACGGTCGAACTGCACCTGTCGCGCGAGCAGCGCCGCGCCGCATAAGCCACACTCTGAAAGTACAAAAAATGGAGACTCTCGTCAAACCGATCACCGTCATGCTGGTCGATGACCATGCGCTGTTTCGCAGCGGTATCCGCTCGCTGCTGCAGCGCCATAGCGACTTTTGCGTGGTGGGCGAGGCGGCCGATGGCGTGGAAGGCATCAAGCGCGCCATCCAACTGCAACCCGATGTGGTGCTGCTGGACTTGAACATGGCCGGTATGTCGGGCGTCGAAGCGCTGCAACTGATGCAGCACGACTGTCCCGACACTGCCATCGTCATGCTGACGGTCTCCGAAGACGCCGAAGACCTGGCGACGGCCCTGCGTGCGGGCGCCTGCGGCTACCTGATCAAAAATATCGACGCCGATTACCTGGTGCGCGCCATCCACCGCGCCGCTGCCGGCGAAGTCGTCATCGCCGAAGCCATGACGGGCAAGCTGGTGGCGCAGTTGCAGGCGGGCGCGCGGCGCGAAGAGCCAGTATCGGAACTCGACAAGCTCACGCCGCGCGAAAAGGAAATCATCGACTGCCTGTCGCGTGGCGAGAGCAACAAAGCCATTGCGCGCACCCTCGACCTGGCCGAAAGCACGGTCAAGATCCACGTACAGAACGTGCTGAAAAAACTCAATCTCAGCAGCCGCGTGCAGGCGGCCGTGTATGCGGTCGAGCACCGCCAGGGCAAGTAGGCACCGGCGTGATGGGGTCTGACCCGCCGGGTCAGATCCCATGCTCACTTGTCGCTAGCGCCTAGTCCTTTTTGCCGATGGCAGTTCTTGCGCGTTTAAAGTAGTATATTGAATATATCTTTATCGCGAGTCCATCATGTCCATCACCCCGATCAGCGAACCTTCCCCGCCTTCCACGACAGCCGGCGCCGCTCCCTGGCATGCCCGTCATGCTCTCTGGCAGCTGGGTTTTCGACCGTTTTACTTGCTGGCGGCCGTGTTTGCGGTCATCAGTATTGCGCTTTGGCTGGCCAGTTATGCCGGCTCGCTTGCGCCTGGCCTGCAAGTGGGCCTGGGCTGGCATATGCACGAAATGGTCTTCGGCTTCGCGCTGGCCGTCATTGTTGGCTTTTTGTACACGGCGGGGCGCAACTGGACGGGTTTGCCCACGCCGCACGGTGTCCAGCTGATGGCGCTGGTAGCGCTGTGGCTGGCAGGGCGCATCGCCATGCTGTGCAGCCCCGCACTGGTGGCGGCGGTGGTCGAGTGGCTGTTCCTGCCGCTGGCCGCCTGGCCCCTATATCGGGTACTGCGCCGTTCTGGCAATACCCGCAACTTGTTCCTCGTCGCTCTGCTGGCCTTGCTGGCGCTGGCCAATGGCCTGTTCCATGCGGCCGTGCTGGGCGCGCTGCCGCTGTCGCTGTTCCTGCCCGTGCAGGCGGCCATCTTCATCATTGTCTTGATCGAATCGGTGATCGGCGCACGCGTGATCCCCATGTTTACCCGCAATGGCGCGCCAAACATCAATCCAAATCGCCCGCCCGTGGCCAGTCCGAAGCGCGCGCTGCTCGCTGCGGCCTGCATGGCTGCGGCGGCCATCGCGTGGCTGGCAGACGCGCCAGCGTGGTTGACGGCGCCGTTGGCCCTGGTCGCTAGCGCCATGTCGCTGCTCAATGTGCTGGCCTGGCAGCCGCAGCGCACCGTGCGCGTGCCCCTGCTGTGGATCTTGCACCTGTCGTATGCATGGATAGGCGTCGGTTTTGCGCTACTGGCGCTGGCCAGCCTGGGGCTGCTGCCGGCCAGCGCCGCATTTCACGCGCTGACGGTGGGCTCGATGGCGGGATTGATCATCGGCATGATGACACGCACCACCCTGGGCCACACGGGGCGCCCGCTGAAGGGTGGCCGCGCGGAAGCGGCGATGTACTGCTTGATACAGTTGGGCGCGCTGGCACGCCTGCTGGCCGCTGTCGGTCCCGCAGCGCTGGCCATGCCGCTGCTGCTGGCGGCAGGCGCCTGTTGGTCACTGGCCTTTGGCTTGTATGCGTGCGTGTATGCGCCCTACCTGTGGCGCGCCAGGATAGATGGACGCGAAGGGTAGGTGCTGCCAGATACGGCGCCAGGCCAACAGTTTATGCATGCAATTGTTCTCTGGCGTACAGCAGCCCAGCATTGCATTTCTAGCGCAAACCCTTGCCCTTGCAGGCGCAGCCTGGTTAGTGCATGCTTCACTAGCACGATTATTTGCCGCGTCATGGTGCCATTTTTGCCGCCAAGGCTGGCTGACCGGGTAGCGGCGTCTGTGCCGTGATGGCAGCGGCCGCTTCGGTGGCCTGCGCCAGCGCCTGTTCCAGTGTATCGAGGGCGGCCGACGCATCGGCACCGGCACGCAGCAACTGCTCTGCTTGCTGCGCCGCTTGCAAGGTGGCGGGCAGGGCCAGGATGCCAGCATCGCCGGCTAGCTTGTGCGCCAGTGCGGCGGCATCGTCGCCGGCGTTGGCCGCCAGCAGGGCGCGCATGGCGCCCACCGAGTTGCGATAAGTGCTGCCAAAGCGCGACAGGTGCCGGCGGTAAAGCGCTTCATCGAGCCACTGGGCCATGCCTTGCGCCAGGTCGATCACGGCTGGCGCGCCGTATGTGGGCACGGGCGTCGTCACGTCGTCGATGACCGCAGTAAGGGCTGGCAGTGCCTGCGCATGGCGGCGATGTGCACGCGCGATCAGGGCGATGGTCTGTGGCACGTCGAATGGTTTGCTGATGAAATGATTCACGCCCGCTTCCAGTGCTGCCGTACGCTGGGTCTGGAATGCCCCGGCCGTCAATGCCACCACGGGCAGGTCTTGAAACTGCGGCAGTTGGCGCAGCGCGCGCGTCGCCTGCAAACCATCCATGACAGGCATTTGCACATCCATCAGCACGATGTCGACGGCAGCGGGGTGGGCCAGCAGCCAGTTCAGCGCCTCACTGCCATCGCAGGCGAACGATGGCACTGCCCCTTGGTCGTGCAGGATATGCTTGAGCACATCGCGGTTGATTTCGCTGTCGTCGACCACCAGCACGCGCACGCCGGCAAGCACGCGCTCTTCCAGCGTCACCACACTGGTATCGATGCCGGCATCCCTGGCGCGCTGCTGGCGCGCTTGCAGCGCCGCGTGGTACAGGCTGGACGCTGTCACCGCTTCGTTGAGTACGGCGTCGGCCGGGTCGGCGCGGTCGGCATGGTGCTGCGCTGCTTGCGTGACCGGCGCGCCGCTGTCCGCCAGGATGACGACGGGGCAGTCCTGTGCCGGCAAGTGCTTGCGCAGCGCGCGTGCCGTGGCTATACCGTCCAGCTCGGGCATGCGCGCGGCCAGCAGGACGACGCCGGGCCGCTCGCCATCGGCGCAGGCGAGCGCATAGTCGAGGGCCGCCCGCCCATCGGACACCACATGCACGCTCCAGCCCAGGGCGCGCGCCACGGCAGCAGCGGCCTCGCGCGTGTCGGCGTTGGCGTCGGCCAGCAGGGCATGCAAGGCTTTCATGTCGGGTGAGGACAGGGCGTTGGCGGGCAGTAGTTGCAGCGGCAGCGTGAAACTAAATTCGCTGCCCCGGTCCAGGCTGCTTTCCAGGTGCAGCGAGCCGCCCATCAGGCTGACCAGTTGGCGGCAGATGGTCAAGCCCAGGCCGGTGCCGCCGAAGCGACGCGTGGTGGACGTGTCGGCCTGGGCGAAGGCGGAAAAGATCGTTTCCTGTACTTCAGGGGCGATGCCGATGCCCGTATCGCGCACGCTGAAACGCAGCACTGCAGCGTCGCCGTCGCCGCTCTCTCGCGTGGTCAACAGCTCGACCGTGCCTTGCGCCGTAAATTTGATGGCATTGCTGGTCAGGTTCACCAGCACCTGTTCCAGCCGCAGCGCATCGCCCAGTACCTGGTCCACGCCTTCGGGCAGCGGCCCGATCCGCACGGTGATGGGCTTGTCATGCGCGGCAACGCCCATGCTGGCGGCGATTTTTTCGATCACCTCGGCCAGGCGGAACGGCGCCTGCTCCATGGTCATGTGGCCCGCCTCGATTTTTGATACGTCGAGCACGTCGTTGATGATGCCCAGCAAGGACTGGCCGGCGGCGCGGATCTTGCGCGTCATATCGAGTCCTTCCCCGCTCAGGCTGCCACGTTCCAGCAGCCATGCCATGCCAAGGATGGCGTTCAGCGGCGAGCGGATTTCATGGCTCATGTTGGCGAGGAATTCCGCCTTGCTGCGGTTGGCCGCCTCGGCCGCATCGCGCGCCAGCAGCATGGCCTCTTCGGCCTGCTTTTGCACGGAAATATCCTGCGCAAAGATCAGCGTCGCCGGTCCATCCTTGAGCATCACGCGCGTCGTGGTCTTGAACATGGGCACGGGCAAGCCTTGCTTGTCCAGGCCGAACGCTTCGAACACCTGTTCGCTGGGCGAGTCGGCCTCGATCAGCGCTTCGTTGGTGGCCAGTGTCGCCTGCGATTGCGCGGAAAGCATGGAAGACCAGGCTGCGCCGTTCAGGTCGTCTTCGAGCGAGTAGCCATGCAGCCTGCGGTAGCGGGGATTCGAGTAGATGAAGCGCCCGTGGCGCAGGATGGCGATGGCCAAGGGCGCATCTTCGATCAACGTGCGAAAGCGCGCCTCGCTGTCGGACACCGCTTGCATGGCCTGGTGCTCCGTTTCCTGTTGCACACGCCAAGCTGCCTGTTGCCGGCGCCGCCGCTGGCTCCAGAACAGCAGGCTCGCTGCGGTCAGCACCAGCATGGCAAAGCACAGGGCGTAGGTCAGCGCCTGGCGCCGCAACGGGGCGCTGATGGCCGCTTCTTCGCGGCTCAGGCCGATGATGATGGCACGGTCCATGTGCAGCGCGGGCGGCGCGATGGTGGCCATGGCCATGATGCGCTCTGCGCTGGCAGCGCCAGTGGCGACGCCGCTCAGGACGCCAGCCGGATAGCCGCTGTCGCGGAAGCGCCGCACGAAGCTGCCGGGGACATCCATATTGCCGCCATCGGCAGTCCTCTTGGGGTAGTTCATGAATTGGCGGCCGTCGCCATGCAACACCACGGCCCAGACGTCGGGTGCATACATGGCGGTGCGGAACTTGGCCGTGAAGTACTCGGGATCGAGGGTGGCCACCACCATGCCGGCAAAGCGGCCCTGCTGGTCCTGTACGATGCGCGACGCCGTGATGACCAGATCGCGCTCGAAGGAAAGAAACGGCGCCGAGATGTACAGCATGCGCGCATCTGGAGCGTCGCGCGCGCACTGGAAATAGTCGCGGCGCGAAAAATCCTGTCCGACCAGTTCTGCCATATTGGTGGCGACCGGCTTGCCCTTCGCATCGAGGACCAGCATGGTGCGCACGCCCGGCATGGCGTCGACCAGCGCCGCCAATCGCCGTGGCAGGGCAGGTCCGGGGCCCGCAGCACCGGCGCCAAGATAGTCGCGGATCACGCCGCTCAGCACCAGGTTGGTTGCCGCCAGGTCGACTTCGATATTTTTAGCCAGCAACGCCGTCATCACGCTGAGCCGTTCACGCTCGGCCCCGTCATGTCGCGCCGCTTCACCCAGATGCGCGTAAGCGAGGGCGGCAGCCACGAGGAGCAGCCCGAGGAGCAAAAACAGCCATTCGATCCATAGTCTGCGTACCGCCGCCGCATCAGTGTGGTAAGTCATGTGGCGATGCTATACCTGATACGCACGGAGAACAACTTTTGTGTGCGACTATGCATGTGATAGTGTGGTCAATTTGATATCTTGCGCCGTTGCGCTGGCCGTACCGCCAAGCGGTAGCCGCAGGCGGAAGCTAGCGCCTTGGCCCGGCGTCGATTCCACGCCGATGCTGCCGCGCATCAAGGTGACGAGCTGCTGCGCGATAGCGAGCCCCATGCCGGCACCGCCGTGGGCGCGGCTGGGCGTATCGTCGGCCTGCGAGAATTTGTCGAAGATGCGCGCTTGCTGCGCCTGCGCGATGCCCGTGCCTGTATCGCGCACCTCGATCTGCAGGTCCGCGCCATTGAGCGTGACGTGGACATCGACCCGTCCTGTGGGCGTGTAACGGATGGCATTGTCGAGCACGATATCGAGCACGCGCACCAAGCGGACGCGGTCGCAATCGATGCTGGGCGGCGTTGCCGGTGAGACGTGCAGGGCCAGCTGCAAGCCTTTGCGCGCCGCGCGCTGCCGGTGCGGCGCCAGCGCCAGCGCCATCAGCTGGTGCAGCGGCACGGCAGCAAACTTCAGTCGCACCTGGTCGTTTTCGAGCGCACTCAGTTCCATCGCCGCCTCCACCATCGCCAGCAACTGGCGCCCGCTATCGTGTATCGTTTGCACGCAGGCGGCTTGTTCCGGCTCGCGCAGCTGCTCCAGCAGCAGCTCGGAAAAACCCAGGATGCCATTGAGGGGCGTGCGCAATTCATGCGACATATTCGACAGGAAGCGCGACTTGGCCTCGCTGGCGGCGATGGCCCTGGCGCGGCTGTCGACCAGGCGGTCAATCAGTAGCACCAGCGCAGCCCACGACAGCACGATCAGTGCGCTCGTCACGGCTGCCATCAGCAAGGCCTGGTTGCGGCGCGAGACGTAGTGGGCAAATACCGTGTCGCGGTCCAGTCCTATCAGTATGTAGAGCGGGTAGTTGGCCAGTTTTTCGTAGGCGTAAATGCGCAGCGTGCCATCGACCGGACTGCGCTCGGTAAAGCCGCCGCGCGTTTTACCTTGCATCAAGGCGAATACTTTACTGTCGCTAATATCCTGACCGATGCTGTTGACGGCACCAACCCGGCGCGCGCGCACCACGCCATCGCTGCCGACGAGCGCGATGGAACTGTTGTCGCCCAGGTCGACTTCGTCGTACAGGCGCGTAAAGTAATACGGGTCCAACGAGACCACGACCACGCCCTTGAAGCTGGCATCGGCATGGTTGATGCGGCGCGTCATCTGGATCGACCATTTCTTCGATACGCGGCCCAGCAAGGGCTTGCTGATGTACAGTTCGCCGTTGTCGCGCTGCATGTGTACCCGGATGTGCTCGCGGTCGGCCAGATTGGTCGGTTTGAAGGGACGGCTAGAGAGTAAAGTATCGCCGTGTTCGTCGACGATGGTCAACAGGTTGTACAACGGGGCGCGATGCAGGCCTTGCTGCAGGTCCGCCACGATGTCGAGGCGCTTGCCCAGCGTCTGGTAGCGGTTGCGCAGATAGGTGACGGCCTGGTCCGCCCCTTCGATCGTGCGCATCGCGTGTTCGTCAAACATGCGCGCCATGCTGCGCGCATCGCGTCTGGCATCGGCGATGGCGCTGTCGTGCGCGTGCTGCAATTGCAGCACGGTGATGCTCCACAGTCCCGCCAGCAGGAGCGCCATGAAGAACCATAGCAAGGTGCGCGTATCGCAGCTTTCCCACGCCACGGCCTTCCAGTATCGGTACTTTCGCATGCTGCCTTCGCAAGGTCTGCCATGTCGCGCGTATGCCCAGCGGCACTGCTACGTTCCTTTATCAATTATAGCGAATATAGTTGATTTCATCGAATAAATAGATTTTTATGTCAACAGTGTTGTATCCAGCGCTCCACCATCGCGCGCAGCTGGGCGGCCGTAAAGGGCTTGGACAGGTAATCGTCCATGCCGGCCGCCACGCAGCGCTGCCGGTCGTCCTCGGTAACGCCAGCCGTCAGTGCGATCACGGGCAGGCGCGCCGTGCCGCTGGCCGCTTCGCGGGCGCGCAAGGCTAGGCAAGCCTGGTAGCCATCCATGACGGGCATCATGCAGTCCATCAGGACCAGATCATATTGCTGCTCGGCCAGGGCTTGCAGGCCCAGTGCGCCATTCTCCGCCGTGTCGATGTGGTAGCCACGGGCGGCCAATTGCAGGCACACCAACTGGCGGTTCAGGGCCGTATCCTCGACCAGCAGGATGCGCGCACCCGGCTCCGGTCCCGGCCCTGGTGTCGGCCCCAGTCCTTGCTCCGATGCGGGTGCTGGCAGGGCAGGTACTGCCGCTGGCGTGGGGACGCCCGGCGTCTGCAGCGCCTGGCAAGGAATGCGCACGGTGAAGCGGGAACCGGCGCCGGGCTCGCTGCGGCAGGAAATCTCGCCGCCCAGCAGCGCCACCAGGTGTTTGCAGATGCTCAGGCCCAGTCCCGTGCCGCCATAGGCGCCGCTGATGCTGTCGTCGGCCTGGCCAAACGGCGCGAAGATACGGCTTAGCTGCTGCCCGCTCATACCGATGCCCTGGTCGTTGACGCTGGCGACGAGGCAGGCGCTGGCGCCGTCCGGCGTTGCCGCCTCCAGGCGCAGGTGCACTGTCACGCTGCCCGACGGTGTAAATTTGATGGCATTACTGAGCAGATTGCCAAGGATTTGCGCGATGCGTGTACGGTCCGAGCAAATTCGCTGTGGCACGCTGTTGTCGATATCACTGACAAGTTGCAGCTTCTTCCTGTCTGCTTGCGGGCACTGCAGCGCCAGCACCTCATCGAGCAGCTGCTGCGGGTTGAAATCGCTTAGCGCGATATCTATCTGGCCTGCCTCCACCTTGGACAGGTCGACGATATCGTCGAGGACGCGCTTCAGGTGTTGTACGCCATCGCCGATGCGCTGCGCATATTGCTGTTGCGACGCGTCGAGTTCAGTTCCCTGCAGCATTTCGGTCATGCCGGCGATACCGACCATCGGTAAGTGGATCTCGTGACGCATGATGGCCAGGAAGCGCGACTTGGCCGCATTGGCCGCTTCCGCGCGCGCTTGCAGCGCCAGCGCCCCGGCCGCGTCGCGCTCCTGGCGCCGCAACAGGGCCATGATCAGCGCGATGGCCAGCGCCAGCACGAGCAGGCTGATGAGCGCCGCGCTGCCCATGGTGCGCAGCATGCGCCGCCAGCCCGCCAGGTAGACATCGTCCGTAATGGTCACGTTGATGGCCAGCGGATAGTCGCGCACCAGCCGCACGCCGGCCAGGCGGTCGACCGTGCGTCCCTGTTCGGCCGCGCGCGGCCGCTCCACCTGCAGCACGCCATGCGTCTTGCCCTGTTCCAGCAAAAGATAGGTGCTGCCCGTCAGGTTGCGCTTGCCCATCATGGCGGGCACGGCTGGCCAGCGCGCCAGCAGCGTGTAGTCGCTGCGGTACAGGGAAAAGGCCGTGTGTTCGCCGATGCTGCTGTTCTGGAAGAATTTACTGAAGAAGTCGCATGACAGCCCCACCAGCACTATGCCCAGGAAGCGGCCGTCCGGAGCGCTGATACGCCGGCTGATGTAAAAGGTCCAGGCGCCGTTGCCCTTGTTTTGCACCGGCGCGCTGACATGCATGCCGCCGTTCGGGTTGCGCCGGTGATACTCGAAGTAATCGCGTTCATCAAGGCGCAAGGGCGGCGCGGGAAAGGCGCGGCTGAAAGCGAGCACGCTGGCATCGCTGCCAACGATGGACACGACATCCACTTGCGGTACGCCACCGATCTTGTGCCGCAGCATCTGGTGCATGGCCTCGGTGCTGGCCACGGCGGCTAGCGCGCGCGCGTCTGCGGGCGTGGCGGCCCCGATGTCGTTACTCACGCTGTCGAGCACCAGGCTGGCCGCCGTCATGCTTTGCGCCGTGTTCTCGGCTAGCAGTAGCGACAGGTTGGACAGGTCCTGTTTCCAGTCATCGACCGCTTCGCGTTGCAGCAGCACGCCGGAAACGACGATGAGCAGCGCCAGCAGGCACACCAGCACCAAGCCCACCACGGCTGCCGTGGTGCGCGGCCGATAGCGGTGCGCCAGGCATAGTATGCCCTGGCGTGCGTTCATGCCTGCGCGCCCGTATATTCGCACATGCTGCGGCGTACCTCTTGCTCCACTGCGCCGACCAGCGCTGCCGTTTCGGCCAGCCAGCCGGCTGCCGCTACGCCCTGGTGGCGTACCAGATATTCCAGCTCTGCCAGGCGCGCCGTCAAGGCGTGGGCGCCGAGCAAGACCACGGTGCCGCGCAAGGTATGGCAACTATGCACGATGGCCTGCGCCGTACCGCTGTGCACGGCTTTTTCTACGCTCGCATACATGGCCGGCGCCGTATCGAGGTAGGTCTGGGACAGGGCGCGGAACATTTCCAGGTCATGGCAAGCGGCCTTGAACAGCACGGCTGGGTCGATGTGGCGATAGGCTTGCATGGGGGGGGGCTCCAGGGCGAAGGAACAGCGGTGGCGGGCTAGACGGCCAGGCTGTTGCGCCGCGCATGGCCGGCGCAGCAGGCGCGCAGATAGCCACGCAGCTCGTCGTAATTGACGGGTTTGGCAAAGAACACCACGCCTGGCGGCACGCCACCGCGTTCTTCCAGTTCCTCTGGCGTCAGGCTCGACAGCATGGCGATATGCATGTCTGCCAGTAGCGGGTCGGCCAGAATGGTACGGATGACCTCGTAGCCATCGATGCCCTCCATGATGATGTCGGCCAACAGGATGTCGGGTTGGTCGCGGGCGATTTCCATCAGGGCCTGGTAGCCGTTCTCACAAAAGCGCAAGCTTGCCTGCAAGCCCCATGAACCGATCTGCTTTTCATACAGCGCGCGCTCGATCGGATTGTCTTCGATCACCAGGATGGACGGCGGGCGTCCCGATGCCGCGGCGCGGCTGGCGCGCGCCATGCGCTGATCCTGGCCTTGCTGGCCGGGATTACCCTTGTAGGCCTCGACCGCTGCGAGGGGAATGCGCCGGTGGCCACCCTTGGTCTTCCAGGCTTCGATAACGCCTGCTTCGACCAGTTGCTGCACCGATGTGACTGAGATGCCGAGGATCTCGGCAGCCTTTTGGGTAGTGCATACGTCTGCAGTGTGCATGATGGATTTTATGCTCGGGATGAAGGTGGGTGGAATGATACGCAATTAGGCTAAAAAAATCAATTTTAACAAATTAGATAAATTCACTAAAAACCTGCCGTGCAGCTGGCCGGGCTCTGGTGCGCGGGCGGCAAAGGGCATGATTGGTGGGCGCTTCCATGATCTCGCGCCATTCGCTCCATTCCGCACTGCTGTGGCGCAGCAAGGTTTCCATGTGCGCCGCATCCAGACCCAGTACCCGCGCGGCGGCCAGGGCTGGCTCGCGCTCGCCCATGCCATTGCGCAGTATCAGCTGGGCGAAACTGCTGGCCAGCTTCAGCAGCCAGGCCAACTCTGTGATGCGCCCGGCCTGCCCGCAGCCGGGCGGCGCGGCATGGCAGCGCACGGCGTTGCACAGCATGTCCGGCATGCCCCAGTGCTGCATCAGGCTGGCTGACAGCGCCGAATGATGGCGGTCGAAGCGCCGCGATTCTTCGCACAGCATTAGTGCCTTGGCGGCGCTGCCGTGCTGGCCCGGCCGCTGTGCGTACACTTGCCGATGCCGCATGGCCAGCTCCAGTTGGCCGATATTGGCCAACAAGGCGCATGTATAGAGCTCTTTGGCCGGCGCCAGTTGCAGCGCATCGCCGAGCACGCGGGCGGCGCAAGCCATGGCCAGTGAGTACGAGCAGAATTGTTGTTCGTCGAAGTGCGCATGGGTACCCGTTGGCAGGGCCGGGACGGCGAATGCCTGGCGCAGGGCGGGCAGGCCGATGGCGGCCAGCATCGCGGCATCGATAGCCGCATGCTTGCGTTCACCGGGTGACACGGCGGCATTCGCCAGGCCGATGACCCTGCCTGTCAGCGCAGGATCGCAGCCCAGTTGTTCGGCCAGCGCATCGAACCGCACCTGCTGCTGGCATAGCGTCGCCAGCCAGTAGCGGCGCCAGGCCGACGAGGGCAGGACAGCGCCGCCAAGCCGGCTCGCCAGATCAATGTGCGCATTCATGGCCGGTGCCGAAAGTCGTCGCAGTCATGCGCCAGCGCGGTGGCCGTTTGCAGGGCTGTGACCGCTTGCGACAGCGCCTCGAGCGCCTTCAGCAGGCGCGCATGCAAGTGGCGCAGCGCGCCGATATCGTTGGAAAAGCCTGCATGCACGGCCTGGCGCGCCAGGGCCTGCAGTGGCAGCAGTCCGATGGCGGCGCTACTGTCGACAATTTCCTGTGCCAGCATGCGCGCCGGGGCGGGGCGTTCGCAACGCAGTGCATGGGCGATACCGGCCAGGCGGTCGCGCGTTTCGGCCATGAACAGGGCCAGAATCTCACCTTGCAGGCGCCGGTCGCAACCGAACATGGCGTCCAGATGGGCCAGTTGGAACGGCGGTTGGTCCAGCGGCTCCGATTCTGGCGGCGCTGCTGTGCCTGGCGCCTTGGCCGGCAAGGTAGCCCGGCGCTTAGGCAGTTGCTGATGCAGATCGGCAACTCTTGCACTGGCGGCCGGTGCGCGGGCAGCCGGCTGCCAGCGCAGGCGGTGCCAGAGCAGACGATGCCAGAGCAGGGCGGCCAGCAGCAACAGCAGGCCTGCCAGGGCCAGTGATGGCCCCACCAGCGAGACGTTGTCGCAACGAAGGCCGGGATGGACGGCCAGCAAGGCGTTCATGGCCATGCCTGCGTGCAATGAGCGTGATTGAAAACGTATGTCATGATAATGCTCCAGAACGATCGATGCCGCTGATACAGCGTGGTGCTTGGTTCAGAATTGTTCCCAGTCGCCGCCGTCGGCATTGGTGCTCGGTTTGCTGCGGGAATGGTTAGTGGCGGTAGTCGTGGCAGCGGCAGTGGCAGACGCGTGCTGGGCGACCAGTTTGGGCGGCGCCGCCTTGCGCGCTGCAGGCTGCGGGGCCGTTGCCGCCTGGCGCGCCGGCGTCTTCTGTGGTGCCGCGCCGACCTGATCATGATCGAGCTTGAAGGCGCCGACCACGCCGGCCAGGGTGCCCGCCTGCTCCTGCAACGATTGCGATGCCGCCGCCGCTTCTTCCACCAGCGCCGCATTCTGCTGCGTGACTTCATCCATCTGCGTGATGGCGCGGTTGATTTCGTCGATGCCGGTGCTTTGCTCCGCGCTGGCGGCCGAAATTTCACTGACGATGTCGGTCACGTTGCGCACCGTGTCGACCACTTCCTGCATGGCCGCACCGGCCTGCTGAACCAGCTTGCCACCTTGTCCCACCTGCTCCACGGAATCGCTGATGAGCGTCTTGATTTCCTTGGCGGCCGCCGCCGAACGGTGCGCCAGGTTACGCACTTCGCTTGCCACGACGGCAAAGCCGCGTCCTTGTTCCCCGGCGCGCGCCGCTTCCACGGCCGCATTCAAGGCCAGGATGTTGGTCTGGAAGGCGATGCCGTCGATGACGCTGATGATGTCGGCGATCTTGTTCGATGAGTTGTCGATCGCTTCCATGGTGCGGATGACGTCACCCACCACCTCGCCGCCGCGCACCGCCTTTTCCGAGGCGCTGACGGCCATTTGCTTGGCTTGGCGCGCATTGTCCGAGTTTTGCCGCACGGTGGCCGTCAATTCCTCCATGGCCGAGGCGGTTTCTTCCAGCGAGCCCGCTTGCTGTTCCGTGCGTGCCGACAGGTCCAGGTTGCCCGCCGCGATCTCGCTCGAAGCCGTATTGATGGTCTCCGTACCGGAGCGCACTTCGGAGACGATGCGCACCAGGCTCTGGTTCATGTCGGCCATGGCGGTCATTAACTGGCCCACCTCGTCGTTCGAGCTGGCGCTGATGCGCACGCTAAGGTCGCCAGCGGCGATGGTGCGGGCTGCACCGACGGCGCTATTGAGCGCGGCGACGATGCGCCGCGCCAGCAGCAAGCCCATGCCGGCCACCAGGGCCGTCACGGCCAGGGCCAGGCTGATCGACATCCAGCGCGCGCTGGCAGCAGTGGCGGCGGCATCGACCGAGCCCATATTGCCCAGTTTTTCGTTGTAGCGTTGGTGGGCGTCGAGGGCTTCGACCAGTTCCTTGATGAGGGGCTGGTTCTGCAGCAGCAAGTCGCGCCCCGCGTCAGTGTTGCCCGCCTTCGACAGGGCCATGACCTTGTCGCGCAGGCCGTCGTAGCGCAGCAGGATGGCGCGCTCCGCGGCCAGCAGCGCCTTGTCTTGCTCGTCGGAAATATTCTCTTTCTCATATTTGTCCAAAGCCTGGCCGACTGCCGCATGCGCTTCCTTGATGCCCGCTTCCAGTTTGTCGCGTGCGGCACCATCCTTGCTGGCCAGATGTTGCCAGACGGCCGTGCGCATCTGTGCGAAAGGGACGAAGATCTGGTTCAAGGTCAGCAAGCTGGGAACGGTGTTGACCGTGGCATAGTTGGCCGCCGTGTAGACGCGCCCCATTTGATAGATGCTGAAGCCTGCCAGCGCGGCAAGTCCAAGGATGACGCAGACAATCAAGGCATACAGGCGTTTGGCGATGGTCATGATGGGTGGCGCTCCACGTGTAGGTTGAAAATCAAGAAAATCGGTTTCCAGGCTTATCAATTTTCATTTTACGGCAAAAATTCAATTTATTCGAGAAATTTGTTATTCGCATTACTTATTTTGTGTGTCGACATTGACGGGTGAGGGGCGCGATGCAGGGAGTATCGGTTGTGACGAAAAACCAACATCGCGTAGCCATCTTTGATGGGCCAAGCGCTTGCCGGCGCAGCACCTCGCGACTGGCGCCCGTCATCGACCGGCGCAGCAAAACACCGTGCCCACTGCCGAGGCGAAAGTTCGCACGGGCATGGGCACAGCAAAGGCAATGCAATGGGAGTGGACTTGCCGCCGCAGACGGGCGTGCCGTTTGCCGTGGAAAGCTAGTCTTGCAGGCTGGCGCCGGGCTGGTCAAGCCCGGCGCCAGCCTGCGGCGACGGTGTCAGATTATCGGCGCGCAGACACTGTCTTGCGCTGTCTTGCGGAAGGTTGCGCCAGGTTGCGCTAGCTTGCGGCATATTAAGGCTTTTTACTGTGCCGCCAAGCCCAGCGTCAGTTGCACCAGCTTGCCTGTTGCCGCCGGCGTTTTTTCCGGCGCGCCTGCGCTCAGCCTGGCTGCCGGCGTACCGTCTTGCTGCAAGGCGGCCAAGATCGCCGCGCTGCGCTGCGCGCCCAGTATCGCCAAGGCGTCGGCAGGCAGCGGCTGACTCGCTTCCAGTTGCTCGCGCAGGCCGTGGTAGAACGCGCCTGTATCGGCCACTTGCGGCTCACCCTCGATCAGCTTGCCCAGGCGTTGCAGAACGGCGATGTTGGCCTTTGCCGCAGTGCTCGATGCGCTCGCTGATGCGCTGGCCGAGGCGCCGACTGTGGCACTGGCCGATGCGGCTGCGGCCACCACCACAGTGGCAGCGGCCTGCGCCGCCTTCTTTTGCTGCTCCAGCGCAGCCTTGCCGAAGCGCTCGCCGTATAGCTCGCGCAGGGCGCTGCGTATCTTGCGTTCGCCCAAGTCCAGCGGACCCGCTGCTTCGTCCGCTTCTTCACCCGTTTTCAGCTTGATGCCGGCCTTGGTGATGACGCTGCGGCGCACCGCCTGGGCCCGCAGCGCGCTGGCATCGGTGTCGCTGTACTGGCCCGGCACGGCGAGCTTGAGCTGTTCGCGCTTGGCCAGGACGTGCGCCACCTGTTTGAGTTTTTCGCGCTCGGGCGGCAGCAGTACGGCGCTGCCTGCATCGAATTCGATGGCATCGAGCTTGTCGGCGCTGATGCCTAGCATGCTGCCCAGCGCGCGCAACGGTGCCGTGACGATTTTCGTTAGCACATTGCCCACGGCTTTCCAGACCAAGGCACCATAGCTAAATTGCGGGTTATTCATATCGCCCGACACAGGCAAGCCCAGTTCGATACGCCCGTCGCTATCCTTGAGGATGGCCAGCGCCAGTGTCAGCGGCAGCTTGAGGGCATCCGGGCCGTCGATGCGTTCGCCCAGGGTCAGCTTGTCGAGCACGATCTGGTTGCTGCCGTCGAGCTGGCGATTGCGCACCTTGTATTGCAAATCGAGCGACATCTTGCCTTCTGCCACTTTGTAGCCAGCGAACTTCACCGTGTACGGCGAGGCGGCGACCATATCGACGTTCTTGAAGAGCACGTTCAAGTCCGTGTTGTCGGTCGGCGCGAACGGGTTCAGCTGGCCGCGCACGCGGGCCATGCCGAATTCGTCGATGCGGCCATCGAGTTCGATCTGGCTGCGTGCATCGGCTTGCGTCGACAGGCCCGTGACGAAGCCATTCAATGCATAAATCTTGGCCGCGAACTGGGGCCGCAAGCTCAGGTCTGCAAAGTCCAGCTTGGCATTTTCCAGGCGCACGCGGCGCACGCGCACGGGGAAGGCGGCGTCGGCGGCCGGCGTGGCGCTGGCAAGTGGGACCGTCGCCATTGTCGATGTTGGCGCCGGGACCGGGGCCGGGGCCGGGACCGGGGCCTTGATCAGCAGGCGCTGCGCGTTCAGGCTGCGGTCGTTTTCGATGATCAGCTGGGCGTTCGGCTCGACCACGCGCAGTTCGGGGATATCGACAAAATCGGGACCCACGCTGGCCGTCAGCTTGTCGGCGCGCACGCTTTTCCATGAGGCGAAGCGCTTGCCATCGGTTTCATTGAGTACCAGGCCGGCGATATCGACGCCGCCCACATACTGGACCTTGGGCGCTTTTACTGCGCCGCCGCCCATCGTCAGGCGGCCGTTGCCCGATAGCGAGCCACCGGCCAGCGTCAGTTTCACGTGCTGCGCCAGCAGCGCTTGCAGGGGGAGCAAGGTCAGCTGTTGCAGATGCAGTTGCGCATCGACGGCGCCCGAGCCTGGCACGAACTTGCCCTTGGCTGTGAGCAAGCCGCCTTCGCGCAAGCCCACGCCAAGCTCGAACGGCAGCGCCTGCTGCATATCGCTGCTGACGTTGCGCAGAGACAGGCGGGCATCTTGCAAGTTGCCCTTGATGCCAGTGCCCGCGTCATCGAAACGGGCGCCGAACTTGCTCAGTTCTACCTGGTCTACCTTGGCGGACCACGGCGCGGCTGGCGCTGCCTTGCTTGTGATAGTTGCGGCAGAGGTAAATGCGGGCAGTTTTTGCGCAATCGCGAACTCTCCCTGGCCGTTGCGCGTCAGATCGATTTGCGCGCCGCTGGCCGTCAGCGCGCCCAGGTCGATGGTGCGCGCCGCCACATCGATTTTGCCTTGCGTAAAGCCGAAGCGGGCCAGCTTGAACGGCGTTTGCGCGCCGCGCTGCATGGCCAGGTCGGCCAGGCTAAAATTGACGCCATCGACAATGATGCTGTTTCCCGCCTGTCCTTGCTGCATCGCCAATTGCAGCTGCAGTTGCAATTGTTTCGCGCTCAGTTGCAGCGCCGGCGTGACGCTTTCATCGATGGCGGACACGTCCACGTTGGCCAGTGCCAGCTGTTTCAAGTCCACCGTCCACTTGCCAGCTGTGATTGGCGCCGCCGGCGCGCCGGCTGACGCTGCCGGTGTTGCCGATGTTGCCGATCGGTGATGGTCAGGCAGCATCAGGTTTGCCAGGTCGATCTGGCCCTTGGCATCGCGGCGCACGGCCATCTTGCCGCCGTACAGATTGATTTTATCGACGCTGACGCTGTGGCGTGCCAGGTCGGCGTTGACGCCGGCGATGCCTAAAGTATGTAGCGACGTGAATGCTGCGCCTTTGCCGTCGCGCGCTAACGCCAGGTCGCGCAAAGCCAGGCCAGCGCCTTTGACAGTCGCTTCGAGCTTGCCTTCGGCATAAGAAAAAGCGTAGGGCAGGCGCGCCGACAGCTTGCCGCTGACGACGCTGGCGCGCGTATAAGCTTTCAAATACGCGGCCAAGCCGGGCAGGGAGGCGTCGTTCAGTATCAGTTCGCCTTCGCCACGGATCGGGCTGAGCGAGGCCGTGCCGCGCCAATGCAGCTTGCCGCCACGCGCCGCGTCGGCACTGAGGCTGTAGTTGCCGTTGGTGTCGGGCAGGGTGGAGATATTGTCGAGCGTAAAGTTGATCGGCGCGAAGTTGTCCGCATAGCCGGCTTTCTGGTCTTGCCAGTCCACTTTGCCTTGTTCCAGCGCAAAGTGGGCGATGACGAGGCGCGGCATGGCGCCGTCGCTCTTGTCCGGGTGGCGGCGTTGCCAGGTGGCCAGCAGTTCGGCCAGGTTGAACTTGCCATCGGGCGTGATGGTCAGCTGCGCTTGCGGCGCCGTAATGCGGATTTCCGCCAGGCTCCAGGCGCGGCGCACGATGGATTTCCATTCCAGCTGGACGGCCAGCGCGCCGATCGACAGCAGCGGCGTGCCGTGCGTGTCGCTCGATCCGCTCAAGCCGCTCTTGGCAATCACGCCGGGCGCTTGCGTCAAGGTAATCCGCTGCGCTTCCAGGCGCAAGGTGAACGGGTTGAAACCTACGTCGCCGATACTGGCCCGGTGCGCGAGTTCTTTCTCGGCCAATTTGGGCAGCTGGTTTTTGATGACGTAGGGTAGCAGCCAGAAGCCGGCCGCGCTGTAGGCGGCCAGGGCGCAACCCGCGCCTAAGGCCCAGCGCTGCCAGCGTTTCCAGCGAAATGTTTTCGTCTGCACGCTTTTATTGTCGATTGTGTTCACGAACTGACCTTTTAGTATCTTCTTTTAGTATCTTGTTAGGCGGCATATCTGCGCGCCGTGGCCGTCAGTATGCCTTTTTGCGGCCTCGTTTGCAAAATGAAAACGTATTCATGTGATAACAGCTGCCCTCGATAACTGTTGCTGCCGACGCCGCCGATGTGGCGCTGACGCGTCGATACCGTGCGTCCGATGCGCCGCGCGCCATCAAGCTGTCGAAGAAGGCGGATTTGTCGTGGCGGCTTGACCTGCGCGCTGGGCTCACGGTGCTTGCCCTGATACTATGTTGCCATGTTCATCAGCAAAGGCAAAGCTAGTATCGTCCTGTGGATCGCGTGTATCGCCATCTTCTTAGCTACGCTCGCCCCTACGGTGTCTCGCGCGCTGACGCTCGCCAGCGGCCTGGCCTTGCCCAGCCTGGAAATTTGCTCGGTGGCGGGCGGCCTGCGCCTGCAAGCTATGCCCATGCCCATGGGCGACGGCACGCAAGAATCTTCCGCGCCCGAAAAATCAGCGATGCGCATGGCCGACTGCCCCTGCTGCAGCATGCATGCTGACACCTTGTCGATGCCGCCGAGCTCCCTGGTGCGCGTTTCCGGCGAACTCATCACGGGCTTGTTGCCCGAGCTATTCTATCAATCCGCCACGCCTCTGTTCGGCTGGACGCCCGTCCAGCCGCGTGGCCCGCCCGCCGCTTTCTGATCTGTCCTTTTTCCTGAACTGCCTTGCGCCGCGTGCGTCGTGCGCTTGCGCCAGTTCGCTTCACCTCTACAGAATCTGAAAGCAGCAGCATGAAACATATACCGTTATTGATTTCCCTCGCCATCGCCATGCCCGCCATGCCCGCCATGGCGCAAACCCGCAGTGACGCAGAGACCATCGTCTTGCCTGAAATGAAAGTCATCGTTGCTGGCGTCAAGGAAGGCTATCGCCCCGTCGCCGACACGGCGCTGCTGCTCTCCAGCACGCCCGGCTACAGCGTGGCGGCAGGCGGCGGCGTGTCCGGCTTGCCAATGGTGAATGGCTTTGCCGATGACCGCATCAAGATCCGTATCGATGGCATGGAGCTGACGTCGGCCTGCGCCAATCACATGAATGCGCCGCTGTCCTACATCGATCCGCAACAAGTGCAGCGCATACGCCTGATCGCTGGCGTGACGCCCGTTAGCGTCGGTGGCGACAGCATCGCCGGCAGTATCGAGGTGCAATCGAACGCGCCCGTGTTCGCCCAGCCGGGCGCAGGGCTCTTGACGCAAGGCAGTTTTGCCGTGTCGGGCCGCAGCGTCAACAATAGCGTGGCCACTAGCGTGCAAGCCACAGCAGCCAGCGACAGCCTGAGCGTCGGCTACAGCGGCGCCTATACACGCGGCCATAGCTATGACGATGGGCACGGCAACAAGGTGCTGGGCAGCATGTATGAAAGCATCAACCAGGCCATGGTACTGGCGGCAAAAGGTCAGGGCCAGCAGCTGACCCTGCGCGCCGGCGTGCAGCACATTCCCTACCAGGGCTTTCCCAACCAGTATATGGACATGACGGACAACCACGGCCAGTTCGCCAATCTCGCTTACCAGGGCACATTTGCCTGGGGCGTGTTCGATGCGCGCGCCTATTGGCAGCAGACCGAACATGCAATGGGCTTTTTCTCGGCCGAGCGCAAGGGCACGATGCCGATGCTGACGCATGGCCGCAACACCGGCTATGCACTGATGGCTAGCGTGCCGACCGCTGCCGGTGATTTGCGCCTGGGGCAGGAGTGGCATGGCTTTCGCCTCGACGATTACTGGCCGGCCGTGCCCGGTTCGATGATGATGGGGCCGCGCACCTACCTGAACATCAACGATGGCAAGCGCGACCGCACCGTGCTGTTTGCTGAACTGGAAACGCGCCATGCTGCGCGCTGGACGAGTGTGTTGGGCTTGCGCGGCGAGTCCGTGCGCATGGACACGGGCGAGGTGCAAGCGTATGGCACCAATATGATGAACATGCCCGACCTGATGGCCGCCAAGGCCTTCAATGCGCGCAGCCGCAGCCAGCGCGATACGAACATCGATGCCATGGCGCAAGCCACCTTCACGCCGGACGCGGCCAGCGACTATGCATTCGCGCTGGCGCGCAAGGTGCGCTCGCCTAATCTGTACGAGCGCTACTCATGGGGCCGCGGCTCCATGGCCATGACCATGACCAACTGGTTTGGCGACGGCAACGGCTACGTGGGCAATATCGACCTCAAAGCCGAAACGGCCCATACGGCGGCCTTCACGGCCGACTGGCATGGCGGCGGCGAAGAGGGCTGGTTCCTGCGCGTGAACCCGTATTACAGCAAGGTCGACAATTACATTGACGTCGATGTGCTGGCGTCTTTTCATCCGTATATGAAAATGGGTGCGAATGGCAACTTGCTGCGCTTTGCCAACCATGATGCCAAGCTGTATGGCGCCAATATGGCGTGGCAGTTGCCGCTAGCGAGCAGCGCGCGCCGGGGGCGCATCGTGGCCTCGGGCAATGCCGCCTGGACGCGGGGCAAGCGCAGCGATGGCGGCGACCTGTACCGCATGATGCCGTTCAATGCCTTGCTGGCCGTCGAGCATACGCTGGGCGCCTGGAGCAGTCGCATCGAAACGAAGATGGTTGCCCGCAAGGACAAGGTCGATGCGCGTCGCTTTGAGCCCGCGACGGGCGGCTATGCCCTCGTCAATCTGCGCAGCAGCGTAGCGCTGGGCAAGATGGCCAGCCTGAGCGCCGGCGTCAGCAATCTGTTCAACCGCGCCTACGCGGACCCGCTGGGGGGCGTGTATCTGTCGGGTCTGAAGGCGAACGGCGGCGTGCTGCAAGCCTTGCCGGCCGAGGGCCGGTCGATTGATCTTGGGCTGCAACTGAAGTTCTAAGGGCCTAATCAGCGGGCGCCTTCCTGCAGCCGCTGCGGAAGGCGTCCGCCTCAGGTTTCGTCGCAAAGACAAAGCAGGGGCAGATGTGCGTGACTAAGTGCGCATGGCCTCAAGTGCGGCAACGCTGCCAGCAACGTGCCTGGCAACCCACCCGGCGTGTCTTGAATAATGGCAGCGCGTGCGTGCGGTGTCGATTATCGAGCGCCAGCGTCGAGTAAGCCGCCGCAGCGCCATCAATTTTCGCCTGCGTTCTTTTTGCGCCGTGATCCTGTCAGCACCCGCAGCGCAGTGGCGATCGGTACTTTGTTCTTGGCCAGATAGGCGGCAGCCGTGGCGGTATCGAGCATTTCCTGAAAAATAACGCCCACCTCGACCTTTTGGGCCGTCAAATCGTCTTGCCTTGCGCAGTCGAGGATGTCCATATTCGCAGCATTGGTTTTCTCATTTTTGGAACGCATTTTTACCTCGGTAGAAAAGAGAAAAAAATGTCTCCTTATTTTTGCCTTAAAGATAACTTATTTTTGTGACTTTGTGGAAATTTTTCTTTAATTGATAGTGCATTCAATAATTAAATTTAGCTATTGGCAGGCGCTTCCGGCTCCCCATTGTCTGATTAACCATCGTTTGCCAGCGGCACCCGGATGCGGTTTAATCATGGCTTGTTTCTACACGAGGTTGTCATGCTGCCTATTCCCGCCATCGCCGCGCTGTGCGAAAAGTTTCCCCTTGTGACAGCATTGATGGCCTTGCAGCCCTTGAGCTGGTTCAATCCTGGCATCGCGCCGGCGGCCGAGGCCTTGTGCGACGTGGGCTTGACGGCCGCTGACGTGGCTGACGCCAGCGCGCGCCTGGCGCGCTTCGCGCCCTACCTGGCCAAGGCATTCCCGGAAACGCAGGCCAGCGGCGGCGTCATCGAGTCGCCCGTCGTGCCGTTGCCCGCCATGCAGGCGGCGCTGGGCATGCCGAGCGGTCAGTTATGGCTCAAGCAGGATAGCCATTTGCCTATTTCTGGCTCGATCAAGGCGCGCGGCGGTATCTATGAAGTGCTGAAACACGCGGAAATGCTGGCGCTGGACGCCGGTTTATTGAAAGAGGACGATGACTACAGCCTGCTCGCCAGCGACGCCGTGCGGGCGTTTTTCGGCCAGTATGCAATTGCCGTCGGCTCGACGGGCAATTTGGGCTTGTCGATCGGCATCATGAGCGCGCGCCTGGGCTTTCGCGCTACGGTGCATATGTCGGCTGACGCGCGGCAATGGAAAAAGGATCAATTGCGCAGCCACGGCGTCACCGTCGTCGAATACGCGACCGACTACAGCGTGGCCGTGGCAGCGGGGCGCAGGCAGGCGCAGAACGACTCCAGCTGCCACTTCGTCGACGATGAGAACTCGCACGATTTATTTCTCGGCTACGCGGTGGCGGGCCAGCGCCTGCAAGCGCAGTTCGCCGCAAACGGCGTCATAGTCGATGCGCAGCATCCCCTGTTCGTGTACTTGCCGTGCGGCGTCGGTGGCGGTCCCGGCGGCGTGGCCTTTGGCTTGAAACTGGCCTTTGGCGATGCTGTGCACTGCGTGTTTGTCGAGCCGACCCACTCGCCGTGCATGCTGCTGGGCGTGTACACGGGCTTGCATGAAGGCATCAGCGTGCAGGAAATCGGCATCGACAACCTGACGGCTGCCGATGGCCTGGCCGTGGGACGCGCGTCCGGTTTCGTTGGGCGGGCCATGCAGCGCTTGATCGACGGCTACGCTACCGTCACGGATGACGAGCTGTACCGTTTGCTGGCGACGCTTGCGCAAACGCAAGGCTTGCGCCTGGAACCGTCCGCCGTGGCCGGTTTCGCGGGGATCGAGCCCGTGCTGGCCGCGCCGCAATACCAGCAGCACGGCGATACTGCCACGCATCTGGTGTGGGGCACGGGCGGCGGCATGGTGCCGGAGCAAGAAATGGCGGCCTATGTGGCGCATGGCCGCGCCTTGCTGGCGGCCGTCGCCGGTTGATGCCGGCCTGGCCCGCCTGCGCGCCTGGTGCAGTATGGGCGCTGCTGCGGCGGCATCGGCTGGACCGGCAAGTGCCTGCAGCACTGGCTGGTGGGGCAGGCACTTGCTACACTGCAGGCCTCATTGTTTATGCGCAGTTGACGCGCACGAAGGAATTCCCATGCAGCCACCCCCACTGAACCCGACACCGCCACCGGAATTGCGCGCCACTGCGCTCGCTTGCCTGCTCGAACCGGACCCGGCGACGAAGGTGGCGATGGTGGCGGCCATGGCCGAAGCGCAGCTGGCGCTCGATGCGCAAGCGTCATTGGTGCCCGGCGGCGCCGTGCCGGGCCGTCCCGAGCGCCCGGAACTGGTGCCGCCGCGCCTGGTCGGGCGGCGCTCGATGATCACGCCGGAAGGGCGCGCCATGCTGGTGCACGCGCTTGCGCATATTGAATTCAATGCCATGAACCTGGCGCTCGACGCCCTGTGGCGCTTCCCGGACTTGCCCTTTGACTACTATACGGACTGGCTGCGCGTGGCCAAGGAAGAAGCGACGCACTTTGCCATGCTGCAGGCGCATCTGCAGGTGCTCGGCCATACTTATGGCGACTTCCCCGGCCACGACAGTCTGTGGGAAATGGTCGACAAGACGCGCGCCGACGTGCTGGCGCGCATGGCGCTGGTGCCGCGCACCCTGGAAGCGCGTGGCCTGGACGCGATTCCGCCGCTGCGCGCCAAGCTGGCGCAGGCCGGAGACATGGCCGCCGCCGCCATTCTCGACATCATCTTGCGCGATGAAGTGGGGCATGTGGAAATCGGCAACCGCTGGTACGGCTACCTGTGCGAGCAGCGTGGCCTGGAATTGCGCGCCACCTACGCCGCGCTGGCGCTGCGCTACGAAGCGCCCACCCTGCGCGGCCCGTTCAACCTGGAAGCGCGGCGCCGGGCCGGCTTTTCGGAGCTGGAATTGTCCGACTTGTCTGCCTGAGGCCAGCGTGCAAGCGACGCCGGGCAGGCTGCAGGTAAAGGCCCTGCAGGTCCCTTTCCTGACGTTGCTGCGGCCGGCGCTGCCAGCATTGTCAGCATTGTCCTACCCATCTTGTCGAAACTGTCTGATTGTATGCCCTGCGGAAACACGCGATGATCGTGTCCATGCTACAACAACCAAGCAATCCGATGGAGTACGCGATGCACAAGCCAGAGCAGTCGATGCACGTAAACAAGCCATTGCTGCTCATTTGCCTGTTCACCTTCGCTATTTTGGCGGCCACGCTGCTGTCTCCCGGCGATGCGCCGGAGAGCGCCGCCGCGCCAGCCGCCGTGGCGCGCGATGCCGGCCAAGCCGGCTTGCCGGTCTGCAGCAGCTTCGCCCACGAGCTCACGCGCCAGTGCCAAGTCAAGCTCCAGCCCCAGCCGGGGCGCCAGGCTTGAGCCAAGCTTGCATGCGGCCTACCCGGCGCGCCGTTATGCTAAGGTGCGCATGCGTAACGGCTTGCGCATTAGACAGGAGCAGCAGATGTTTGGCAGAAAAAAGAAGTTGGAAGAAAATCACGCCCCCCAGGCCGACAAGCAGTATGCAAAGAAATACACGCAAGACAGCTTTTGGGACAAGGTCGTCAAGTTCGCCAGGACGGCGGGACGCGAAGTCATCGAGAAAGCCCTGTGGCTATATTACGCGGCCCAGCAGCCAAATACCCCGCTGTGGGCCAAGACGGCCATTTATGGCGCGCTCGGCTATTTCATTTCACCCATCGATGCCGTTCCCGACATCACGCCCGTGATCGGCTATGCGGATGACCTGGCCGTGCTCGCGGCGGCCGTCGCCACGGTGGCCACCTACATCACGGCCGAGGTCAAGGAAAGCGCTGCCGAGAAGCTGCGCGGCTGGTTCGGCGCCTAGCCTTGCCTGGTCGCCGGCGTGCCGGCGCCATGCGCCAGCAGGCGCAGCACGACTTCTTTCTGAAATGAACGAAATTCCTTGTCGGCGCTGACATTGGCGAAGGCCAGCACGGCCGTCTTGCTGGCGCGGTCGACGCAGACGACGGACGCGGCGCCCGGATCGCCGCCGCTGTGCGTGGCCAGCGCCTTGCCGTCGACATCGCGCAGCTGCCACACCAAGGCTTGGCGCACGGATGAATCGGCCGGTACGACGGGCGCCGTTTGCGGGGCAAAAAATAATTGCAGGGTAGAATCTTGCAGGTAGCGGTGGCCATCGACCCGGCCGCCATTGCTGAAAATGGCCAGGAAACGGGCCAAGTCATGCGCCGAGCTGCGCAGCAGGCCGGCCGGCCAGTCTGGATAGCCGACCTGTGGCAGCAGTTGCAGGCCCGGTTCCTTGTGCGCATACGGCTGCGCGACGACCGTACGGCGCGGCAAGCTGGCCAGGTTCCAGGCCGTGCTGTCCATGCCCAGCGGCTCGAACAGGTGCTCGTGCGCGTAGGCGTCGAGGCCATCGGGGTTCAAGCGGCCCACCAGATAGCCGAGCAGGGCGATAGCCACATTGCTGTAGCGCCACTCGGTGCCAGGCCGGGCGGCAAACGACATATCCGCGTCATACCAGGCGCCACCACGCGACAGGTAGCCCTTGACGAAATCGCGCAGCGGTAATCGCGGGTCGCCCTGCACGGCAAACGCCGTCGTTTTTTCGTATACGGCATCGGAAATGCCCGACGTATGGTTGAGCAAATGGCGAAAGGTGATGGGCACGTCGGGAAATTTCGGATGCATGAGCGGGAAGTCCAGATAGGCCGCCACCTTGTCGTCGAGCTGGAAGGCGCCCTGTTCGAGCAGCATCATGACGGCCGTCGCTGTCACGAGCTTGCTGACGGAGGCAATATGAAACGCCGTGTTAGCGTCGGCCTTCTTGCCGGCCTCGATATCGGCCCAGCCATAGCCACGCGCGAAGATGGTTTGCTCGCCGCGCACCACGGCCACGCTCATGCCCGGCGTTTCAGTGCGGGCAAGGCCATCGCGCATGAAGGCGTCAAATTGCGTTTCCCACGCCAGCGTTGTCGGATCGATGGCGCAGCCCGTTTGCAGCAGGGCCAGTGAGACGCCCAGTTGCAGCATGCTTCTTCGTTTCATTGATGCTCTCTTTGCTTGTTTTTAATTATCTTAACAACATTTCCGCCCGCCGTAGGTGCAATTGGCGAAACATTGCTTTACAGCAAATGCAAAGGGATCTGGCCCGTGCTCATTTGCGCCAGTAGCGTTCCAGCAGGGGGGGGACGGTCAGGCCGTGCGCGACGATGGACAAGATGACGACGCCAATGCGGATGTCGGCCCGTTCGCGCACCAGCAGCAGACCATCGATCAGGATGAGCCAGGCGGTGGTGCTCTTGCGGCCCATGGCAGCGGCGCGTGGACAAGGGGCAGCGCGCCGCACGATGTTTACGCCTTGTACCGCGACACGCTGTCGTTTTGCGCCTGCATTTCGCGCACTTCGATCGGGTCGTGTGAGGAGCGCAAGCGGGGCAGGCCGTGCGGGTAGTTGGCCGTAATAAACGCCAGCATTCGCTCGCGCACGATGCAGCGTAATTCGAAGGCCAGGCCCGAATCTTGCGCGCTGATCAGAAAGCGCACGCGCACGGCCCGCTCGTTCGAATCGGTCGCCTGCACCGTGCAGACCCGGCCATCCCATTGGCTGGCCGACTCGCAGATGCGCGTCAGTTCGGCGCGCAGCGGTTCGAGCGCGATGCTGAAATCGAGCCACAGGAACACCGTGCCCAGCAGGGCGGACGAGCTATGCGTCCAGTTCTCGAACGGATTTTCAATGAACCACTGCAGCGGCACGATCAAACGGCGCTCGTCCCACACGCGCACGACCACGTAGGTGCCCTTGATTTCCTCGACCTTGCCCCATTCGCCATTGACGATCAGCACGTCGTCGATGCGGATGGGTTGCGAAAACGCAATTTGTAGCCCTGCAATGAAATTGCCGAGCACGGGGCGCGCGGCGATACCGGCCACCAGCCCCGCCACGCCGGCCGAAGCGAGCAGGCTGGCGCCGATCTGCCGCGCGCCAGGCAAGGTCAGCAGCACGAAGGCCAGGCCCAGGATCACCACGATGGCGTGCGCGCTGCGCGTCAGTACGCGCGCTTGCGTGATCAGGCGGCGCGCGCGCAGGTTGTCGGCGACGTCGACGGGGTGGATGTCGGAAATCGTGATGGACAGCGCCTTGATGCATTGCATGGCTAGCCAGGTCAGCGCGATGATCAGCGCCACGCTGGCCAGGTGCGACACGGCGACCAAGCCCGGCGTGTTGTCGGGCGCACCGGCCAGCACCATGCGCAAGCCGAAGACGATCACGCACAGCTGGCTGGCGCGGAAAGCCACGCGCGTGACATTGGTGGTAAACGGGCGGCCATGGGCCAGTTTTTTCAGCAAGCCGATGCCAGCCCGGTGCAAGCCGATGGCGAGCACGGTGACCAGCAGGGCCGAAACGAGCACGCTCAGCGCCGAGCGCAGCGGGCCTCCCATCAGTGAGTGAAACGTGCTGAGATCCATAGGCGAAAACTCCTTCTGTGTCAGTGAAATGGCTGCCGGAAGCGGCTATTTTACGGGCAGGTGAGCTCGCAGGGACGTGCGTTGCCGAACGGATAAGAGTTGCGGCAAGGTCGATACTGCAAGTTATTGCTGCGCTGCGCCAAGCCACGTTGACGTTTCAACACGGCCTGCAAACGGGCGCCGCCATTTTTGCAATATAGTCATACTTGCAATGTTTGCTTATGTCTGCAAAGGAAAACGATGATAGTACGATCACTGCGAATGTCTTTGCGTTTCATCCTGCCGCTGGCTCTGGTGCTGGGATTGTTTGCTTATATTGTGGTGCCGCTGCTCGACAACATCACCCTGCGCTGGTATGTGCGTGACCTCGACAGCCGGGCGCAATTGCTCGCTGAAACTCTGCGCCCCCCGCTCAGCGAAGCCCTGCCCGCGCAAGATGCCACGCGCATCGGCGCGTTGTTCCAGGGCGCCATGCGCGATGAACGCCTGATCGCCATCGGCTTTTGCGATCATGCCGGCCACCTGGTCTACCAATCCGCGCAATACCCGGCCTCGATCGGCTGCTGGAGCACGCCTTCTGCGGGCGGTCTGTACAAATCCTTGGCGCAACTGCCGCAGGGGCAAGTCCATCTCAGCGAAACGCCGGTCATGCAGGACGCTACCGAGCTGGGCCGCCTGGTGCTGGTGCAGGACATGCGTTTTGTCGAGCGCCGCAATACCGATACCAGGCGCTTCATCTTTGCTTTCCTGGCCGTACTGGCCGTGCTCATTTCCCTGATAAGCGTGTGCGTCGCTCACCTGAGCTGGCGCGGCTGGCTGTCGGCCGTGAAGGATATGTTGCGGGGGGAATTGATGCCGCGCGGCGCCATGGCCGTCCAGAGCGCCAATGCGCCCGCCGCCGCCGCGCCGCCGCCGGAAATGCAGCCGCTGATCGGCGACTTGCGCGAATTGCTGCAGCAATACCATCTGGAGCGCCAGGGCGACAGTGGCTGGAACTCGGAGTGGACGCCGGAAAAACTGCGCGGCTTGCTCGAAGCAGACCTGGCGGGAGATCAAGTGCTGGTGGTATCGAACCGCGAACCGTACATCCACACCATGACGGACACGGGCATCAGCGTGCAGCGCCCGGCCAGCGGCCTGGTGACGGCCGTGGAAGCGGTGATGCGCGCCTGTTCCGGCACCTGGATCGCGCATGGCGCCGGTTCCGCCGACCGCGAAACGGTGGATAAATTCGACCATGTGCCGGTGCCACCCGATCATCCCAGCTATACCTTGCGCCGCGTATGGCTGACGCAAGAGGAAGAACAAGGCTATTATTATGGTTTTGCTAATGAAGGCATGTGGCCGCTGTGCCATATTGCCCACGTGCGCCCCGTGTTCCGCTCCTCTGACTGGGAGCAGTATGTCAAAGTGAACCGCCGCTTTGCCGAAGCGGTGATCGCCGAGGCGAAGACGGACAACCCTGTCGTGCTGGTGCAAGATTATCATTTTGCCTTGCTGCCGCGCATGGTGCGCGAAGCTTTTCCGAAAGCGACGATTATTACTTTTTGGCATATCCCTTGGCCGAATTCGGAATCGTTCGGCATTTGTCCGTGGCGCGAGGAAATTCTCGACGGCTTGCTGGGCAGCACGATCCTGGGCTTCCATACGCCATTCCACCGCAAGAATTTCCTCGAAACGGTAGACCGCTACCTGGAAACGCGCATCGCGCCGGAAGCGTCGACGATTTCCTATGGCGGCGAGATGACGCAGGTCGAGGATTACCCGATTTCCATCGCCTGGCCCGAGGAGCATCGCGAGCAGCCTGATGCAGCCACTTGCCGCGCGCAAATCCGCGCCGAACTGGGCGTGGCACCCGATCACTTGCTGGGCATCGGTGTGGATCGGCTCGATTACACGAAAGGCATCGTCGAGCGCTTCCAGGCCGTCGAGCGCATGCTGGAACAGCAGCCTGGCATGCTTGGCCATTTTACTTTTGTGCAAATCGCCGCCCCCAGCCGCGCTTCGCTAGACGAATATCAAAGTTTCGATGCGCGCGTGCGCAAGATGGTCGAGCGCATCAACCGCCGCTTCGGCAGCGGCAGCTATGTCCCCATCCTGTTGAAAGCCGAGCAGCATGGACAGGAAGACTTGCAGCGCTATTTCCGCGCTTCTGAAGTGTGCATGGTGACAAGCTTGCATGACGGCATGAATCTGGTGGCCAAGGAATTCGTCGCCGCGCGCGACGATGAGATGGGCGTGCTTGTCTTGAGCCAGTTCACCGGCGCGGCGCGCGAACTGCATGAAGCGCTGATTATCAATCCATATCACATCGAGCAAGGCGCCGAGGCCCTGTACCGCGGCCTGTCGATGCCGCCCGTGGAGCAGCGCGAGCGCATGAAGAGCATGCGTGCGCGTGTCAAACATTTCAATGTCTACCGCTGGGCCGGGCGCATGCTGCTCGATGCCGCCCGTTTGCGTCAGCGCGACAAAGTCATGAGCAAGATCGATGCCCATAGCCGCCGCAAGCGGCGCAAGGGGATCTGATGATGCAGATGCCTGACGATAGCGCCGCCGTACTGCAACTGCTGAGCAAGCCTGGCAGCGCCGTCTTCCTCGACTTCGACGGTACCCTGGTCGACCTGGCGCCCACGCCCGATGGCGTGCACCTGGAAGGGGGCATCGTGCAAGCGCTGGCCCTGCTGGCCGAGCGCCATGGCGGCGCGCTGGCGCTCATTTCCGGGCGCCCCGTGGCGCAGATCGATGCCATGCTGGCACCGCTGCTCTTGCCGGTGGCGGGCGTGCATGGCGTGGAGCGGCGCGGCGCCGATGGCGCGCTGCATGTGGCCGCTACGCCCGATGTCTCATCCGTACTGGCGCGCGCGCTGGCGCTGGCCTCTGCCCACCCGGGCTTGCTGGTGGAACAAAAGCGGGGCGCCGTCGCCCTGCATTACCGTCTGGCACCGGAACTCGAACATTTGTGCTCGCAGGAAATGACGGCCGCCGTGCAAGCGTGCCCGGGGTTGTTGCTGTTGCATGGCAAAATGGTCGTGGAAGCCAAGCCGGCCGCCAGCGACAAGGGCGGCGCCATCGCCGCCTTCATGCGTGAAGCGCCATTCGCCGGCCGCCGGCCCGTGTTCGCGGGCGACGACACCACTGACGAGGCAGGTTTTGCCTTTGTACAACAAGTTCGTGGGCAGGGCGTCAAAGTGGGCAGCGGCCCCAGCGCCGCCATCCTGCGTCTGGCCAGTCCGGGCGCCTTGCGCGCCGCGCTGCTGGCTGCCGCTATATCCTCATAAGGAGCAGATGATGACGCAATCTCCGCAACAAGCGTATGACACGCCCAGCGGCGCTGCCGGCTCCCTGGCCGCTTGCGCCGCTGGCGCAGCGAGTGCGTCGGCACCGGTCACGCCCGCCCAGGCTAGCCTCAACTGCGGCGTGGTGGGCAATTGCGCCTTCAGCGCCCTGATCGACCAGGCAGGGCAGGTCGTCTGGTCCTGCCTGCCCCGTTTCGATGGCGACCCCGTTTTCAACCGCTTGCTCGATGCCACGGAAAACGGCAGCGTGTGGGGCATCGACATTGAAAACCACGCGCGCAGCGAGCAATGCTACGAGCCGAACACGGCCGTGCTGCGCACGCGCCTGTACGATACCGAGGGGCGCGGCGTGGAAATCACCGATTTCGCGCCCCGTTTCCTCAGCCGTGACCGCATGTTCCGCCCGCTGATGCTGATACGCCGCGTGCGTCCGCTCGATCAGGCCGTACGCATCCGGGTGCGCTTGCGCCCCCGCTACGACTGGGGCCGCCTGGCGCCGCAGATCACGCAGGGCAGCCACCACATCCGCTATGTAGGGCCGGAACAGACCTTGCGCCTGAACACGGATGTTTCGCTCAACTATGTGCTGAGCGAAACGTATTTCGTGCTGGGTGGCACGGCCAACTTCTTGCTGGGGCCTGATGAAACGTTGGCCGGCGGCATCGACGAGACGGCGCGCATCTTTGAAAAGGATACCATCAATTACTGGCGCAGCTATACGCGCCGCCTGGCCGTGCCGCTGGAATGGCAAGACGTGGTCATCCGCGCCGCCATCACCTTGAAAATGTCTCTATATGAAGATACGGGCGCCATCATCGCCGCCATGACTACCAGCATCCCCGAAGCGCCGGGCAGCAGCCGCAACTGGGATTACCGCTATTGCTGGCTGCGCGACGCCTTCTTTGTCGTGCGCGCCCTCAATAGCCTGTCCGAAGTGGGCACGATGGAAGAGTATCTGCGCTGGCTGACGAATATCGTCGCCCGCTCGAAGGGCGGGCATATCCAGCCCCTGTACGGCATCGGCCTGGAAGAACAATTGCCGGAATCGACGCTAGCCCACTTGCCCGGCTACCGCGGCAATGGTCCCGTGCGCGTGGGCAACCAGGCACAGGAACACTTCCAGCACGATGTCTACGGCAATATCGTGCTGGGCGCGGCGCAGTCCTTCCTCGACCAGCGTCTGTTCCACCAGGCCGGCAAGGCCGAGTTTGCCGCGCTCGAAGCCGTGGGCGACCAGGCTTTCAGGCTGCATGCGCAGCCGGACGCGGGCATGTGGGAGTTGCGCACGCGCGCCCGGGTCCACACCTCGTCCATGCTGATGAGCTGGGCCGCCTGCGATCGCCTGGCCAAGGTCGCCCATCAACTGGGCTTGCCGGAGCGCGCCGACCACTGGAACAGCCGCGCCGTGCTGATCCGCGAACGCCTGCTGCGCGAAGCGTGGAGCAAGGAGCGTCAGGCGTTTGCCGAAAGCCTGGGCGGGCACGACCTTGATGCCTCCGTCTTGCTGATGGCGGAAGTGAACTTCATCGACCCGATGGACCCGCGTTTCATCGCTACCGTCGACGCGCTCGAAGCGTCGCTGTGCGACGGCCCCTACATGCGCCGCTACGAAGCGCCCGACGACTTCGGCAAGCCGGAAACGACCTTCAACATCTGCACCTTCTGGCGCATCGACGCCCTGGCGCGCATCGGCAGGAAAGACGAGGCGCGCAAGATCTTCGAAACGATGCTAAAGGCGCGCAACCACCTGGGCCTGCTGTCGGAAGACACGCACCCGGTGACGGGCGAAATGTGGGGTAACTTCCCGCAGACGTACTCGATGGTGGGCTTGATCAATTGCGCCGTGAGGTTGTCGGCGCCGTGGGACAGTGCGGTTTAAGCTGAACCCAAAAGCCAGGTCCAGGGTCCGACCCTCAGGGCGCGCGCCAGCGATGGCGCGGCCGTCAGCTGCGACGGCAACCACAGCGGCCCCCGCGTGCCTTAAAGCGTGGCGCTCAAGCCAATTTGAAAGCTGCGGCCTGGCAAGGGCGCAATGTATTTCAGTGGCGAATTGTGCGCCCTGGCATCTTCATCGAGCAAGTTGGTGCCGCTGATAAACACTTCGACTCCGGCAAACGGTGAATTGGGCACCTGGAGTTCGCGGCTCAGCTGAAAGTTCAGCATGGTGTAGCAGTCGAGCGGCACTTCCGTGCCGACACTTTTGCCCAGATACTTTTGCTTGGCATAGTAAGTGCTGGAAACCCTGGCCTTCCAGCCCTTGTTTTGCCACAGCAAATTCGCGCCGTAGCGGTTGGTAGGCATATTGGGCAGATACTCGCCGTCGTTATGCGCGCGCAGCTTGTCCGGATTGTCTGCCTTGTTCTTGACCAGGTCGGCAAATGCGGAGAGATTGAGCTTGCCGTAGTTGCCAAGTTGCACGTCCTGTGACACGTCGAGCTCGAATCCCTTGACCGTCGTATCGGTCTGCTTCCAATACTTCAAGGGCAGGCGGTTTGCCATTTGGGCTCCCGAGTGGCCAAGGTAGAGATAGTTCTCGTACTGCATGACGTAGCCCGTTGCCGACAACTTGAAGCCGCCATTGCCGAACAAGCCGGTAAGTTCGGTATTGCTTGCACGTTCTGCCTTGAGGTTCTGGTTTCCTTCTTCCTGGGCCAGGATCGAATAGTGCCGATTGCTTGCATACAACTCGTTGATATCGGGTGCTCTTTCCGAGTCGGTATAGCGCAGCTTCGCGCCGAAAAGCTGGCCTAGCTTGGCCGAAGCCCCCAGGCTATAGCTGTTCAGGCTGAACGCCTTGTCGTTGAGTTGGGAATTGCTCGCATTTCTCGAGGTCTTGAATCCGCTCTTGCGGATCTCGTGCTCCACTTTTTCATGGCGCAAGCCCGCATCGAAGGTGGCCCAGTCGAAGTCCAGGCTTTCCTTGACGAATAGCGCGCGGCTCATGGTGCTTGCATCGGGAAGGTAAAGTTGCGAGCCGCTACCGGCAATATCTCTGGCCTTGTGGCTCAGGCCAAGCGAGCCGCTCAAGGGCCCTGCGCGCCGGTGCGCAAGCACGAGCTCGGCTTGCCTGGTGTCGAACCGGTAGTCGTTCGCCCTGGCAGAGCCAAGAAGTTCTGCCGATGCATTGCTCAGTCGAGATACGCGCAGTTGCGCGCTTTCAATATAGGCGACGGGCTCTCGCAGAAGCGCTTCCAGCGCATATTTATCCTGCTGTATCACCACGCCGACAGGCAGCGCCGCGTCATACTTCGCGCCGAAAGACTTGTTTTCCATGGAAAAGCCGGGCACGCCATACGCGCTATTCTTGGTATCGATACTGACTGCCACGTAACCACGATCGAAAAAATAGGTGCTGCCGACGGCAAAGTGGGAATTGCTGGCATAGCTATTGCCTAGGGTGCCATGGTAATCGGGCGTTACATCCTTGTTGATCTTGTTCTGGGTCATCGATGGCGTACCTGCGACATAAGCGGGGTTAGCCGGGTTGACGTAGGTCTTGCGCTGCCAGACGGACGTCGGCTTATTGGTGTAGAAGGAAAAATCACCGTCCGCCCAGTCCGGATTTTCTGTCATGAATTGATCGATAAAGGGCTGCGAAGCCTTGTTGTAGACCTGCTGGATCCGCGCTTCCTTTTGGCAACTATCGGATAAAAAAATATTCACGCCGCCCTGCGCAGGAAATAGCTGGCTGTTGCACACGCCTGCCTTGCTGTTGCCAGCAATAGCGTAATGCGCGATTTTCTGGAACGACATCTGCAAATTGGTCGAGAAGTGCTGCTGGTCGTTGAAGTTCATGCGCAAGCCCTGGGCGTCGGTATCGTTGTAGCCCTTGCGCAGGACAAATTCCAGGTTCTTTTGCGTGCTCTCCATGGTCCTGGAAATGAGGCCGGAATCGACGTCGACGCTGCCGCCGATCGCATTGCCGCCGAAACGCACGCTATCGGATGATTTGTTGACGGTGACGCTGCGCACGAAAAGCGGATCAAACGCGATATTGATATCGCCACTGAGCGCATTCATGCCGAGGATGGACTGGCCATCTTCCAGGATCTGCACGCGGCTGCCGCTCAGGCTGCGAATTACCGGCGCGCCCGCATGCGGTCCAAAGGCGCTGCTTTGCACGCCAGAGACATGTTCGAGCATGCCGCCCAGCGTCCTGTTCTGGGCTTGTGTATTGTCGACGACAACGATGTTGTCGATGGCCGTAGGCTTGTCTGCCCGGACGTTGATGCTCTGCACGGTGATGTCCTCTGCCGCGTAAGCGAGCGGGCTAGTAGACAGCATGGCAGCTGCGAATACGTGATGGCGCATAAAAATCTCTAAAAAGCGGGATGGGGTACTGGCGTCGAATGCAGACGCAGCGCAATGGTGTCAATGCAATAGGGTTGCAATAGTAGCTTGCAGACCTTGCTATTGCAAGTTAATTGCATTTGATGGAATTGAACGCTTGAGCCCATGAGTGCTCAGTTGCCGTACTGGCGCACGGAAACGCGCAGCGCAGACAGCCGGCATCTGCCAGCGGCCGTGCGCGCGCTGCAGTCTGGAAAATATTGACGAGGGATGGTGCAGCGTGGCATTGCTGCAAGGCTTGCTGGCGGAGGCGGCCAACGCCGCAACGGGCGATGCGCCATGCAGCCGCCTTGGCAGGCAGCTGCATGGCGCAACCCTTATGCCGCTTGGGCGCTGCCTTGGTGACGGCTGCGGTTTTCCACCAGCACGGAAATACCCAGCACGACGATGCCGCCGCAGGCCAGCATCGCGCCGACCCAGCCCGTCGAGCGCAAACCCATGCCCATGGCGATGGCGATGCCGCCGGCCCACGCGCCCAGGGCGTTGGCGATGTTAAAAGCGGAATGGTTGAGGGCGGCGGCCACCGTTTGTGCGTCGCCGGCCACGTCCATCAAGCGTGTTTGCACGGCAGGGGCGACGGCGATGCCGGCGCCGATGGCGAACAGGTTGATCGCCGTCAGCCAGACATTGCTGCTGGAGTAGGTGAAGGCGGCCAGCGCGGCCACGTTCCACAGCAGCACGCCAAAGATGGTCCACAGGCGCGAGCGGTCGGCCAGCCAGCCGCCGATCAAATTACCCAGGGTCATGCCGACACCGATGATGGCCAGCAAAATGGAGATGACGAGGGGTGACACTTTCGTAATTTCCAGCAAGGTGGGCGTGATGAAGGTGTAGACGGCGAACATGCCACCGAAGCCGATGGCCACCATCAGCAGGGTCAGCCATACTTGCAGGCGGCGGAACACGCCCAGCTCGCGGCGCGGGCTGGCATCCCCGGCAGCCACCATGGGCACGAAGATGCGCACCATCAGCATGGTCAGCAAGCCCAGCGCGACGACCAGCAAGAAGGCCGAGCGCCAGCCCAGAGTCTGGCCGATATACGTGGCCAGCGGCACACCGAAGATATTGGCGACCGTCAAACCCATCAGGACACGCGCCACGGCCTGGCCGCGCCTGTCCGGTTCGGCCAGGGCGGCCGCCACCAGCGCTGCCACGCCAAAATACGCGCCATGCGGGATGCCGGCCACAAAGCGGGCCACCACCAGCAAGCCGTAGTTCGGGGCGATGGCGCTGAGCAAGTTGCCTCCAGCGAACATCAGCATCAGACAGATCAGCATTAGACGGCGCGGCATGCGCGCCAGGAAGATCGTGATCAGCGGCGCGCCGATGACCACGCCCAGCGCATAGGCGCTGATCATGTGGCTCATTTGCGGCAAGCTTGTGCCCAGGTCGTCTGCCACCACGGGCAAGATGCTCATGGAGGCGAATTCGCCCGTGCCGATGGCAAGGCCGCCGAGGGCCAGGGCCAGGTCGGCATAGCCGGCGCCAAAAGGCGCGGTAATGCGCGGTATCAGGGGATCTACGGAGGCGTGCATGTTCTAGTTGCTCGGGTAAACAATGATTGGGTGGAGAGGCGCTGTGGCCCGGCCGGAAGTCCAGCCGAAGCTGGCCAAGCGCCACCAGAGGCGATGGCCGGCCGTATTTGCGGGCGATAAGAACTGCGCAAAGGCGATATAGTAAGAGATTCGGGCAGGCCGTGCTGGGCGATGGCTGAAATCTGCTGCACTGCACACACCATTGACGGTTCTTGTTGTTAACGATAACACGAAATGCGCCCGATGCCGCTACAGGTCAAGCACAGAAAAGGTGGCCAAGGCCGAAATGGACTTCCTTGCATCTTGCTTTACTTACCTTACTCACCTTACTCACCTTACTCACGACTGCTGTAGTGCTGACAGACCCGCCACAACGATGGCGTGCAACAAATCCGTCACGTCCTGTGCATATTACCGAACGAGGATCGCTGCCAGCGCAGTCCCGACGATGGCAGCGCGCACTGTCACAGCCATTCGGTGATGCGTGTGCGGTTGCGCAAGGCGTATTGGCGCAAGCGCCACAGCGGCGACGAGACGATAGGCGTGGCGCTATGCGAGGCGTCATGGCCGCACTGGCCGCAGCTGTGGCGCCGGTGCGGCGCCAGCGCGAAGCTGCCCAGGTCCAGGTGCGGATGGCCGCAGCGGGTGCAGTCGCTGCAGTCCAGCGCTGCGCCGGCCTGCAATGCGGCCACATAGGCATGCGCTGCCGGTGGCGTGATATTGAGCTGCACGATGTCGGGCGGGAAGATACCGGGCAGGGCGCGGCAGTCGATGGCCAACGCGGCCGTGTCGTGCGCCATCAGGGCGTCGCCGTCATCGGCCCTGGCGCGCAGTTGCAGCAAGCCGTCCGGCCCCAGGCGCAAGGTGCTGGCATGAAAGCGGGCGGGGTCGAACAGCGGCGGATACAGCATATAGCCCATGGGGCTGGCATGCTGGCGGCAACGCAGCAGCTGCGTTGCCAGCTTATCGGCCAGGTCGGCCTGCGTGCCCCAGTAGCATTGATGTGTGCGGCACCAGTGGCGCGCCGCGCCATTGCGAAATTTACCGGCCGGCAGCAGGGCGCACAGCACGATGGCGTCTTCGCCCGCGCCGGCGTGAAAGTGGCCCGTGATGTGGGTGCTGGTGACGGCAAGATGGCCAGTACTCGCTTGCAGGGGCCAGCAAATGCTGGGCAGGGTCAACGGCGTGTCCAATAGGGCCTCATGGCGGGTGGCATGCCAGTCGCTAGATGGCTGGCAAGAGGGTTGGCATAAGGGCTGGCATAAAAGAGCGCGCCCACATGGGTGGGCTGCCGAACATTGACGCTTGCATGTTGTGCCGAACTCAATATGATGGTGGTGGGCGACGCGGCAGTGAGGCCGTCCAGGTGCTCGCCGCCAAATCGTCATTATAGTCTTTGTATTATTTATAGTGCAATTATTTCCGTGGTGGAGAATGGTCTGCGCCATGCCGGACGCCGCAGTCACGCGGCACGAATCGATAGCCTTCAGGAGAGTACGATGAGTTTTCTAAATCAACTTGCAGGACAGGCAATGAGCGCCTTGGGCAAGCCGGGCGCGGATGGGGAAACGTCAGCCGGATTGCTGGCCAGCGTGATGGATCTGGTCAACCAGCATGGCGGCTTGCCGGGCCTGCTGCAGAAATTCCAGGAAAGCGGCCTGGGCGACCAGGTGGCCAGCTGGATCGGTAGCGGCGCCAATGCGCCCGTCTCCGGTGACCAAATTAAGGATGCGCTGGGCGCCGATACTATTACCCAGATCGCTGAAAAAGCGGGCGTGGCGCCGGATGCGGCATCGGGCGGCCTGGCAGCCTTGCTGCCCCAGTTGATCGACATGCTGACGCCGAACGGTCAAGTACCAGAAGGCAATGACCTCGTCAGCCAGGGCTTGAATATGCTCAAGGGTAAGCTTTTTGCTTGATTGCCTGGCCCTGGAAGTGAAAAACCTCGCAGCGATGCGGGGTTTTTTCTTTCAGGCGGCGGCCATCATGCCTCGATGCTGCGCGCTCTATGGCGCTGCGCCGGTCGCTTGCCGGGTTTTCCGGCGGACCTTGCACAAGAGTCGCTGTTGTGCGCCGTAGCTACTTGACGTAAAGCAAGCTTGCTGCCTTGCTCGTGGCGCAAGTATTTTTCTGGTGCTATGGCCTGCCTTCTGATAAGATAACGCCCCTTTATTCAGGGAAGGGTCGACATGGCCAATGCTTGCGGCGTCGATTTCGGCACGTCAAATTCCACGGTAGGCTGGGCACGTCCCGGGCAGAGCACCATGCTCGGCCTGGAAGATGGCAAGACGACCTTACCGTCCGTCGTCTTCTTCAATGCGGAGGACGAGGAAGTCAGCTTTGGCCGCGCGGCGCTGGCCGGCTATTTGGCCGGTTACGAGGGGCGATTGATGCGCTCGCTGAAAAGCTTGCTGGGTACCAGTCTCATCGATGGCCAGACGGAAGTGGGCGGGCGCGCGCTGCCATTTCGCATGTTGCTGGCGCAATTCATTGGCGAAGTGAAGCGCCGCGCCGAGCAATCGGCTGGCCGCGAGTTCTCGTCGGCCGTGTTCGGCCGTCCCGTCTTCTTTATCGACGACAATGCGCAGGCCGACCAGCTGGCCCAGGATACGCTGGCTGAAGTGGCCCGTTCCGTGGGTTTCAAGGATGTCGCCTTCCAGTTCGAGCCGATTGCTGCCGCCTTCGACTATGAGTCGCAAATTGACAAGGAAGAACTGGTACTGATCGCCGACATCGGTGGTGGTACGTCCGATTTTTCGCTGGTCAGGCTGTCGCCGCAGCGGGCGAAAAAAGCCGAACGGCGCGACGACATCCTCGCCACCGGCGGCGTGCATATCGGTGGCACGGACTTCGATAAATACCTGAGCTTGTCGTCCGTCATGCCTTTGCTCGGCTACGGCAGCCGTCTGCATAACAATAGCGAAGTGCCTTCCAGTTATTATTTCAACCTGGCTACCTGGCACACCATCAACCTGGCGTACACCAAGAAAATCTGGGTGCAGCTGGCCGACGTGTGCCGCGATGCACGCGAGCAAGACAAAGTGAAACGTCTGCAAAAGCTGATCGACGAGCGTGCCGGCCACTGGCTGGCCATGAAAGTGGAAGAGGGCAAGATTGCCCTGTCCGACGCGGCCGAAGTGCAGCTGGAGCTCGAGCGTTTGTCGCCCGCGCACAGCCTGTTGCTCAAACGTGTGCAATTCGACGATGCCATCGCTCACCTGTGTGGTTCCGTGGAAGAAACCGTGCTGCGTTTGCTGCGCGACGCCGGCGTAGCGCCGGAAGCCGTCGACACCGTGTTCTTCACGGGCGGCTCTTCCGGCGTGCGCTTGCTGCGCGAAAAGATCGCTGCCCTGGTACCGGCCGCGCGCAAGGTCGAAGGCGACCGGTTCGGCAGTATCGGCGCCGGACTCGCGCTGGACGCCGTGCGCAAGTTCGGCTGATAAAATGCGGGTGGCGTGTGCGTGGCGGCGTTGCCGCGCCTTGCCCTGCGCATTTTATCGAGACACTTATCGTTGCACCTACGAAAGAGCATCCCATGCATGTGTTTGACAAACCGATCGTCATGATCGACTTCGAGACGACTGGATTGTCACCCGATATGGGCGACCGCATCACCGAAGTGGCTGCCTTGCGCATCGAGGACGGGCGGATCACGGACCGCTATGTGACGTTGATCAATTGCAATGCGCGTATTCCTTCGTTCATCACGGGTTTGACGGGTATCACGCAGGCCATGGTGGACAAGGCGCCGCCCGTGACCGAGGTGCTGCCGCAGCTGTTGGAGTTCATCGGTAGCGATGCCTTGTCGGCGCATAATGCCAGCTTCGATGAAAAATTCCTGCGCGCGGAAAGCGCGAGACTGAACCTGACGCCCGCGCACCGCTCGCTCGTGTGTTCCTTGAAACTGTCGCGTCGCGTGTTTCCGGGCTTGGCCAGCTATAAGCTGGGCTTGCTGTCGAGCCAGCTGGGCATCGCCTTCAAGAGCGCCGCCCACAGAGCCGAGTCCGATGCCGAAGTGGCGGCGCAAGTGCTGATCCATATCGGCCGCCATTTGCGCAGCAATTACGGCATCGCCGATGTCGACGCCGACTTGCTGGTGTCGCTGAACAAGCTGGCGGCCGCGAAAGTGCCGCAATTTTTGCAAAAGCACCCCGCGCGCTCCTAATGTCCGCCGCCCGCCTGTTCTGGCGTGCAAGCCCTCTTTTGGCATCAAGGCGGGCTCATCAAAGCGATATAATTTTATTATCTTTTTTGAGCCTGCTCAAGTCCTTCCCGCGCATCGAATTTAAAATTTAGGCAACACGTGATTTCGCCGCCCTGGGCCGCCGCTTTGCGCGCTCTGCTGGCAAGCGCGATGTCGATGGGGGCGCACATGGACAAGCACCATACTGCCAGAGACAAGCACCAGGCGTATATCTGGTTTCGCACGGCTGCCGAGCAGGGTAATGCCTACGCCCAGTTCAACCTGGGATTGCTGTACAAGAAGGGCGAGGGTGTGGCGCAAGACGATGCGCGCGCCTTCGCCTGGCTACGCCTTGCCGCTTTGCAAGGCTTGGCTTTCGCGCAGAACCAACTGGCCGCCCTGTATTACCATGGCAGGGGCGTGGCGCAGAGTGATGCAGACGCCGTGTTGTGGTTTCGCCGTGCGGCCGTCCAGGGCGATGCTGCAGCCCAGCAGAACCTGGGGCAGATGTACCGCAATGGGCGCGGGGTACTGCAGAGCGACGAGTTGGCTCTGGCATGGTTTTACCGCGCCTCCGAGCAGGGCATGGCCAGCGCGCAATTCTTGCTCGGTGTAGCGTATGCAAAGGGGCTGGGCGCGGAAAAGAACGATGCGCTGGCCCTGGCCTGGTTCCGCAAGGCAGCCTTGCAGGGCGATGCGCAGGCGCAGCTCAATCTGGGGCTGATCTACAAGCGTGGGCAGGGCGTGGCGCAAAGCGATGCACAGGCGCTGGCCTGGTTTCGCCAAGCCGCTGCCCAAGGCTTGGCTATGGCGCAGCGGCAACTCGGCGTGGCGTATGCGCAAGGTTTGGGCGTGGCGCCCGACCAACTGCGTGCCTATGCGTGGCTGCAGCGGGCGGCCGAGCAGGACGATGCCGATGCCCAGTTCAACCTCGGCTTGATGCTGGCGCACGGCCAGGGCGTGGGCATGGACGAGGCGCGCGCCGTGCTCTGGTACCGGCGCGCCGCCCTGCAGGGCCATTGCATGGCGCAATACAATCTGGGTGGCATGTATGCGGGCGGGCGCGGTATCGTCCGCGATTGGCGCCAGGCGCTGGACTGGTATGCCAGGGCGGCGGCCCAGGGCGCGCCGAATGCGCAGTTCAACCTCGGTGTGATGTATGCCAATGGCCAGGGCATGCAACGCGACGATGTCTGTGCCGTGCGCTGGTATCGCACGGCCGCCGAGCAGGGCGATGTCAGCGCGCAAAACAATCTGGGCGTCATGTATGCGAATGGCCATGGCGTGCCGCCAGACGATAGCCTGGCCGTGCAATGGTATGCGCGCGCGGCCAGCCAGGGCTATGCGCTGGCGCAATACAACCTGGGCGGCATGTATAACAGCGGGCGCGGCGTGGCAAAGGATTTGCTGTGCGGCTACATGTGGCTGGCGCTGGCGGCCGAGAGCGGCGATAGCGCGGCGGCCATGGCCAGGGAAGCGGCGGCCGCCAGGCTGGAACCGGCACAGTTGCAGGAAGCGCAACAGCGGGTGCGGCAATGGCAGCAGGGTCGCTTTCCGCCGCCGCCGCGCCACTGACGTCCAGCGCCGGTGCGCGCATGAGCGTGAGTTCATCGAGCAATACCGCAATTTTCCCGCTTAAGGCCCCAGGCTCGCCATGCCCGTGCCTTGGCGCCGGTCGAGGAACAAGCTGTTGCCGTGGATCTTCTTCGCCTGCTTCTTCGCTTCGGCCGCCTGGGTGGCAATCTGATGGTGCGTGTAGTACTGGTGCGCCCCGACCTTGATGACGCCCAACGATAAGCTGATCAATGAATAAAACACTTTTTTCCCCTGCCGGTCTTCGCTGATGTAGCCGCCCCGTTCGCAGTCTCCCGTGCTGTGATAGGCGAGGATGGCGGTAGCAAAATGCTCGAGTATGGCCTGGCAGCGCACTTCCCAGTCTTCGCTCTGGAATAAAATCATGAAATCGTCGCCGCCGATGTGGCCGATGAAGTCGCGGTTCGGGTCGCAATGGCTGCTGAGGATTTCCCCCGTCAACTGGATCACGTCGTCGCCCTTGCGGTAGCCATACACATCGTTGAAGGGCTTGAAGTGGTCGAGGTCGCAATAGCAGACCCAGAAACGGGCGGCGCTGTGCAGTAAACGGTCGATATGCTCGTTGATGGGCACGTTGCCGGGCAGTTGCGTCAACGGATTGGCATAACGCGCCGCATTGATCTGCATCTGCGTGATTTCGCGCATCAGGTCGTGACCCGTGCCCATGCCCAGGTAGCGGCCCTGTTCGGTAATGATGAAACCGTTGAACAGATGGTGGGCGTCGGACTGCACCATGGTGTAGCTGAGTTCCTGCAAGCTCGTCTCGTGGTCGGCAATCAGGGGCGTGGCATCCATGAACAGGCTGCACGATTTCTTGCCGTACAGTTCGCGCTGGTAGGGGCGGGCGAAGTGGTCGATCATCACGAAGCGACTGATCAGGCCTAGCGGCACGCCATTGTCGACGACGGGAATGATCATCAGCTTCGGTTCCTTCAGGAAGATCTGGTACACCTCGTTATTGTTTTTCTCGGGCGAAACGGCGGCCACCTGGTGCAGCAGCTTGCGGATGCTGGCGCCGTTCTTTTCAAGGCTGCTGCGCTGTGGATACACGGCTACGCCATTGCGCCCCAGCGCCTGTAGCACTTCGGCCGGCAGGGCGCGCGCCGGTACTGCATTCGGTCGGCCCAGGTGATAGCCTTGTCCGAACGCCACGCCCAGGTCGCGCAAGACCAGCAATTCCGTTTGTGCCTCGATACCTTCGGCGATCACCAGGGTGCCTGACTTTTCCGCGATTTCCTGGATCGAGCGCACGAATTGCAGTTTTACCGGGTCATTATTGATGCCCTGAATGAAATGCATATCGATTTTCACGTATTCAGGGCGCAATTCTGACCACAGCCGCAGACTGGAAAAGCCTTCGCCCAGGTCGTCGATGGCTATCTGGAAACCCATGTTGCGGTAATGCAGCACCGCTTCGCGCATCAGTTCGTAATCGTAGGTGGGCTGGTTTTCCGTCAGCTCGATGATGACGCGGTCCGGGTTGATGCCGATGTGCTCGATGTATCCCAGGGTTTCTCCATGGCGCGCATTGCGCAGCAGCAAGCATTCAGGGCTGACATTAAGAAACAATTTCCCTGGCAGTTGCAGTTCTGCAAAGCGCTCGAGCACCACTTGCCGGCACAGATGTTCCACTTCCAGCGTCAGCCCATGTGCGCGCGCCACCTTGAACAGATTCATCGGCGCGTGCAGGGGGCTATCCGAAGGCCCTCGTATCAAGCCTTCGTAGCCGATGATGTCGCCGCTGTGCATGTGGATGATGGGTTGGAACAGGGCGCTGAGCTTGCGCCCTGCCAGAATCTCGTGCAAGGCATTTGTTGCCTCGATGGACATGGAGGCAGAATGTGGCTTCAGGTAAGCTATATTCGATGGTATCGCGCCGGGCGGCGCGGCGGTGGCGGAAGGGAGGGCGAGAGTGTGCATAGGAGGATGTGGCGGCACGGCCTCTGGACGGGCCATGAACATATTGATCATGGTAACGAAGATTTATGACGGCTTGATGAAACGGGTTTGCTTTTGATAATGTTTCTTGCCTGTCCGTCAGTGTGCCAATTCTCGCCAATACAGTAATTTGTGACGGTAGTTCACCGCATTTCCCCAAACAAAAGACGGCAAATCCAGCAGATAACTGTGCTTTAAAAGTGTCAATCCGCGCTATGATTTCTCTTGGCGAAAGTCAACATGGGCAGCCGCGTCGTACGTTTGAGCGGCTTGCTTTCTTCGACATCCAACAATGAGACAACCACCCATGCAATTACGTAGTACAACCCTCATATTGAGCTTGCTGGCCGCTTTTGCTGGCAATGCCATGGCGCAATCGTGCCCAGCCGGCGATAGCGCTCCCGTGAAGTATCCGGTCAGCAAAAAAGTCGACCAGCAAGACAGCTATTTCGGCACCACCATCGCTGATCCCTATCGCTGGCTGGAAGATGCCAACAGCGCAGAGACGGGCGAGTGGGTGACGGCACAAAACCAGTTGACACAGTCGTATCTGGGCACCATCGCCGAGCGCGCCACGATCAAGCAGCGCCTGACCAAGCTGTGGAACTATGAGCGTTTTTCTACGCCAAGCAAGCAGGGCGGGCGTTACTTCTACAGCCGCAACGACGGCTTGCAAAACCAGGCCGTGCTGTACACGGTTAAAAAACTGACGGACGAACCGCGTCTGCTGCTGGACCCGAATGCCCTGTCCAGCGATGGCACGGTGGCGCTGGCCGGTACCTCGATCAGTCCGAATGGCAAATACCTGGCCTATGCCACGTCCGCTTCCGGTTCCGACTGGAACGAGTGGAAAGTGCGCGACATCGAATCGGGCAAGGATTTGACGGACCACATCAAGTGGGCCAAGTTCTCCGGCGCTTCGTGGACCCAGGATAACCAGGGTTTCTTCTACAGCCGCTATGACGCGCCAAACGAAGCGACCAAGCTGGCCGATATCAATTACTTCCAGAAATTGTATTTTCACAAAATCGGCACGCCGCAAAGCGATGACGTGCTGGTCTTCGAACGTCCTGACCAGAAAGAATGGGCATTTGGTGGCAGCACCGTCAGCGACGACGGCAATTACCTGATCATCACGGCCACACAGGGTACGGAACGCAAGAACCGTGTCTTTTACAAGGACTTGCGCCAGAAGAACGCCAAGGTGGTAGGCTTGCTCGAAGCGTTCGACGCTGCGTATGCCTTCATCGACAATGACGGCCCGGTATTTTTCTTCAAGACGGACAAGAATGCGCCGAAATCGCGCGTCATTGCCATCGACACGCGCAAACCTCTGCCTTCCGACTGGAAGGAAATCGTGCCACAAAGCGCGGAAACCCTCGTTGCCGTCAACCTGATCAACAATCAGCTGGTGCTCGACTACCTGAAAGATGCGCAAACGCAAATTAAGATCGTCGACCTGAAGGGCAAGCTGGTGCGTGAAGTGGCGTTGCCGGGCATCGGTTCGGCCGGTGGCTTTGCGGGCAAACGTGGCGATACGGAAACGTTCTACTCCTACACCAGCTTTACCACGCCAGCGACCATCTACCGCTACGATATGAAGTCGGGCAAGAGCACGATGTACCGCCAGCCAAAGGTCGATTTCGATCCCAACGCCTTTGAAACGCGCCAGCAATTCTTCACCAGCCGCGACGGCACCAAGGTGCCGATGTTCATCGTCTCGAAAAAAGGCATGAAGCTCGATGGCACGAATCCGACCTATTTGTACGGCTATGGCGGCTTCAACGTTTCGCTGACACCAAGCTTCTCCGTGGCCAATCTTGCCTGGGTGGAAATGGGCGGCGTCTATGTGATGGCCAACCTGCGTGGTGGCGGCGAATATGGCGAAGCCTGGCATCAGGCTGGCACCAAGCTGAACAAGCAAAACGTGTTCGACGATTTTATTGGCGCCGCGCAGTGGCTGGTGGACAACAAAGTCACCTCGCCATCCAAGCTGGCGATCGGCGGCGGCAGCAATGGTGGCTTGCTGGTGGGCGCGGCCATGACGCAGCGCCCGGATTTGTTCGCTGCGGCCATCCCGCAAGTGGGCGTACTCGACATGTTGCGCTTCCACAAGTTCACCGTGGGCTGGGGCTGGGTGCCTGACTACGGCTCGTCCGATGACGCCGAGCAGTTCAAGGCACTGGTGAAATACTCGCCGCTGCACAACCTGAAGGCGGGCGGTTGCTATCCGGCTACCATGATCACCACGGCCGACCACGACGACCGCGTTGTGCCGGCCCATAGCTTCAAGTTCGCTGCCGCTGCCCAGGCAGCGCAAGGCGGCGCGGCACCGGTACTGATCCGCATCGACAGCAAGGCCGGCCATGGCGCCGGCAAGCCGACGACCAAGCAGATCGAAGAAGTGGCCGATCGCTGGGGCTTCCTCAGCCGTTCGCTGAAGATGACGCCGGTAGTGGCGGAGCCAGCCAAGGTGGCGGCGCAGTAATCTGCTCATCTTTCTGTCTTGAAAAGCGCGGGTGCAGTTGGCCCGCGCTTTTTTACGTCCGATGCCAAGGCGCGATGCGTGCCAGCAGCCCCTTTTCAGACATCGACTGAAAGCTTAAATGATCGAGGCCGCCCACGTCGATGCCGAACGATGCCGAATTGACGCAGTTGCTGGCGAGGCTTATCGGTGGATGACCACGAGTAAGGCCTTGCCTTCGGTCTTGCCCAGATTCCGGATAGTATGCGGCTGGTCCGCCGGATAGCGCGCCGTGCCGCCATTTTTGACTTTTTTCTTCGCCATGCCTACTTCCAGTTCCAGGTTGCCGTGGATCACTGTCAAATGCTCGGTGGTGCCCGGGTCATGCGGCTGCGACGCCAGTTCCCCGCCCGGCGCCAGGGTCACTTCATACCACTCGTATTTGCCGGCCAGTTCCATCGGCCCCAGAATGCGCAGCACGTAGCCCGCATGGTCGCCGGGCAGGGTGGGGGTTTCGTGGGCGTCCGTGATGCGGATGGTTTCCACGGTTTTTTCTGCGTTGGAGAGTAATTCGCCGATCTGTACCCCCAGGGCGTTGGCCAGTCGCCACGTGATGGCGATGGTGGGATTGGCTTTTTCGCGCTCGATTTGCGACAGCATGGACTTCGAGACGCCCGCGATGCGCGACAAATCTTCCAGTGTCAGGCCGCGCGCCAGGCGCAGCCGTTGCAGTGTTGCACCCACTTCGGGTGGAGAATTGGTCGAAATGCTGGTTTTCATCGGCAGGTGGCTTGCAAAGTTCAGTAGGCTTGGGTAATATCCACTATATTGAATTTCAGTTCGACATAGTGGATTTTGAGGAAAGGCACGGAAACGTGTAGACTTCAAACAGCGCTTCACGGTACAGCATACTGCGCGCACCGGTCAAGCGGCTGCTGTTCCCCTATGGCCGCTGAGGTCACCCGGATACCACCGATACAACAGGGACACACAAGGATCATCATGAGCGAGCAAGCGAAGAACACCTTTTTCAGCGGTCTGCAACAGAATCTCGATCAATTGCGCCAGCAGGGCTTGTACAAGCCCGAGCGCGTGATCGCCTCGCGCCAGGGCGCCGAAGTGGTATGCGACGATGGCCGTACCCTGATTAATATGTGTGCCAACAACTATCTGGGCCTGTCCGGCGATCTGCAGACGCAGCAAGCCTCTATTGCCGCCACGCAAAAATACGGCTACGGCCTGTCGTCCGTGCGCTTCATCTGCGGCACGCAAACCGTGCACAAGGAACTGGAACAGGCGATTTCCGCATTTCTGGGCACCGAGGACACGATTTTGTACGCGGCCGCATTCGACGCCAACGGCGGCGTGTTCGAGCCCCTGTTCGATGAAAACGACGCCATCATCTCGGACGCGCTGAACCACGCTTCCATCATCGACGGCATCCGCCTGTGCAAGGCTGGCCGCTACCGCTATGCACACAACGACATGGCCGATCTGGAAGTGCAATTGCAAGCGGCGCTTGCCGCCGGCAAGCGCCATAAGGTCATCGTCACGGATGGCGTGTTCTCGATGGATGGCACGATTGCGCAACTCGACAAGATCTGCGACTTGGCTGACAAGTATGGCGCGCTGGTGATGATCGACGAATGCCACGCTTCCGGCTTCATGGGCGCGACGGGCCGCGGCACGCACGAACACCACAATGTGATGGGCCGCATCGACATCATCACGGGCACGCTGGGCAAGGCCCTGGGCGGCGCCATGGGCGGTTTTACTGCGGCGCGCAAGGAAGTCATCGACACCCTGCGCCAGAAATCGCGCCCTTATCTGTTCTCGAACACCCTGGCGCCATCGATCGCCGGCGCCTCGCTGTCGGTATTGGAGCGTCTGGCCAAATCGACCGAACTGCGCGACCGCCTGCATGAAAACACGGCTTTCTTCCGCAGCGAAATCGAGCGCATCGGCTTTACCATCAAGCCGGGCACCCATCCGGTCGTGCCGGTGATGCTGTTCGATGCTCCCGTGGCGCAAAAATTCGCCGCCCGCCTGTATGAGCTGGGCGTGCTGGTGACCGGTTTCTTTTACCCGGTCGTACCGATGGGCCAGGCCCGCGTGCGCGTGCAGCTGTCCGCTGCGCACACGCGAGAACAGCTGGTGCAAGTGCTGGCCGCCTTCGAGCAGGCCGGCCAGGAACTGGGCCTGCTCACTACGACCACTACCACTACTAATTAATAAGAATTCAGGGACATAGCATGGAACGCATCTTAGTCATCGGCGCAAACGGCCAAATCGGTAGTGAGTTGGTGGGCGCGCTGGCGCTGCAGCACGGCGCGGACAACGTCATCGCCAGCGATATCGGCACAAACAATCTGTACCAGGCCAAGCGCTACGCGCAATTGAACGTACTGGATAAGGACGGCTTGGCGAAAATCATCGCCGACGAGCATATCACCCAGGTCTACCAGCTGGCGGCCATGCTGTCGGCCACGGGCGAGGCGGCGCCATTGAAGGCCTGGAGCCTGAACATGGATGGCTTGCTCAATATCCTGGAACTGGCGCGCGAACGCGGTGTCGCGGGCAAACCCTTGCGCATCTTCTGGCCATCGTCGATCGCCGCTTTCGGTCCGAACACGCCGCAGGCGAACACCGCGCAAATGACGGTGATGGACCCGACTTCGATGTACGGCATCAGCAAGCTGGCCGGCGAACGCCTGTGCGAGTATTACTTCAACAAGTATGGTGTGGACGTGCGCAGCATCCGCTACCCGGGCATCATCAGTTATAAATCGCCTCCGGGCGGCGGTACCACCGATTACGCCATCGCCATTTTCCATGCAGCCTTGCGCGGTGAGCGCTATGAATGTTTCCTCGATGCGAACACCACCTTGCCGATGATTTACATGCCCGACGCCATCCGCGCCACCATTGAACTGATGGATGCGCCGGCGGCATCGATCAAGATCCGTTCGTCCTACAATGTGGCGGGCGTGTCGTTCAACCCCGAGCAGCTGGCAAAAGCCATCGTGCGTACGGTGCCGGACTTCAAGATCAGCTATAAGCCGGACAGCCGCCAGGCCATCGCCGACAGCTGGCCGCAAAGTCTCGACGACAGCAAGGCCAGCGCAGACTGGGGTTGGAAAGCGCAGATCGGCGTCGAGCAGATGGTCACCGATATGTTGGCCAATGTCGACGCAGGGCAGCACGCCAAAGCTGCCTGAAGATTGCACAATAATTAATAAAAAAATACCAATATAAAGAGACACTACATGGATATGAGCGTATTTGACTTGTTCAAGATCGGCATCGGGCCGTCGAGTTCCCACACTGTGGGGCCGATGGCGGCGGCGCGGCGTTTTCTGGTCGAATACGGTTCGCTGGACCAGGTAGTGGGCGTCGAGGCAGCCTTGTATGGGTCGCTGGCGCTGACGGGCGTGGGTCATGCCACAGACAAGGCCGTCATTCTGGGCTTGATGGGCGAAACGCCGCAAGACGTGGCGCCCGATGCCGTCGACAGCAAGCTGGCCGCCATCGATGCGGCCGGTGAGGTCGCGCTGCTGGGTACGCACGTGGTGCCGTTTACGGCAGCGACGAACTTGATCTGGCATAAGGATGTCTCTTTGCCCGAACACCCGAACGGCATGCGCTTTACCCTGATACTGGCCGATGGCAGCCGCGTCGACAAGGTGTTTTACTCGATTGGCGGCGGTTTTATCCGTGCAGAGGGCGAAGGGCATGCTGCGGGCCGGGCGCAAGGCGAAGTGGAACTGGCCGCCAAAGCGCCGGTCGTCTTTCCCTTCGACACCATGGAGCAGCTGCTCGCGCATGGCGTGGAAAGTGGTCTGTCGATCCCGGAAATGCTGCGTGCCAACGAGTGCGTCAAGCGCAGCGAGACGGAACTCAATGAAGGCCTGGACCGCATCTGGCACGTCATGCGCGACTGTATCGCGCACGGCCTGGAAGCGACGGGCAATTTGCCGGGCGGCTTGAACGTCAAGCGCCGCGCCGCCAAATTATGGCGTCTGGCGCAGGAGACGAAAGCGTCGGACAACCGCGCCAACGACTTGCCGCACGATGCCGTGCATCTGGTCAGCCTGTACGCGATGGCCGTCAACGAAGAAAACGCGGCCGGTGGGCGCGTCGTGACGGCACCGACCAACGGCGCCGCCGGCATCATCCCGGCCGTGCTGCGCTATTACGCGCATGATTGCCGACCCAGCGACCCTGTGGGCGGCGTGCGCCGTTTCATGCTGACGGCAGCGGCCATTGGCATGCTGTGCAAACGTAATGCCTCGATCTCGGGCGCCGAAGTAGGCTGCCAGGGCGAAGTGGGCGTGGCGTGCGCCATGGCGGCGGCCGGCCTGGTGGCCGCGCTGGGCGGCACGAATGAACAGATCGAGAACGCGGCTGAAATCGGCATCGAGCACCATCTGGGCATGACTTGCGACCCGATCGGCGGCCTGGTGCAGATCCCCTGCATCGAGCGCAATGGCATGGGCGCAGTGAAGGCCATCACGGCCGCCTCGCTGGCGCTGAAGGGTGACGGCACGCACTTCGTCAGCCTTGATGAGGTCATAGAAACCATGCGCCAGACGGGTGCAGACATGCAAGACAAGTACAAGGAAACGTCCTTGGGTGGCCTTGCCGTGCACGTCATCACGGTGAATCACGCCGCTTGTTGATGTGCTGATGGTGGTGTCGGATTACGCGCGCAGCGCTAATCCGACCTACGATACGCCACGGTCGGCGTAGGTCGGCTTAGCCCGCAGGGCGTAAGCCGACATCACCACCTCAGCCACCAACTTCACTCCTCCTCAAACAGCTGCTCCAGCCTTCTTGGATAGTGATCGAGGAAATCGCGCGTCACGGCGTAGTGTTCCGTGTCTTCGTACGCCACTTCGTGGATGCCGCCGCCGCTAAACATCAGGATTTTCGCGTTCGGGTAGGCCAGCAGGATGGGTGAGTGGGTGGCGATGATCAGCTGCGAGTCATCCCGCACCAGCTGGTGGATCACCGACAGGGCTGCCATCTGGCGGCTGGGCGACAGGGCTGCCTCGGGCTCGTCGAGCAGATACAGGCCTTTGCCCCTCAGCTTGTTGATCAAGGTCGCCATGAACGCTTCGCCGTGCGATTGCGCATGCAGCGACTTGCCGCCGTAGCTGCCCAGGTATTCAGGCATGTCATCCATATAGGTGGCGACATTGAAAAAACTCTCGGCGCGCAAAAAATAACTGTCGTCCGGCTGCTTGTAGCTTTTGCTCAGGCGCAGATGCGCATGCAAGAGCGATTCCTGGTCCGATGGCACGGCGATGCGCACATTGCGCGTGCCGCCATCCTTGCCCAAGCCCAACCCCACGGCCAGCGCTTCGAGCATGGTCGACTTGCCGCTGCCATTTTCACCGACAAAAAACGTCACGTCGCGATGAAAATCCATGCGCACGAATTCGCGGATAGCGGGGATGGTGAACGGATAGTTGTCCAGGTCGACGACGGCGTCAGGGCGCAGCGTGGCACTTTGCAGATACGGTTTTTTACTCAGCGACATGGCCGGTTCCATGAATGGCCGCACTGCGGCCGACAAGGACGAGTGTGGCGCAAATCGCGCGCGCACACCAGCATGGGCGCGCATCCTTTATGCAGCGCGTTGATCTGGTCAAACAAATTTCAAAAGTGCAATGCTTTTAAACGATGTCAGCCTTGCCAGGCGCTGCTGTTTGGCAACAAGCGCGCCGCTCAGCACGGCTGCTTGCGCATGCGATTCGCCTTGGGTAGCCTGTAGCACTATAATATCCGCTGCAATTCATGATCAACCGCACTCAGCTCAACTGGACTCTTCAAATTTATGCACTACGTGTCTACCCGCGCTGATAAAGCGCCATTGCAGTCGCAACAGTCATCTTTGCAGCAATTTTCCGACATCCTTCTGGGCGGACTGGCCCCCGATGGCGGACTGTATCTCCCAGAACATTACCCGCAAGTCACTGGTGCCGAGCTCAATGCCTGGCGCACATTGTCGTATGCCGACCTGGCATTCGAAATCCTGAAGAAATTCGCCACCGATATCCCGGCTGCGGATTTGAAGGCATTGACGGCGAAAACCTATACCAAGGCCGTCTACAAAAACGTCCGCGCCGGTGAAAACGCGGCCGACATCACGCCGCTGCGCGTGCTCGAAGAAAATAGCGTCAAGGGTGGACAGACCACGCTGATGCTGCAGGCGCTGTCGAACGGCCCGACCCTGGCCTTCAAGGATATGGCCATGCAGTTGCTGGGCAATCTGTTCGAATACACGCTGGCCAAGCATGACGCCGAACTCAATATTTTCGGCGCCACGTCGGGCGACACGGGCAGCGCGGCCCAATACGCGATGCGCGGCAAGAAGGGCATCCGCGTCTTGATGCTGTCGCCGCACAAGAAAATGAGCGCCTTCCAGACGGCGCAGATGTTCAGCCTGCAAGACCCGAACATCTACAACATCGCCGTCGAAGGCGTGTTCGACGACTGCCAGGATATGGTCAAGGCCGTCTCGAACGACTTGCCGTTCAAGGCGAAACAAAAGATCGGCACCGTCAACTCCATCAACTGGGCGCGCGTCGTGGCGCAGGTCGTGTACTACTTCCGCGGCTACCTGTCGGCTACCACCAGCAACGAACAGAAAGTGTCGTTTACGGTGCCGTCGGGTAACTTCGGCAATATCTGCGCCGGCCATATCGCTCGCATGATGGGTTTGCCCATCTCGAAACTGGTGGCGGCGACGAATGAAAACGACGTGCTCGACGAATTTTTCCGCACAGGTGTGTACCGCGTGCGCAAGTCGGCCGAGACTTACCACACCAGCAGCCCGTCGATGGATATTTCGAAGGCCTCGAACTTCGAGCGCTTCATATACGACCTGGTTGGCCGCGACGGCGAGCGTGTACGTGCGCTGTTTGCGAAAGTGGACAGCCACGGCGGTTTTGATTTGTCCGGCAAGCCTGGCAGCGATGGCGACGAGTTCAAGCTGGTCGCCAAGTATGGCTTCAAGTCGGGCAAGTCCACGCACCAGGACCGCCTCGACACCATCCGCGACGTGGCTGACGACTACGGCATCATCATCGATACGCACACGGCCGACGGCATCAAGGTGGCGCGCGAGCACCTGGAGCCGAATGTGCCGATGATCGTGCTGGAAACGGCGCTGGCGGCCAAGTTCAACGAAACCATCCTCGATGCATTGGGCGTGGACGCCGAACGGCCAGCGGGCTTCGAAAACATCGAAGACTTGCCGCAAAAGTTCATCGTGATGGATACCGATGTCGAGAAAATGAAGGCGTATATCAGCGCCGCCACGGGCTTGTAATGAGCGCCACTGCAATGACAGACACCAGCACTGTACGAAAACCCCTGTTGTCGGTGGCCGAGGCGCAAGCGTTCATGCTGGGCGCGGCGCGCCCGGTAACGGAGGTGGAGCACATCGACACCATGCGCGCCAACGGCCGCGTGCTGGCGTTGGCCCAGACCTCGACCTTGAACGTACCCGAGCGCGATAATACGCAGATGGACGGCTATTGCGTGCGCGCGAGCGATTGCGCCAGCGGCGCGGCCAGCTTGCCCGTGTCGCAGCGCATCGCGGCCGGCCACGTGGGCCAGCCCTTGCAGCCGGGAACGGCGGCGCGCATTTTTACGGGCGCCTTGCTGCCGGACGGCGCCGATTGCGTGGTGATGCAGGAGCAGTGCAGCGTGCTTGACGCCGTGGTGACGGTAAACCACGTGCCGCAGGCGGGTGAATGGGTGCGCCGCCAGGGCGAGGATATCCGCGCCGGCGGCGAGATCCTTGCTGCTGGCCGGCGTCTGCGCAGCCAGGAAATGGGCCTGGCCGCCTCGGTCGGCCTGGCGCAGCTGCCGGTGCTGCGCAAGCTGCGCGTCGCCGTCTTTTTTACGGGCGATGAACTGGCCATGCCGGGCCAGCCTTTGGCGCCCGGCGCCGTCTACAACTCGAACCGTTTTACCTTGCGCGCCCTGCTGGAAAACCTCGGTTGCGAGATCACCGACCTGGGTATCGTGCCAGACAGCCTGGAAGCGACAAAAGCCGTGCTGCGCCAGGCGGCCCAGGGCAATGATTTGATCATCACCTCGGGCGGCGTGTCGGTGGGCGAGGAAGACCATATCAAGCCGGCCGTGGAAGCGGAAGGGCGGCTGAACATGTGGCAGATCGCCGTCAAGCCGGGCAAGCCGCTGGCGTTTGGCGAAGTTAATCAGGCGTTCTTCGTCGGCTTGCCCGGCAATCCCGTGTCGAGCTTTGTCACGTTCTTGCTGTTCGTGCGTCCCTTCATCCTGCGCCTGCAAGGCGTGGCCGGCAATCTGGCGCCGCGCAGCTACAAGCTGCCGGCCAGCTTTGAACGCCTGAAGGCGGACAAGCGCAACGAATTTTTACGCGCCAAGATCAACGAGGAGGGCGAACTGGAATTGTTCGCCAATCAGGGTTCGGGCGTGCTGACGTCCACTGTGTGGGGCGATGGCTTGATCGACTGTCCACCGGGGCTGTCGATTGCGCGCGGCGACATGCTGCGCTTTATCCCGTTTAACGAATTGCTGTACTAAGGAAGCCGTGATGAAGATCAATCTGCGTTTTTTTGCCAGCGTGCGCGAGCTGGTGGGCACGGCACAGGAAGTGCTCGAAGTGAGCGCACCTTTGCGCACGGTCGGTGACGTGCGCTCCTTGCTGATCGCCCGCGGCGGCAACTGGGAGTCTGCGCTGGCGCAGGGCCGCGCGCTGCGCATGGCGCTCAACCAGGTGATGTGCGATGCCGATGCCGTGATAGCCGAAGGCGATGAGGTGGCGTTCTTCCCACCCGTGACGGGCGGCTGATCGCGCTTGCCAAATGCGACGGCCACTTCATCGAAGTGGCCGTTTTTTCATCAGGACTTCGTTTTCGGCTTGCTGAGCGTACTGTCGCTGCAAGTGGCGCAGGCGATGGCTTTCCTGTAGCGCCAGTACTTCGAGCCGATAAAGATGGCCGACGCCACCAGCGACCAGGCCAGGGTGCTGAGAATATCTGCGCCGCTGGTGGCGCCCTTGCTGTACTCGACGAGCATCAGGATGATGAATAAAATCGAGCTGGCCAGCAAATAACGGGAAATCCAGAATCCTGCACCCATATGTTTCTCCTCTTGTCGTCTCGTTGTCTCGTTGTCGCGTCAAGTCTCGCCGCTTTTGACTGCAGCATCTGAGCGCAGTATGCAGCATTTTTCGGCATTATTGCCATCCCCGTGCCTTATCTCGACTAAAATGCCGGGGTTTTCAGCGTCTTCCCGGCTTGCCATGACCCATTCCATTTCCGCTCCGTTTCATATCGCCGTCATCGGCGGCGGCCCCGCCGGCCTGATGGCCGCCCAGGCGGCCGCCGACCAGGGGGCTAAGGTGGAGTTGTTCGACGCCATGCCGTCCGTCGGCCGCAAATTCCTGCTTGCTGGACGCGGCGGCATGAATATTACGCACGCAGAAGGCTACCCAACCTTTGTCTCGCGCTATGCCAGGCAAGCGAGTCGCTTGCAAGCGGCGTTGGACCAGTTCGGCCCGCAGAATGTGCGCGACTGGGCGCACGGCCTGGGCGTGGACACCTTTGTGGGCTCCTCGAACCGCGTCTTCCCCACCGATATGAAGGCCGCGCCCTTGCTGCGCGCCTGGCTGCACCGCTTGCGCGAAGCGGGCGTGCAATTTCACATGCGCCACCGCTGGACCGGCTGGCAAGATGGCCAACTGGTTTTCGCCACGCCGGACGGCGCATGTCTGCGCTCGTTCGACGCCGTGATCCTGGCGCTGGGCGGCGGCAGCTGGGCGCGCCTGGGCTCCGATGGCGCCTGGGTGCCGCTATTGCAAGGGCAGGGCGTGGCCGTGGCAGCGCTGGCGCCGGCCAATTGCGGCTTCGACGTCGACTGGAGCGCACATTTCAGCAGCCGTTACGCGGGCGAGCACCTGGCCACGGTGGCCATCACGGCGCAGGACATCGATGGCTTGACGGTGAAGCGCCAGGGACAGTTCGTCATCACGGCCGGCGGCGTCGAAGGCAGCCTGATCTATGCGCTCTCAGCGGCCTTGCGCGAGCAAATTGCCGCTCAGGGCAGCAGCACCATCTGGCTCGACCTGACCCCAGATTTCAGCAGCGAACGGGTGTTCGAGGAAGTGACGCGGCCGCGTGGCGCGCGTTCCATGTCCAGCCATCTGCAAAGCCGGCTGGGTATCAAAGGCGTGAAATCGGGCTTGCTGCGCGAGTGCCTGAGTGCGGCCGACTTTGCCGACGAGGCCAAGCTGGCGCGCGCCATCAAGCTGCTGCCCGTTACCTTGCAGCGCCCGCGCCCCATCGACGAAGCCATCAGCAGCGCCGGCGGCGTGGTCTTCGACGGGGTAGACGCTTGCATGCTGCGCGCCATGCCTGGCGTGTTCGTGGCCGGCGAAATGCTGGACTGGGAAGCGCCCACGGGCGGCTATCTGCTGACGGCCTGCCTGGCGCAAGGCAAGGCGGCCGGCGAGCAGGCGGTGGCGTGGCTGGAATCGACGCGTTAAAGCATCGCCGTCATTATTAGTGCCAGATGATGTCGCCTGAACCATTTTTTTGCGCATCGCGCTGGCGTGGGTTGCCGTGGACGTGAATATCACCGCTGCCACGCAGGCTGAGGTTGGTGGCGTCGCGCACGAAGATGGTGCTCTGGCCCGAGCCTTGCAGGCTGACGCTGGCCTTGTCGGCCGACAGGTGCTCGGCATCGATATCGCCTGAGCCGCTCAGGTCGGCACGCAAGAATTTTGTGTTGCCGCTGGCAGCGATGCGCCCGGAGCCGACCATTTCCAGCACCACGCTGTCGCTGTTGCCAGCGTTGATGTCGAGGTCGCCGCTGCCGTTGACGGTCGCTTGTACCTGTTTGTAGCGTCCCGTAAAGCTGACGTCGCCCGATCCCGTCAATTCCAGAATGAAACTGTCGCCGGAAAATCCCGTGATCTTGCTGTCGCCATTGCCGTGCACTTCCACGCGCACCAGCGATGGCAGCACCAGTTCCACCTGCAGCGGCTGGCGATGGTGGAACAGCATGCCTTTCGGCCCGATATGCAGGGTCGTGCCGTCGGCGCTGGTCGCGACGTTCGACAACAAACGCTGCTCGCCGTTCACCTTCATCGATGGCGTGGCGCCGCGGCGCAGCACCAGGTCGATGGGGCCGGCCAGGTCGATGCTGTTGATGCCGGCGGAAATCGGGCGCGTTTCGCTGCGCACGGCGCGCCCGGCAGCGCTGCTGGGATTGCTGATGCCCTTGGCGCGCAGCGCGGCATAGGACAGGGCGATCAAGACCATTGCCAGCACGAGCATGGACAGGCCAACGTTGAACAAGCGTTTCATGGCAGCCTTTCTAGTGACCTTTGAGCAGGGAGACATTCATGGCGATGTAGCGCTTGATGCCGATCAAGGTATAGCGCGTCACCACCAGACTGAGCAAAAAGATGGCGATGCCGCCGAGCAGCATGCCTATGCCGAAGACCGTTTGCGTGGTGCGTGCATCGCGCTCCATGTCGGTGGAGATGCGGATGCCGCCACCGGCCAGCGCTTCGGCCCGCTCCATCATGCGCGATGAAGCGCCCGGCGCCTCGGTTTCTGCCGCTTCACGCTGCGACGGGCCGGGCAGGTGATCGACTTCGATGCCCGTGTCGCCGATGGTGATGCGTGTTTCGCGCCGCTCGCCGCCTTCGCCACCGTCATCGTCATGGATGAAGACGTGGCGCAGCGGGCCATCGAGTACCAGTTCGTTGGCGCCGGACAGGCCGCTGGCCGTGATGGCAATGCCGGCCAGATAAAAGCTCAGGCCGACGCCATACAGCGTGGTCAGCAGCGCCGCGTAGACGGCGGCGGGCACGACCATGAAGAGGTTGAAGATGGCGAGGCCCAGCAGCGAGACGAGCAGGCGCAGCAGGTTGACGGGGCTTTTCTTTTGCGCGAAAGCCTGGCGCCGGGTGCTGCTGCGCAAGGTCAGGGCAATTTTCTTCGGGTCGCCCAGGTCCTCGGCGACCTCGTGCTCGCTGCGGCCGGCCGCCGCTCCTTCGATGAAGGTCTGTTCGTAATAGTCCAGCGTCTTGGCCACCAGGTCCGGTGGCAAGCCCGCCAGCGCGCGCCGCAGCGCCTCCAGATAGTCTTGCTTGTTCATCATAGTGCTCCTGTTCCTGTCCCTGTGCCGGCGCGCCGCTTAGCCCAGCGTCGGCATCAGCATGCTGGCCTGGCTTAGCAGTAATGGCGCTGGCGGCGCTGGCGGTACGTGAATGACGATCAGGGTAGCGAGCGCGACGCCCGCCAGCAACGCCAAGGCTTTCAAACTATTTTTTAAGTGCAAGGTAGTGTGCATGGTATTGTCCGTCGCATGGCCGTTGTCAATGCTCAGACTGTACCCAAGCGCACTCAGGCGCACCAGCGCGGTGCGACAGAATGCAATATCGCGGGGGCGAGTGGTAACAGGACAAGATGCAGCGTCGTCTACTGTGCCAGTTTGCCCGTGGTGAGGGCCTTGGCCGCTGCCACGCCACTGCGCACTGCAGCCTCGATAGTGGCCGGATAATCGTGCTTCCGGTCAGCATTGGCCGTATAGTCGCCAGCGAGCAGCAGGCCCGGCATGCCGCTGGCGTTGCCGGGGCGGACCAGGTCGGGCGTGCAGGCAAAGGTGGCGCGCTTTTCCGTGATCAGCTGGGTCCAGAGGGGCTGCGCCAGTTCCGCACGCTGCAGCACCTGCGCCAGTTGTGCCGCGATGGCTTGCGTCAGCGCCGCGTGGCCTTGCTCGGCGGCTGGGCCGGACGCGCTGATGACGACGGCCAGCAAGCCCGCCTGGCGCGCGTCGAGCTGGCCCCGGTCAAACACGAACTGGCCCCAATGCTGCTGTTGCGGCGCATCGACGAGGGCGTAAAACGGCAAGTCCAGACGTACCGAGGCGTCGTATTGCAGGTAGCAGGTACTGATGGCTTCCGCAGTGAACGCTTGCATGCTTTGAATGGCTTCGTCGAGGCGCGCATCGTGCACGCCTTGCAGCAGGCTCGCTGCCTGCACGGACGAGGTGGCCACGATTACGCCGTCAAAGCTTGCGCTGTCATCGAGCTGCCAGCGGCCATCGGGCAAGGCTTGCAAGGCGCTCACCTTGGCGCCCGTGCGTACTTCACCGCCATGCTGGGCCAGGTAACGCGCGGCCGCCTCGGGGAACAGGGCGCTCAGGTTCGTTTTCGGGATCAGCATGTCGGAAGCGCGTCGACGCGATGCGCCCAGGCTGTCGCGCAGCACATTGAGGAAGACGCGCGCCGAAGCGCGTTCGGGCGGGGTATTGAGCGCCGCCAGGCACAGTGGGTGCCACATCAGGCGGTTCAATTGCTCGGTCTGATCGAAGCGCAGCAGCAACTCGCTGACCGTGCAATCGTGGTACAACTGCCAGCCCATGGTGCGCATGGCGGTGGAAAAACGCATCAGGGCCAGCTTGTCGGCGAACGACAAACCCTGGGCGCGCAGCAGGGCCCACGCCAGGTGCAGCGGCGCGGGCAGGCGCGGCGCAATGAAATCCATGCCGCCAGAATCTGCCGGATAGCGCATCTGCAGGGGCAGGGTGAGGATGAGCTCGGCCGGATCTTGCCCCGCGAGCTTGATCAGGCGCAAGGTTTCCGTGTAGGCACCGAGCAAGATGTGCTGGCCGTTGTCGAGGACCGTGTTTTCCCGCTCTACGCGGCGCGCGCGCCCACCCAGGGTGCGCGCCGCCTCGAAGACGGTGACGCCATGGCCGGCGCGCGCCAGTTCCATGGCCGCCGCGCAACCAGCCCAGCCGGCGCCGATGACGCCATAGCGTTGCTTTACGCTAGTGTTAGCTACGAACTTAGCCACGAACTTAGCCACGCACCCAGGTCTTCCATGCCAGCCACAGCTTGCGGATCGGCGTGAGCGAGATGCGCTGTTTCAAGACGTGATAGCCGTCGCGCTCGACTTCGTTGAGCAAGGTGCGATAGATGGCGGCCATGATCAGACCCGGGCGCTGGGCGCGGCGGTCTTCAAGCGGCAGCAGCGCGTACGCTTCCTCATACGCTTGTTGCGCGCGCGCCACCTGGAAACGCATGAGGTTTTCAAAGTTTTCGCTGTGGCGCGCATTCAGCAGGTCGGCCGCCGTCACATTAAATTGCTGCAATTCGCTGATCGGCAGGTAGATGCGCCCCTTGCGCGCATCTTCGCCCACGTCGCGGATGATGTTGGTCAACTGGAAGGCATGCCCCAGTTTTTCTGCGTACAGCAGGGTTTCCGGGCGTGTCGCGCCAAAGATGCTGGCCGACAAGATACCCACCACGCTGGCCACATGCCAGCAATAGCGGCTCATGGCCTGGTAATCGAGGTAGCGCGTCTGGTTCAAGTCCATTTCCATGCCGTCGATGATGGCTTGCAGATGCTTTTCTTCCAGCTTATAGATATCCAGGTGCGGCTGCAGCGCGCGCATTACGGGATGCGTCGGCTTGCCCTCGTACATGGCCTTCACTTCCTTGCGCCACCAAACCAGTTTAGTGCGCGCCACGGCTTCGTCCGTGCAGTCATCGACCGTATCATCGACTTCGCGGCAGAAGGCGTACAGGGCCGTAATGGCCTTGCGCCGCTCGGCGGGCAGGAACAGGAAGCTGTAATAGAAGCTGGAGCCGCTCTGGGCGGTCTTTTGTTGGCAGTATTCGTCGGGAGACATAGTCAAAAGAGCAAGGGTTGCACATCGAAGCCGCTATTCTATCGTCTTACCGAGTGGGCGACGGGGGAAAAGCCGTTTTTACTTGTGCCTCTTGATACAGGCTTTTGCGCGACATGCGCAGCGCGCGCCAAAAAATGATCAGCCAGTCGCGCTTTTCCAGCTTGGGGCGGCGCCGGAATACATCGTAATTGACCGCTTCGATCGCTTCGAGGATGCGCAAACCCCCTTGCACGACGAGACGCAATTCCCAACCGATACGCCCGCGCAAGCGCAGGGCCAGCGGCGCGCCGGACAGCATCAGGGCGCGTGTGCGGGCCACTTCAAAGCGCATCAGGGCGCTCCATTTGCCGTGCGCCTCGGGCCGCTCAAAGGCGGCGGCGGACACGGCAAAGCGGCTCAAGTCTTCCATCGGCAGGTAAATGCGTTCTTTTTGCTGGTCGATGGCGACGTCTTGCAAGAAATTAATTAGTTGCAAAGCTGAACATATTGCATCGGAATCGCGTACATTCTGTTCATCGGCTGCGCCGTACAGATGCAGCATGAGCAGCCCCACCGGATTGGCGGAACGGGCGCAGTAATCGAGCACGTCGTCGTAACTGGCGTAGCGCGTCGTGTCCACATCTTGCTTGAAGGCCGACAACAAATCGTAAAACGGCTTGAGCGGCAGTTGGTGTTTGGCGATGACGCCAGCGAGGCGTTCGAACATGGCGCCGTTCTCGCCGACGTGGTCTTGCTCGCGGGCGATGCGGCCCAGCGCTTCTTCGTAGGCGTGCAGGCTGGCCAGGCGTTCGGCCGGCGTGGCGTCGCCTTCATCGGCCAGGTCGTCGGCGCTGCGGGCGAAGGCGTAGATGGCTTCGACGGCGGGCACCAGGCGGCGTGGCAGCAGGAACGATGCAACAGGAAAATTTTCGTAATGGTCTACAGGCATGAACACACTTCTCTAGTCTTGCAGTTTTGTGCGGCAGCCTGCCAGCACGGGAGGCTTGCCGAACGTTGTACGTCTCACTGTTAATGACGTAAAAGTCACTAAAAACTTTTACAGCCGATTATAATTAATAACCAGAAAGTCATTAGGGGCGTCACTCCCTGTCATGAGTCAGCTGACATTGTCACAAATTCAAGGATATCGCGTGCGAAAAAGTTTCGCCAGCACCATTTCGTAAGTGAAAAGTTTCCTCACGCAAAAATCTAACAGCCCGCATAGTAAAGGAAAATACCTTGTTTGCACTGAAAACCCCGCGCCGCGAGACCGGCGTACCCGCATTGCCCACCCTGCGGCTGATCGCCGCCGCCGCCCTGGCGCTGAGCTTGGCGGCCTGTTCCAAGACTGTCGTCAAAGTGGAGGAGGTGCGCCCCGTACGCGCGATGGTGTTGTCCAGTACCAACGTTGACGTGCGTGCCGAGCTGGCAGGCGAGGTGGTGCCGCGCGTCGTGTCGCAGCTGGGTTTTCGCGTGGGCGGCAAGATCGTCGCGCGCAAGGTCGAGGTGGGCGCCACGGTGACGAAAGGGCAAGTGCTGATGCAGCTCGATGCGCTCGACTTGCAGCTGTCGCAGGCCCAGGCCAAGGCGTCGCTGGTCAGCGCAGAAACGAACCGTGACCTGGCGCGCGCCGAACTGAAGCGCTACCAGGATTTGCGCGAGAAACATTTTGTCAGCCAGGCCGTGCTCGATGGCAAGGATGCGACTTACAAGGCGGCGCAGGCGAACGTGGAAGCGGCCCAGGCCTTGTACCGCGGCCAGGCGAACCAGTCCGCTTATGCCAGCTTGCTGGCCGATGTCGATGGCGTCGTCACGCGCATCGAGGCCGAAGTGGGGCAGGTGGTGGCGCCGGGCACGCCCGTGGTGCAGGTGGCCAAGAGCGGCGAGAAGGAAGTGGCGATCGCCATTCCCGAAGATCAGGTGGAAACCTTGCGTGGTGTCAAGGATGTGATGGTGCGCCTATGGGCCGATCCGAAGCAGGGCTTGCCGGGCAAGATACGCTTGGTATCACCCGTGACCGATGCCGCCACGCGTACCTATTTGGCCAAGGTCAGCATCCCCGATGCGCCGCAAGCGCGCCTGGGCATGACGGCCGTGGTGCAGTTTGCTTCGCAGACGGCGACGCCACAGATCAAGGTGCCGCTGACGGCCCTGTTTAATGAAAAGTCGCAAAGCTCCGTGTGGGTGGTGGAAAACGGCGCCGTCAAGCTGGTGCCGGTGACGGTGGGTGGCGTGGCGGGCAATGAGTTGCTGCTGACCTCGGGCGTGAAAGCGGGGCAGACGGTGGTCACGGCCGGCGTCAACCTGCTCAAGCCTGGCCAGAAAGTGTCCATTCTTGGCGCCGAACCGGTCAGCAAGTCTGACGCTGCCGCTGCCGCCGTCAGCCTTGGGGCGGCCAAATGAAGGGCGGCTTCAATCTGTCGCGCTGGGCCCTCGAACACATTCCGCTGACGCGCTACCTGATGGCCGTGCTGCTGATCGGCGGCATGATCAGCTACGCCAGCCTGGGTCAGGATGAAGATCCGCCGTTCACTTTCCGCGCCATGGTCTTGCAAGCGTACTGGCCCGGTGCCACCGCTTTGCAGATGGCCGAGCAGGTGACGGACAAGCTGGAAAAGAAGCTGCAGGAAACGCCTTACATCAATGAAATCACCAGCTATTCGAAGCCCGGTGAAACCTTGATCTTGCTGGAGCTGCGCGAATCGGCGCCACCCAAGGAAACGGCAGCGGCCTGGTATCAGGTGCGCAAAAAGATCGGCGATATCAAGGGCAGTTTACCGGCCGGCGTGGTGGGCCCGTTCTTCAATGACGAGTTCGGCGACACGTATGGCTCCATCTTCGCCCTGTCCGGCGACGGTTTTAGCTACGCGGAAATGAAGGATTACGCGGACAAGGTGCGTCAGCAATTGCTGGCCGTGGGGCAGGTAGCCAAGGTGGAACTGTTCGGCGTGCAAGATGAAAAGATCAATATCATCTTTTCTCACAAGAAGTTTGCCCAGTTGGGTATTCCTTTTGACGCTATCGTGCAGCAATTGTCCGAGCAAAACAGCATCAACGCCACGGGCGTGCTGGTGACGCCGACGGATAATCTGCAAGTGCGCGTGACGGGCGCGATGGTCACCGTGAAGGATCTGGAAAGGCTGGAACTACGCGCCAACGGCACGACCTTCCGCCTCGGTGACTTTGCCAGCGTGAAACGCGAATTCATCGATCCGCCCAAGGACAAGATGCGTTTCAATGGCAAGGAAGTGATCGGCCTGGGCGTGTCGATGGAAAAGGGCGGCAATATCATCGACATGGGCAAGGCCCTGCAAGCGACGGTGACGCGCATGAAGAGCGAGTTGCCGGTGGGCATAGAGCTGCAGCGCGTGTCGAACCAGCCGGAAGCCGTATCGGCCTCCGTTGGCGAATTCTTGCACACGCTGATCGAAGCCGTCCTGATCGTGCTGGCCGTCAGCTTTGTCGCGCTGGGCTTGCACACCAAACCGCTGCGCATCGACGTGCGGCCCGGCCTGGTCGTGGCGCTGACCATCCCGCTGGTGCTCGCTGTCACCTTCCTGTTCATGCGCCTGCTCGACATCGACTTGCACAAGATTTCGCTGGGCGCCCTGATCATTGCACTAGGCTTGCTGGTCGATGACGCCATCATTGCCGTCGAGATGATGGTGCGCAAGATGGAAGAGGGCATGTCGCGCTTCGACGCGGCCACGTTCGCCTACACGTCAACGGCGATGCCCATGCTGACGGGCACCCTGATCACGGTGGCGGGCTTCTTGCCCATCGGCTTGGCCAAGTCGGCCGCCGGCGAATACACGTTTTCCTTGTTCTCCGTGAATGCATTGGCGCTGATCATTTCCTGGGTGGTGGCCGTCGTCTTCACGCCCTACATCGGCTACGTCTTGCTGAAAGTGAAGCCGCACGCGCATAACGACCATGAATTGTTCGATACGCCGAACTTTCGCCGCTTCCGCCGCGCCGTCAGCTGGTGCGTGGAATGGCGCAAGACGACGATCGCCGCCACCCTGGCCATCTTTGCGCTGGGCATTTATGGCTTTGACTTCATCGAAAAGCAGTTTTTTCCTGATTCCAGCCGTCCCGAATTGATGGTGGAACTATGGTCGCCCGAGGGAACGACCTTTGCCGCGAATGAACAGCAGGTGAAGAAATTCGAAGCCTTTGTGGGCAAGCTCGACGGCGTGGACAGTGTGACCAGCTATGTCGGCACCGGCAGCCCCCGCTTCTATCTGCCGCTCGACCAGATCTTCCCGCAGACGAATGTGTCGCAAGTGGTGATCTTGCCGAAGAGCCTGGCGGACCGCGAGCCACTGCGCCAAAAGATCATCGAGGTGTTCAAGAAGGATTTCCCGGAAGTGCGGGGACGCGTCAAACTGTTGCCCAACGGGCCACCGGTGCCGTATCCCGTGCAATTTCGCGTCACGGGGCCCGAGGTGCCCGGTGTGCGCGCCATTGCCGACCAGGTCAAGGAGGTCATGCGCGCCAATCCGAACACTCTGGGTGTGAATGACAACTGGAATGAATCGGTGAAAGTGCTGCGCCTGGATCTGGATCAGGACAAGATGCGCGCGCTCGGCGTCACCTCGAAAACCGTGATGCAGGCGGCCAATACGATACTGTCGGGTACGGTCATCGGCCAGTTCCGCGAAGACAATAAGCTGATCGATATCCAGGTGCGCCAGCCTTTGGCCGAAAGGTCGACGATTTCTGTACTCAATGACACGAATATTGCGACCGCGACGGGCAAGTCCGTGCCCATCTCGCAATTGGCGCGCGTGCATTTCGTATGGGAACCGGGCGTGGTTTGGCGCGACAAGCGCGAATGGGCCATTACCGTGCAATCGGACGTGGTCGACGCCATCCAGGGCGCGACCGTGTCGACGCAGCTGGCGCCGCAGCTCGATGCCTTGCGCGCCAAGATGCCGGCCGGCTACCGCATCACCGTGAAAGGGGTGGCGGCCGGCAGCGGTGAGGCGGAAGCGTCGATCGCGACCAACTTGCCGCTGGCCATCTTCATCATCTTCACCTTGCTGATGCTGCAGCTGCACAGCTTCTCGCGCTCGCTGCTGGTGTTCCTGACGGGCCCGCTGGGCGTGGCGGGCGCCGCGTTTGCCTTGCTGTTGCTGCACCGACCGCTGGGTTTCGTCGCCAACCTGGGCGTCATTGCCTTGTTCGGCATGATCATCCGCAACTCGGTGATCCTGGTCGACCAGATCGAGCAAGACATCAAGGATGGCTCGGCCCCATGGGATGCCATCATCGACTCGGCCGTGCGGCGCTGCCGTCCCATCGTGCTGACGGCCGCCGCTGCCGCGCTGGCCATGATCCCCCTGTCGCGCTCCGTCTTCTGGGGCCCCATGGCGGTGGCCATCATGGGCGGCCTGATTCTGGCGACGGCCTTGACCCTGCTGTTCCTGCCGGCCCTGTATGCGGCCTGGTTTCGCGTCAAGAAGCCGCTGGTGACAGCCAAGGAGCAAGCATAAATAATTACCTCAGGCCATAGGCATAAAAAAGGCGGCATTCCTCTGAGAAATCCAGTAAAATGCCGCCTCTGCTGTAGCGAGCGCTTGCCTGGCAAGTCCAGGCTGGTCAGATCGCTCCCGAGTTGTTAAAATCAGGGTGTGCGCAGGCTAAAAACCTGCGCGGCGTGCAGCTTGCGTCAAGTAGCAGATAATGCGGATGTGGTGGAATTGGTAGACACGCTGGTCTTAGAAGCCAGTGCTTCGGCTTGGGAGTTCGAGTCTCCCCATCCGCACCATTCCGGGTTGCTCCAGCCCGGAAGTGCAGCACCATCAAGTTGTTCTTCAGGCTCTCGTATATGGGCCTCGTGCTTTTCAGTCGCGTGTTCTTTAATCTCGTCTTAGGCGCCTTTCATGCTTTTCTCCCGTCTATCCTTGCCTGATTCGGCTCGCCCGTGCGCGTCATTTTTTGCCAGTCACTGGGTAGCAGGGCTGGTCACCGACACAGATTTTCCTGAAAAAAATGTCAAATTGGGCTAAATCCAAGGTTTTTTGGCTGAAATCTTCGTCGAGAGCGCATTTCTTTGTTTCGGACCGAGCGACAGTTCGCATATACTAATGAGCGAAGCAGGCTGGAAGGCCTGTCTCTGGCGAAATGAAGAATGCCGGGGCAAGAGTAAAGACAGGGCCACCCAGGCTGTAGCGACTCGTTCGCCGCCGCTGGGATCCTCTGTGGCCGGGCTGCAAAGCCAGCCACTTTCCCGAAGTCCTTTGTTATAATGCCAAGCTTTACCGAATGATGGCCGGCCCTGTATTGACATACAAGCATGGCTGGACGCTCGGAGCCCTGTCGCAGTACTGGAAGCGGCGGATTGTTTGGTGCCTGGTGCGGGTTTTCCCTGCGCCGGGTATACCAGGTCCATCGTCCCGTCTTCCCGTACTTTTACAGATGAATATGCGAGCGAGTGAAGCTGGACCCAAGTCTTGCCGTCAGTGATGGCGCAAGGGGTCGGGTCTTCTTTTCTCGCACCAACAGTGTTTATTTTTTGGACGATTTTTTACATGGCAACTGCAGTCGAAACCTTGGGCAAACTCGAACGTCGTATCACGATCTCCTTCCCGCTGACGGACGTCCGCACGGAAGTTGAGAAGCGCCTGAAAGTGCAAGCCCGTACGGCTAAGGCACCGGGCTTCCGTCCGGGCAAAGTGCCGTTGAAAATGGTCGCAGCACAATACGGCTACCAAATTGAATCCGAAGTGTTGAATGACAAAGTCGGCCGCGCGTTCAACGACGCCGCCAACGAAAACAATCTGCGCGTGGCCGGTTTCCCGAACATCGTGCCGAAAGAAGAAGCAGCCGAAGGCCAGCTGGCTTTCGACGCTACCTTCGAAGTGTATCCAGAAGTCGCTATCGGCGATTTGACGGCCGTTGAAATCGAAACCGTGCAAGCGGACGTGTCGGAAGCCGAAATCGACAAGACCATCGATATCTTGCGCAAGCAACGCGTGCATTTCCACACCAAGGGCGAAGCTGGCGAACATGGCGACGGCGGTGAGCCGATCGCTGCCAATGGCGACCGCGTGACCGTGGACTTCGTCGGTTCTATCGACGGCGTTGAATTCCCAGGCGGCAAAGCTGAAGGCTACGCTTTCGTGCTGGGCGAAGGCCGCATGCTGCCGGAATTCGAAGCAGCGACCCTGGGCCTGAAAGTGGGCGAGTCCAAGACTTTCCCATTGTCCTTCCCTGAGGACTACCATGGCAAGGACGTGGCCGGCAAAACCGCTTCGTTCACCATCACGCTGCAAAAGCTGGAATGGGCGCATTTGCCGGAAGTCGATGCTGAATTCGCCAAGTCCCTGGGCGTTGCCGATGGCGACCTGGCCAAAATGCGCGAAGACATCAAAGTCAACCTGCAGCGCGAAGTCGCTGGCCGCGTAAAAGCACGCAACAAGGAAGCCGTCATGGACGCGCTGATCAAAGTTGCTGAGCTGGACGTGCCTAAAACGCTGATCGCTCAGGATTCCGAGCGCCTGGCTGAAATGACCCGCCAAGACATGGCGCAGCGCGGCATGAACGTCAAGGACGTGCCTTTCCCAGCAGAACTGTTCGCAGACAAAGCCGAGCGTCGCGTACGCCTGGGCCTGATCCTGTCGCAACTGGTGGGCGACAACACGCTGCAGGCAACGCCTGAGCAAGTCAAGGCGCAAATCGAAGATTTCGCCCAAAGCTACGAAGATCCACGCGAAGTGCTGAAGTACTACTACAGCGACCGTCGTCGTCTGGGTGAGATCGAAGCCCTTGTATTGGAAGAAAACGTCGTCACTTACGTGTTGGGCCTGTCGAAAGTCACGTCGAAAGCAGTTGCCTTCGACGAACTGATGGGAAGCAACGCACAAGCGTAAACCAGTTGGTATTGGGATGCCGTTATTGCCGAAAGGCAGTGGCAGCATCCCCTAACTGCTTCACAAGGAAATGAAATGACAGGTATGAACCGTAATCCGGCGCTGGACACACAGATGCTCGGCCTGGTGCCGATGGTGGTGGAACAAAGCGGTCGCGGCGAGCGCTCGTATGATATTTACTCGCGCCTGCTGAAGGAGCGTTTGATTTTCATGGTCGGCCCGGTCAATGACCAGATGGCCAACCTGGTTGTCGCCCAGCTGCTGTTCCTGGAAAGCGAAAATCCGGAAAAGGAAATCTCGCTCTACATCAACTCGCCAGGTGGTTCGGTCTCGGCCGGCATGGCCATTTACGACACCATGCAGTTCATCAAGCCGGACGTCTCGACCCTGTGTACGGGCATGGCTGCCTCGATGGGCGCTTTCCTGCTGGCCGCTGGCGCCAAGGGCAAGCGTTTTTCGCTGCCCAACTCGCGCATCATGATTCACCAGCCGTCCGGTGGTTCGCAAGGCATGGCGTCCGACATCGAGATACAGGCCAGGGAAATTCTTTACCTGCGTACCCGCTTGAACGGCATCATGGCCGAGCGCACGGGCCAGTCGATCGAACAGATCGCCAAGGACACCGACCGCGACCGTTTCATGTCCGCCGACGAGGCCGTTGAGTATGGTTTGATCGACAAAGTGTTGACCAGCCGCGCTTGATGAGCCCCTACCGGTATTGTTAAGTATGCAAGTAAACGCCCGGGCGATCAAACGTTCGGGCGTTTCGCTTTTATTTCGGGTAGCATGGAGTCTGTGCGCGTTATTTACTTGCGCCAATGGTGGCGGTCTTTGCAGGCTGCTGCCGCACTCCGGCTTGCGATTTTGCAATATTGTTAATGCAGTTCCAACCAAAATGCCTTATGTCAGACAAAAAATCCTCTAGCGGCGAAAAATTACTGTATTGCTCGTTCTGCGGCAAAAGCCAGCACGAGGTGAAGAAACTCATCGCCGGCCCGTCCGTGTTCATTTGCGACGAGTGTATCGACCTGTGCAACGACATCATCCGTGATGAAACGTCGAGCATCGAGACGGTGACCGGTACCAAATCGGACCTGCCGACGCCGCAAGAAATTGCCGCCTTGCTCGATCAGTACGTGATCGGCCAGCAAACTGCCAAGCGCATCCTGTCGGTGGCGGTATACAACCATTACAAGCGCCTCAAGCATTTGGGCAAGAAAGACGACATCGAACTGGCCAAGAGCAACATCTTGCTGGTCGGTCCTACCGGTTCGGGCAAGACCCTGCTGGCACAGACCCTGGCGCGCATGCTCAACGTGCCGTTCGTGATCGCCGACGCCACCACCCTCACCGAAGCCGGTTACGTGGGTGAAGACGTGGAAAACATCATCCAGAAGCTGCTGCAAAGCTGCAACTATGACGTCGAGAAAGCCCAGCGCGGCATCGTCTACATCGATGAAATCGACAAGATTTCGCGCAAGTCCGACAATCCGTCCATCACGCGCGACGTGTCGGGCGAGGGCGTGCAGCAAGCCTTGTTGAAACTCATCGAAGGGACGATGGCTTCCGTGCCGCCACAAGGCGGGCGCAAACATCCGAACCAGGATTTCGTGCAAATCGACACGACCAATATCATGTTCATTTGCGGCGGCGCCTTCGACGGGCTGTCGAAGGTGATCGCCAACCGTTCCGAAAAGAGCGGCATCGGCTTCTCGGCCACGGTACGCAGCAAGTCGCAAAGTTCGGCCAGTGAATTGATGCTGCAAGCGGAACCGGAAGATCTGGTCAAGTTCGGCCTGATCCCGGAGCTGGTGGGCCGTCTGCCCGTCATCGCCACGTTGGCCGAGTTGACGGAAGAAGCGCTGATCCAGATTCTGGTCGAGCCGAAGAATGCGCTGATCAAGCAGTATTCGAAGTTGCTTGAGATGGAAGGCGCTGAACTGGAGATTCGTCCGGCCGCCCTGCATGCGATCGCCAAGAAGGCGCTGGCGCGCAAGACCGGCGCGCGTGGCTTGCGCTCCATCCTGGAACATGCTTTGCTGGACGTCATGTACGAATTGCCGAGCGAACAAAACGTGGTGAAGGTCGTCATCGACGAAAATACCATCACCAGTGGCGCCAAACCTTTATTGATTTACCAAGAGACTGCCAAGGCCTCCGGAGAAAATTGAAAACTGCCGAGACAAATGCATAAAAAGGGTTTTGATTACCTAATGCATGGCAGTACAATTTAAATTAATGAGTGCAGGCTTCAATCGTAAAGCCACTCGCGGCGCTTAGCTGCGTGTGGCTTTTTTATTATTGCCACTGCATTTGTTAAAGTCATGCGGGTGAGTTTTGCGAAATAGACACTATGTTTGTTTCGCAGAATTATTTATTCTCGCCGGTCTTGTGTTTTGGCAGCGAGCGCCAACATCGTAAACACGCTTTCTATAAGGTACGCCATGACAACTTCCAAATTAACTGAGCAAACTCAACTGCCGTTATTGCCGTTGCGGGATGTCGTCGTTTTCCCGCATATGGTGATACCGCTGTTCGTTGGCCGTCCAAAGTCGATCAAGGCGCTGGAAGCTGCGATGGAGCAGGGCAAGAGCATTATGCTTGCCGCTCAAAAAGCAGCCGCGAAGGACGAGCCGTCGCCTTCGGATATCTATGAAATTGGCTGTGTGGCCAATATTCTGCAAATGCTGAAGCTGCCCGATGGCACCGTCAAGGTGCTGGTCGAAGGCGCGCAGCGTGCCCGTATCAACCATATCAGCGATGCACCGACGCACTTCATCGCCGACCTCACGCCGCTCGAGTCCGAGCCGGGCGACGAGTCGGAAGTCGAAGCCATGCGCCGCGCGATCGTGCAGCAGTTCGATCAGTACGTCAAACTGAATAAAAAGATTCCACCAGAAATCCTTGCCTCACTGTCGGGTATCGACGACGCCGGTCGCCTGGCCGACACGGTGGCTGCGCATCTGCCCCTGAAGCTTGAGCAAAAACAAGTCATCCTGGAAATTTTCAGCGTGGCCAAGCGCCTAGAGCACCTGCTGGGCCAGCTCGAAGGCGAGCTTGACATCTTGCAGGTGGAAAAGCGTATCCGCGGCAGAGTCAAGCGCCAGATGGAAAAGTCGCAGCGCGAGTATTACCTGAACGAGCAAGTCAAGGCGATCCAGAAAGAACTGGGCGAGGGCGAAGATGGTGCCGACCTCGACGAGCTGGAGAAAAAAGTCGCTTCGGCCAAGATGCCGAAGGAAGCGCTCGACAAGGCTACGAGCGAATTGAAAAAGCTCAAGCTGATGTCGCCGATGTCGGCCGAAGCCACCGTCGTGCGCAACTACATCGACACCCTGGTCAACTTGCCTTGGAAAAAGAAATCCAAGGTCAATAACGACCTGGCGAATGCCGAAAAAGTGCTCGAAGGCGACCACTACGGCCTCGACAAGGTCAAAGAACGCATACTGGAATACCTCGCGGTGCAACAGCGCGTCGACAAGCTGAAAGCGCCTATCTTGTGCTTCGTCGGCCCTCCGGGCGTCGGCAAGACTTCGCTGGGCCAGTCCATCGCCCGTGCCACGAACCGCAAGTTTGTGCGCATGGCCTTGGGCGGCGTGCGCGACGAAGCCGAGATCCGTGGCCATCGCCGCACTTATATCGGCTCGATGCCGGGCAAGATCTTGCAATCGCTGGCGAAAGTCGGCGTGCGCAATCCCTTGTTCCTGCTCGATGAAGTCGATAAGATGGGCGCCGATTTCCGTGGCGATCCATCGTCGGCCCTGCTCGAAGTACTCGATCCGGAACAGAACCACACGTTCTCCGACCATTACATCGAAGTCGATTTCGACCTCTCCGACGTGATGTTCGTGGCCACCTCGAACTCGTACAACATTCCGCCAGCCTTGCTTGATCGTATGGAAGTGATTCGTCTGTCCGGTTACACGGAAGACGAAAAGACCAGCATCGCGCAGCGTTATTTGCTGCCGAAGCAGATCAAGAACAATGGCTTGAAGGAAGATGAAATCTCGGTAGCCGAGTCGGCCTTGCGCGACATCATCCGCTACTACACGCGCGAAGCCGGTGTACGTTCGCTCGAGCGTGAAGTGTCGAAGATCTGCCGCAAGGTAGTGAAGATGCTGCTGCTGAAGAAATCCGACAAAAAAGTCATCGTCAACTCGAAGAATTTGGATAAATTCCTCGGCGTGCGCCGCTACGATTTCGGCGTCGCGGAGAAAGAAAACCAAGTGGGCCAGGTGGTCGGTTTGGCGTGGACCGAAGTGGGCGGCGATCTGCTGACCATCGAAGCCGTGTCGATGCCGGGCAAGGGCGGCATCATCCGCACGGGTACCTTGGGCGACGTCATGAAAGAGTCGATCGAGGCAGCCCGCACGGTGGTGCGCAGCCGCGCACAGCGCCTGGGCATCAAGGCCGACGTGTTCGAGAAGAGCGATATCCACATCCACGTACCGGAAGGCGCGACACCGAAGGATGGTCCTTCGGCTGGCGCCGCCATGACGGTGGCGATGGTGTCGGTCTTCACGGGCATCCCCGTGCGTGCCGACGTGGCGATGACGGGCGAGATCACCTTGCGCGGCGAAGTGTTGCCGATTGGCGGCCTGAAAGAGAAGCTGCTGGCGGCCCATCGCGGCGGCATCAAGACGGTCTTGATTCCAGAGCAAAATGTGAAGGACCTGGCCGAAATTCCGGACAACGTCAAGAACAAGCTGGAAATCGTGCCCGTGCGCTGGATCGATAAAGTGCTGGAAATTGCCCTCGAGCGCATGCCGGAACCGCTGGTGGAAGTCGCGGCAGTGGAGGCTGTCACGGCCGCTGCGGCGAAACCGGATGCGGCTGGCGAGGTGGTAAAACACTAACTGTTTTCCCCTGTTTTCCCCGAACAAGCGCTTTTAGAGCGCTTGTTTTATATTGAAACGTGAATTGCGCTCCCAAAGCGCTTGACACATATACAGTGTGGCTTGTTTAATACGCCTGCACATTTTTTTCGCCGGACAGCTGTGGTGCCAAAAGTGCCGCAACGATACGGTAAACGTTTTATACCTTTGTAATTGGGGATGCTAGTGAACAAGACTGAATTGATCGACCACATTGCTGAAAAAGCTGACATTTCCAAAGCCGCCGCTGCGCGCGCACTCGACGCTGTTATCGGCGGCGTGACGGAAACTTTGAAAAACAACGACAGCGTGACGCTCGTTGGTTTTGGCACTTTCTCGGTTAGCGAACGCGCTGAGCGTACCGGCCGCAATCCGCGTACCAAAGAAGCGATCACGATCGAAGCGGCAAAAGTTCCAAAATTTAAAGCTGGTAAAGCTTTGAAGGATGCTGTAAACTAATGCACTTCGGTGAGGTGACAATCACCGAAAACATTTGGCGGTGCCCAACGGTGCCGCGATTTCAGGGTTGAAGTTCATTGAATCGCAATCCTGGATATAAATGCAAGTAGTACTGTGTATTTTTCGGAGTGGTAGTTCAGTTGGTTAGAATGCCGGCCTGTCACGTCGGAGGTCGCGGGTTCGAGTCCCGTCCGCTCCGCCAAAAAAATACGCTCTTAAGGAGTGGTAGTTCAGTTGGTTAGAATACCGGCCTGTCACGTCGGGGGTCGCGGGTTCGAGTCCCGTCCGCTCCGCCAGAATATAGAAACCCGCGCTGCTGAATAAGTAGCGCGGGTTTTTCTTTATGCGTCGTCCTATGCATCCCATGCGTCCGATTATCTTGGCGCTCCTGTCATTTCAATTCTGCGACGGCGGCTTTTTAAATGGCTGGCCCTTGCAATTAAATCCGCTTCAAGCTTTCCGCTGTTGAATGGCCCGGCTATGTTTTGCTTGGCGCCTGGCCAGCCATGCGGCGCCGGGGCAGGGCGCGCTCCCTGATTTACTCTTGCTATAGCGCTATGGGCATTGTAGAATCAGGAGATAATGGCTTGGGCGTCAGAATCCTGCTTTAGTTCCAGCGCCAAGTTGTTGAATCTAAAGGGGAAGTGGACATCTGTCCCGTCCATTCCGCCGAAGAAATCAAGGCGAACGCATGTTCGCCTTTTTTTATAGTGATCCACTCATCCCGAATTGGCTGACCATGTTTGAATTTATTCGTACCCATCGACGCTTGATGCAGTTTCTTTTGATGCTGGTCATCGTCCCGTCTTTTGCACTGGTCGGTATCAGCGGCTACCAAAGCTTCGGCGATGACGCGAACACCATCGCCAAGGTCGGCGACCAGGTCGTTACGCAGCAGCAATACGAAGAAGCGCAACGCCAGCAGATCGACCGCTATCGCCAGATGATGGGCGAGCAGTTCGACCAGAAAATGTTTGATACGCCGCAAGCGCGCCAGAGCATCCTCGATAACCTGATCGCCGAACGCGCCGTGGCTGCCGAAGTGGGCCGTAGCCACCTCGTCATCAGCGATGCCGTGCTGCAAAAGGAAGTGCTGGAAATTCCGGGCTTGACCTTGCCGGACGGTAAATTCGACCTGGAACGCTACAAGGCCATGCTGGCGGCACAAGGCATGACGCCGCAGATGTACGACGCGCGTCGCCGCAGCGACTTGGCCCTGCAGCAACTGGCCGGCGCCGTGCAAGGCAGCGCTTTCGCGCCGAGCAGCGTCTCGAAGCGCCTGTCCGACATCACGTCGGAAGAACGCGAAGTGCAGGAATTGCTGTTGCCGATCGCCCAGTACGTGTCGCAAGTCAAAGTGACGGACGCCATGATCAAGGCTTTCTATGACAAGAACAGTAAGTTCTTCGAAATCCCGGAACAAGCCAAGATCGAATACGTGGTGCTCGACGGCAGCGCCGCCGGTGAGCAAGTCGACGTCAGCGATGCCGACGTGAGCAGTTATTACGCGAAGAACCAGAAAGCTTACGCGACGCCGGAAGCGCGCCAGGCCAGCCACATCCTGGTCGCTGTCAAGAAAGATGCCTCGGCCGCCGACAAGGCAGCCGCCAAGGCCAAGGCGGAAGCCATCTTGGCTGACGTGCGCAAAACGCCTGCCAGTTTTGCCGCCCTGGCGAAAGCCAAGTCCGAAGATCCTGCTTCGGCAGAGCAAGGTGGCGACCTGGGCGTGATAGGCAAGGATGGCTTGCCAGCACCAATGCTGAGCGCGGTAAGCAAGCTCAAGCAAGGCGAGATCAGCGATGTCGTCGCTTCCGATTTCGGCTACCACATCCTGACCGTCACCTCGCTCAAGCCAGAGCATGTGAAAGCGTTGGACGAAGTACGCGGCGAGATCACGGCTGACCTGCGCAAGCAATTTGCTGCCAAGAAATATTCGGAAATGGCGGAAACGTTCACCAACACGGTCTACGAGCAATCGGATAGCCTCAAGCCGGTGGCCGACAAGCTGAAGCTGAAAGTGGAAAGCGCCGCCAACCTGTCGCGCACGCCGTCGCCAGCGCTGGGCAAAGCGCCGTTCAACAACGCCAAGTTCTTGAGCGCCATCTTCTCGAACGATTCCTTGAAGGACAAGCGCAACACGGAAGCCGTCAGCGTCGCACCGAACGTGCTGATCGCTGGCCGCGTGGTGGAATTCAAGCCAGCAAGCAAGCGGCCACTGGCCGAAGTCGAAGCGATGATACGTCAGCGCGTGACACTGGAAGAAGCGGAAAAGCTGGCCAAAAAAGCTGGCGAAGCCAAGCTGGCTGCCTTGAAGGCGTCTGGTGATGCGACCGGTTTCGGCGCCGCACAATGGGTGTCGCGTAGCAAGCTCGACGGCATCAACCGCGCCGCCATCGCGCAAGTCATGAAAGCCGACACGAGCAAGCTGCCTGCCTACGTTGGCGTGGACTTGCCAGCGCTCGGTTACGGCATCTACCGCATCGGCAAGGTACAGCAGCCGGCGCAAGTCGATGCTGCGCGTCGCCAGCAAGAAAAAGACCAGATCAGCGCCATCCTGGCACAGCAGGAAATGTTTGATTACGTCGAGTACCTGAAAAACAAGGCCAAGGTAAAGATCGTCAAGCCGGTCTCCGCCCCAGCCGCAGCAGCGCCGACCGCACCATAATCGGTCGCAGCGCATAAAAATAGCCGCTCCAAGAGCGGCTATTTTTTTGTCTGCGAGTCGGGCACTTTATGTAACCCAACTGCGTAAGACTGGGGTCGGTCACTTCGTGATCGCAATACGCTCCATTGGAGCGTAATCCCCCTGAGGGTCCGACCCCGGCAGTTCGGCCTTCGGGGTGAAAACGGGATGAAAATTAAGTGAGCTTATGAACCGGCTTACTTGGCTTTCAGCAAGGGCGACAGCTGCGGCCAGATATTTTTCAGGATCGTTGGATGCGCCTGCGCATTCGGGTGCATGCGGTCGGCTTGGAATAGCTGTGGCTGGTCGGCGATGCCTTCGAACATGAAGGGCACCAGCGGCGCCTTCCATTCCTTGGCCAGCTTGCCGTATACGCCATAGAATTGTTCGCCGTAGGCGCGGCCATAGTTGGGCGGCATGCGCATGCCCACCAGCACCACCTGCGCGCCCGATTGCCTGGCCGCTGCGCCCATGGCGCGCAGATTCGCTTCAGCGGCCGCCACCGGCAAGCCGCGCAAGCCGTCGTTGGCGCCCAGTTCGATCAGTACGACATCGGGCTGGTGTTTGGCCAGCAGCGCGGGCAGGCGCGCGCGCCCGCCGCTGGTGGTCTCGCCGCTAATGCTGGCGTTGACGATGCGTGTGTCGTTCTTTTGCGCCGCCAGGCGCTGTTCCAGCAGCGCCACCCAGCCCGTACCCCTTGCCAGCCCATATTCGGCTGAGAGGCTGTCGCCGAGCACCAGCAGCGTTTTTGGTGCAGAATAGGCGTTCGTCATGCCAGATACCAGCAGCAGGGCTGCAGCAGGAAGCAGGGACAGTGCGCGCCGCCGCATGCGGCTACTGCTCTTGCTACTTATTTGTTCACGAAATTTTTTAAGATAGATCAGCATGTCCGAATTCCCTAAAGCGACTTCCACCAGTTTTCTCCCATCCGAGACAGAAGCACGGCGAGCGGCCCAGCGGCCCGCCGCAAGTAATAGCCAAAACAGCCAAAACGGCCAACATGCCCAGCCGGCCATCGAAGTGGTCCAGCTGGCCAAGCGCGTACCCGATGCCGATGGTGAGCTCACCATCCTGCACCATCTCGATTTTACCGTGCAAACGGCGGAGACGCTGGCCATCGTCGGCGCCTCCGGTTCCGGCAAGTCCACCTTGCTGGGCTTGCTGGCCGGCCTGGATACGCCCAGCGAGGGCAAGGTCATCCTCGACGGCACCGACATCTTCGCCTTGGACGAAGATGGCCGCGCCGGTTTCCGCAAGGAAAAGCTCGGTTTCGTGTTCCAGTCCTTCCAGTTGCTGGCGCACCTAACGGCGCTGGAAAACGTCATGCTGCCGCTGGAATTGCGCGGCGACCCGGAGGCGAAGGAAAAGGCGCAAGCCATGCTGGGCAGGGTCAACCTTGGCAGCCGCCTCAAGCACTATCCGAAATACTTGTCCGGCGGCGAGCAGCAGCGCGTGGCCCTGGCGCGCGCGTTTGTCACCGAGCCGCCGTTGTTGTTCGCCGATGAACCGACGGGCAGCCTCGACGCCGCCACGGGCGAAGCGGTGATCCAGCTGATGTTCGAACTCAACCGTGAGCGCGGCTCGACCCTGGTGCTCGTCACGCACGATAGTTCGATTGCGGCCCGCTGCGGGCGCACCATTACGATTGCGGCGGGCAGATTGGTCTGATGGGTCGGACCCGCAGGGTCTGACGCCAGTCAGCTGCGTCATTCAGCCTGCGACAGGGCATTGATCAGCTTGCGTATCGCCGGGATTAATTCTCCAGCTGTCAGGCCGATGGGGCCGTTGCCAGCGGCGACGAGCGCGTCGGCCGCCGCGCCATGCAGCCACACGGCGCCCACTGCCGCTTCCCATGCCGGCCAACCCTGCGCCAGCAGGCTGCCGCACAGGCCGGACAGCACGTCGCCCGTGCCGGCAGTGGCCAGGGCGGGGCCGCCCGTGTTATTGATGACGATGCCGCCATCGGGCGCGGCGATGAGCGTGCCGGAACCCTTGAGCACCACGATCACGCCCAGCTGCGCGGCCAGCTGGCGCGCCGCGCCCAGGCGGTCAGCCTGCACCTCGGCCAGCGTCATATCGAGCAAGCGGGCCGCTTCCAGCGGGTGCGGCGTCAATATCGTCGCCCCCGGACCCGTGCGCACGGCCAGGGCCGATTGCAGTTCCACTTCGGCTGCCATCAGGTTCAGCGCATCGGCGTCCAGCAGCAGTGCGCTGTCGCTCTCAAACGTGCGCTGCAGCAGCTCGACCATGTCGACGTCGTCGCCCAGGCCAGGCCCTGCCACCAGCGCGGCAAAGTGCAGGCCAGAGAAATCCACGTCCTGGGCGCGGCGACACATCAGTTCCGCTTGGCCGCTGTCGAACGCGGGTGGCGCGTCGGGAAATGCGATGTAGACGCGCCCCGCGCCCGCGTGCAGCGCCGTGCGGGCTGCCAGGATGGGTGCGCCCGCCATGCCTTGCGCGCCGCCGACGATGGCCACGCTGCCGTAACTGCCCTTGTGCGTATTATGACGTCGCCGCTGTAACTGGCGGGCGAACAGGTGCAGGCCGCTTAGCTGGGCTTTGGCCGGTGGCAGCAGGGAAGCATCGATGGCCAGCGCGGCCACTTCCACTTCGCCCGCATAATCGCGTCCGTTTGCCGTATGCAGGCCCGGCTTGTCGCCGATAAAGGTAAGCGTGTGCGTGGCGCAGATGGCGACGCCGTCGATGGCGCCCGTGTCCGCGTGCAAGCCACTGGGTACGTCGAGCGCCAGCACGGGGCATGCCAGCTCGTTGACCAGCTGCGCCATTGCGCGGCATTCGCCGGCCAAAGGGCGCGACGCGCCGATGCCGAACAGGCCATCGATGACCAGATGCCACTGCGCGCTGCCCACGACGGCCGAGGCCACGGTACTGGCCGCGTCCATGAAGCTCGCGGCGCTGTTACGCGCCCGGCTGAGCGCCTGTGCGCGCTCGGGCGAGGTGGCTTGCACCTCGCCCGCCAGCCATACGCGCACCTCGGTGCCGCTGTGGGCCAGGAGCGCGGCCGCTTCCAGCGCATCGCCGCCGTTGTCGCCGGGGCCGGCCAGCACCAGTACGCGCCGGTGCCCCGCGTTGCCGTCTTTCGTGGCGTGCAGCAGCTTGAGGGCGGCACTTGCGCCAGCCTGGCCGGCACGCTGCATCAGCAGCCCTTGCGGCAAGTCTTGCATGGCCGCTTGCTCGATGGCGCGCAGTTCGGCGATGCAATAGAGGGGAAGGGCGGTGCTGGCAAAGTCGTTCGAAGTCATGCTGCTTTCCTTTGTTAGTATGCCTTCAACATACGGCCTATCCGCGCGCAAGGCAAGGCGCGCACGCCTGAAAAGCGCCCCTGTCTAGCTAATGCCGTTCAGTAAGTGTTAGTGATGCTATTTCTAGCCAGGCGAGGTGTTCATCTGCGACACGTCGGGCCGGGGCGCTTACGCCAAGCCGGAATAGGCCATGCCGGCGCCGCTCAGCTGCGCCCGCACTTGGCCGACGTCGCGCATGGGCGCGCGGCCGAACTGGCGGCTGTATTCGCGGCTGAACTGCGATTCGCTGGCGTAGCCGACCCGGTAGCCTGCCGTGCCAGCGTCGATCTGCTCGACCAGCATCAATCGCCGCGCTTCTTGCAAGCGCAGCAGCTTCTGGTACTGCATCGGCGTCATGGCCGTAATTGCCTTGAAGTGGTGGTGTAGCGACGACATGCTCATGTTCGCCATGCTTGCCAGGTGCTCGATGCGCAGCGGCTGTGCGTAATGGTGCTTGATCCAGTCGATGGCTTGCCCCACCTGGTGCGACTGGCTGCTGCTCAGCGCCATGTGGCGCAGACGCGCGCCGACGGGGCCGTTCAGCAGGCGATAGGTCAGTTCGCGGCGAATCAAGGGCGCCAGCGCAGCGATTTCCTGCGGTTTGTCGAGCAGGCGCACGAGGCGCAGCATGGCGTCGAGCAGGTCGGGCGAGACGTCGCTGACGGAAATGCCGCGCGTGGCGGGAACGCCCTTTTGCGCTACCGCGCCGCCGTTGGCGCCCTCGCTGTCGAGCAACGCCGCCACGTCAACGATGTCGATACCCAGCACTACGCACAAATGCGGTTGTTCTTCGCTCGCTTGCGCCACGCGCACCTGCACCGGCAGGTCGACCGAGGTCAGCAGATACTGCATGCGGCTGTAATGGAAGGTTTCGCTGCCCAATGTGACGTCCTTCGCCCCTTGCGCGATGATGGCCACGCTGGGGCGCGCCGCATGGAACAGCGAGTCGGTGACGCACGACTGGCGGTGGAAGGTCAGATTGCCGATGGCGGTCGCGTAGTCGCCGTTGCGCGGCGCGTGGCGGCTGATCAGGGCGACGATTTCATCTTGTGGAGCGAGTGCTGTGGACATGGGTGTCAGTGTCAATGTTAATGTCAAGGTCATGAAGGGCAGGGCACGGCACGGCAGGAGCTGATCTTACGCAGATTTGGAGGATCGTGCAAAGGTCTTGCAGGATCGCGGTAACGGTGGCCGTCATTCTCAGGCACACTGCAAGCATCGCATGCGCAGCACGCGCCCCCTCGTCACACACCTATAGATACAGGAGATTTCATGACCACCATCGCCAAAGGCTACGCCGCACTGGGCCCCACCTCCACACTGCAACCGTTCACGTTCGAGCGCCGCGCCCCGCGCGCAGACGACGTGGCCATCTCGATCAAATACTGTGGCGTATGCCATTCCGACATCCATCAGGCACGCGACGAATGGGGCGGCGCTGCCTTCCCGATGGTGCCCGGCCATGAAATCGCCGGCGTCGTCACCGCCGTCGGCGCCAACGTCAGCAAGTTCAAGGTGGGCGACCATGTGGGCGTGGGCTGCTTCGTCGATTCCTGCACCACCTGCAAGACGCGCAACGTGGACCTGGAACAGTATATGCCAGGCCTGATCCAGACTTACAACGGCCTGGAAGCCGATGGCAAGACGGCCACTCAGGGCGGCTACTCGGACAGTATCGTCGTCAAGGAAGGTTATGTGCTGTCGATCCCCGACAACCTGCCGCTGGACGCTGCCGCGCCCTTGCTGTGCGCCGGCATCACGCTGTATTCGCCGCTCAAGCACTGGAAAGCCGGCCCTGGCAAGCAAGTCGCCATCCTGGGCATGGGTGGCCTGGGCCACATGGGTGTCAAGATAGCCCACGCCATGGGCGCCGAAGTGACGGTACTGAGCCAGACGCTGTCGAAGCGCGAAGACGGCCTGCGCCTGGGCGCCGACCACTACTACGCCACCAATGACGCGCAAACCTTCAGCGAGCTGGCCGGTACTTTTGATCTGATCATCTGCACGGTGGGTGCGTCGATCGACTGGAACCAGTACATCAACTTGCTGAAAGTCGATGGCAGCATGGTCATCGTCGGCATTCCCGACGGTGCCGTGCCGCCTATCAGCGCCTTCGGTTTGGTCGGCGCGCGGCGCAGCCTGTCGGGCTCCATGATAGGCTCGATCAAGGAAACCCAGGAAATGCTCGATTTCTGCGGCCAGCACAATATCGTCTCCGATATCGAGATCATCCGCATCCAGGATATCAATGAAGCGTTCGAGCGCGTCGTCAAGAGCGACGTGCGCTATCGCTTCGTGATCGACATGGCCTCTTTGTAAGTCCGAAAACCCCCGGGGCCTTGTCGCCCCGTCTTCTCATCGAAGCGCAATCGTGGACGATTGAGCTTGGATGCAGACTTTTCGGCGGACCCCGAAGTAGTGTTTTTTTTCTACCTTATCGTCCTGGTCGCCTATCTACAGCAGCTTGACGTAGCTTAGCCTAGCTGGACGCAAGCTGGACTCACTCTTTTTTGAGGCCCAGATGAAGGCGATTGTTGCGCAAAATATAGCGACCAAGCCTGCACGCCACCGATCGAACGCATGCGCGGCTCCAAGGAAGCGGACGACGGGCGCTTCATTTCGCCTCGATTCCCAGCATCTGTTTGATCACCGGTAAAATCATCTGCCACGCATTCGACGTGGCCGAGATCTCGTCGTAGTGGCTGGCGCCGGGTAAAATCAGCACTTGTGCCTGGTCGCCGGCCAAGTTGGCCCTGGCCGCATAGTCGTGCGCGACGCGCGGTGGCGAGATGGTGTCGAGCTCGCCGGTAGCGAGCACGGTGCGGCTGCCATTCGGTATCAGGTCGGCCGCGTTGGTGTCGCTGTAGATGTCGGGGCGCTCAGTACTGGCGCAGCCTGCCAATTGCTCGATGTCGCGTTCGCAGCTGCGCTTGATCAAATCGCGTTCGTGGCGCAGATCGGCCAGGCCGCCCAGGCTGAGGATATGCGGCACTGGCAAGTACTGGTCGCGGTACAGCGGACTATTCTTCGGCAGTTTTTCGCGCCCGGCGATCCATTGCACCAACTGGCCTCCGGCCGAGTGGCCCATGGCCATGATGCGCTTCACGTCGAGCTGGTACAGGGCGGCGTGCTGCTGCAGGCTGTCCAGCGCCGCGTGCATGTCTGCATAGGTGCCCGGATAGCCGCCGCCCGGCTCGTCGACCCGACGGTATTCCACATTCCAGACGGCAATGCCTTGCGCGGCGAGCGCGCCTGCCACGTTGCGCATCTGCTCGATACCGCCGAAGGCCAGCGTCCAGCAGCCGCCATGCACCAGTACGACGACGGGGAAAGGCCCGCTGCCTTCGGGCCGGAACAGCTGGGCGTATTGCGACGGCGCGCAGCCATACGCGATGCGCGCCGTGGGCGCGGGGCCGTCCAGGGCCAGGTAGTCGTCCAGGCTCATGGGCGCGACGACGGCGCCGTCGACGGAGGCGAGCAGGGCGGATGGCAAGAAGGTGGACATCGTTGGTTTCGCTTGAGAAGGGAACAATACTTTAGCATAGCGCCGCGTGGTCGCAGAACGCTGTTTTAGCTGGAAGAGGGCTGCCCCATGGTATATTTCGGGCATCAGTTTTCCCCTTGTCGACACGGTGCACGCAAACAACATTCTTTCCTTGCTGGACGCAGAGCATAGCGCGCTGGGCAATATCGCCGCAGGCACCGACTTGCCCCATGCGCTGGAACATTTGTTACTGGCGCTGCAAGACCTGGCCGAGGGCGGCGCACATGCCTGTCTCGTGCTGATCGATGACGCCGACCGCTTTTACGCTTTGTCGGCCCCTAGCCTGCCGCAAGACTTGTGTATGGCCGTGCGCCACGCCGGCGCAGAAGCTTCGCCGTTCGGCACGGCGGCCTTTTCCGGTGCGCCCGTGTATTGCGGCGACATCTCGCGCGACGCCCACTGGAGCGCGGGCCGCAAGGAAGCCATGCTGCATGGCTATCGCGCCTGCTGGGTCGCCCCCGTCTTCGGTGCCAAGGGGCATATCCTGGGCGTGCTGGGCCTGTTTTTCCAGGCCCCATGTTATCCCACGCAACCCGAAATCGAATTGCTGGTGTTGGCCGCGCGCGTGGCCGCGCATGTCATCGAGCGGGGCCAGCTGGAAAAAGCGCTGCACGATAGCGAGCAACACTTTCATTACGCCATCGAGCTGAACACGCAAGTGCTGTGGACGGCCGACCCCGACGGTAAGCTCGACTATGTGGCGCAGCGCTGGCGCGAATGGACCGGCTGCAGCGGCCTGGGCAGCAACTGGCTCGATGCCCTGCATACCGACGATGTGCCCCATTGTCTGGCGGCGTGGCGCGCATCGGTGGACAGCGGCCAGCCTTTCGACCAAGAGATGCGGGTGCGCTGGCAAAACGGTTTGTACCGCTGGGTGCATACACGCGCCTATTGCCGGCTCGACGCGCGCGGCCAGCCGGCGAAATGGTATGGCTCCTGCGAGGATATCGACCAGCACTGGCAGGCGCGCAATGCCTTGCTCGACAGTGAGGCGCAGTTCCGTTCGCTCGCCTCGGCCATGCCCAACCAGGCTTGGCTGGCGCATGGCAGCGGCGCCACCTATTGGGTCAATGAACAGGTGTGCGAATATACGGGGCAGTCGATGAAGTCCCTGGTCTCCAGCGGCTTTCGCCACTGCATGCATCCGGACGACGTGCAGGCCATGCAGCAAAGCTGGGAACGGGCCGTTGCCACGGCCAGCGCTTACGAATACGAGTTCCGCATGCGCCGCGCCAGCGACGGCGCCTACCGCTGGTTCCTGGCACGCGCCTTGCCGTTGTTCGACGAGACAGGCACGGTGCTGCGCTGGGTGGGCACGAATACCGACGTGCAGGAGCAGAAAAACGTGCTGGAAAAGATGGCCTACCTCAATTCCTCGCTGGAAGTGGAAATGGCCAACCGTACGGCGGACCGCGACCGCATGTGGCGGCTGTCGACCGACATCATGCTGGTGGCCGACCTGGCCGGCATGATTATCGCTGTCAATCCCGCCTGGAGTGAAATCCTCGAACGTCCTGAAATCGAATCGCTGGGCATGGATTTCATCAGCCTCGTGCATCCCGATGACCGCATGGCGGCTTTGCAGGATTTGTCGCGCCTGGCCCATGGCGCGCCCACCTTGCGCATGGAAAACCGCTACCGGCGCCGCGATGGCGGCTACCGCTGGATTTCCTGGACGGCCGTGCCAGCGCAAAAGCTGATCCACGCCATCGGCCGCGATGTCACCGATGAAAAGGAGGCGCGCTTGGCGCTGATGCGCAGCGAGCAAGCGTTATTGCAGGCGCAAAAACTGGAATCGATAGGCAAGCTGACCGGTGGCGTGGCCCACGATTTTAATAACGTGCTGCAAATCATTTCCGGCAATTTGCAGCTGCTGAAACTGACGGTGGCCGACAATCCGCAGGCGGCCAGGCGACTCGATTCGGCCGCCTCGGCCGTCGAGCGTGGCGCCAAACTGTCATCGCAACTGCTGGCCTTTGCGCGGCGTCAACCGTTGAAGCCGCTGGTGACGGACCTGGGCAGCTTGCTGCGCCGCATGCACGAGTTGATCCGCCGCGCCCTGGGCGAAGCGGTCAGCGAAGAAACCTTCATCAGCGAGGGCTTGTGGCATACCTTGGTCGACCCGAACCAGATGGAAAACGTGCTGCTGAACATGGCCATCAATGCGCGCGACGCGATGCAGGGGGGCGGACGCCTTACTTTTACCTTGAGCAACGTCACCCTCGATGCCGCCTACGCCAGCCTGCATGCCGATGTGCTCGAAGGGCAATACGTGCTGCTGACCATTACTGACACGGGCCATGGCATGGAGCGCGACGTGATCGACCAGATTTTCGAGCCCTTCTTTACCACCAAGCGCGAAGGCGATGGCACGGGCCTGGGCCTGTCCATGGCCTACGGCTTCATCCGCCAGAGCGCGGGCCACATCAAGGTGCACAGCGCGCCGGGTGCCGGCACAACCTTCAAAATATATCTGCCGCGTTCGCTGGAAAAGCTGGCCGAGCCGCCAGCGGGCCTGACGGGGCCTGTACTGGGCGGCAGCGAGACCATCCTCGTGGTGGAGGATGATGCTCCCGTGCAACATACTGTCGTTGACATGCTGCGCGGCCTGGGCTACGACGTGCTGCATGCGGACGATGGCGCCTCGGCACTGGCCCTGCTGGGCACGGGCGTGGCCATCGACCTGCTGTTTACGGACGTGGTCATGCCTGGCCCTGTCAGCAGCAAGGAGCTGGCGCAGCAAGCCCGGCTGTTGCTGCCGGAACTGGCCGTGTTGTTTACCTCAGGCTATACGCACAATGCCATCATGCAAGGTGGCCGGCTGGATCCGGGCGTAGAGCTGTTGAGTAAGCCTTATCGGCGCGAAGACTTGGCGCGGCGCATCCGCCACCTGCTGGCCGACCGCCGCCTGGTGGGCGCGCCCGATCCGTCGGGACGGCGCATCTTGCTGGTAGAAGACAACGACGATGCGCGTGAAATGACGACGGAAATGCTCAATATGCTCGGCCATACCGTGCATGCCGTGGCCAGCGCCGAGGCGGCCTTGCCCCTGCTGGCCATGCCTGGCCTGGACGTGCTGGTGACCGACATCAGTCTGCCCACCATGTCCGGCCTGGAACTGGCGCGCCATGCGCGTGTGCATTGGCCGCAACTGGACGTGGTGTTTGCGTCAGGGCACGACTGGGGCGCCAGCCTGATGCAGGACGCCAGCGCGCGTTTCCTGCGCAAACCATTTGGCCTGGAAGAATTGGCTGGCGCACTGAAGACGCGCCGGCGCGACGCGTAGTCGGCTGGCGGCAGTGTGCTTACAGTGCGCTTATCTTGTCTGCCTCAGCTTCCAGACAGCGGCAGGGTGACGCTGAACAGGGCGCCGTTGCCGGGCGCGCTTTGCACAGTGATGGCACCGCCATGCGCGTCCACCAACTGCTTGGTAATGAACAGGCCCAGGCCCAGGCCGCCCGTGTGGTCTTGGTGCATGACGCGCTCGAAGGCGTCGAAGATGCGTTCCTGGTCGCGCGCACTGATGCCGATGCCATGGTCGCGCACTTCGATGATGGCGCTGTTCTGCGTGCGCGCGAGGCTGATTTCGACCGGCTGGCCCTGGCCATAGCGCAAGGCATTACTGATCAGGTTCACAACGATCTGTTCCACGCGGAAGACATCCCAGTTACCGTCGATGGGTTCGAATGCCAGCACTTCGAGCACGCTGCCCGTGGCCGCTGCACATGCGCCCAGGTCGTCTGCCACGCGGCGCACCAGGCCGACCAGGTCGACCGCTACGCGGCGGATCGACAGCTTGCCGCTGCTGATGCGCGACACATCGAGCATGTCGTCGATCAGGCGCACCATGCTGCGGATTTGCCGCCCGTCGCGCGCCACCATCTTGTTGAGCTTATCCGGTTCGAAGGCGGCGAGATTGCCCCGTTCCAGGTTGACGGTGCGCATCTGTGTTTCCAGGAACAAGGTATTCAAGGGCGTGCGCAGCTCGTGCGCCACCATGGACATAAATTCGTCGCGCAGGCGCAGCGAGCGTTGCAGCTCTGCCTGGGTGACGCGTAATTGTTTTAATAACGCTTCCTGCTGCTGACGGCTGTGTTCGAGCGCCTGCACCTGGCGCCGCGTCTCGCTGCGCTGCTGGTGCAGTGCCACGAAGACGTTGACCTTGCTTTGCACGGCATTGATGTCGAGCGGCTTATGCAGGAAGTCGACGGCGCCGCTTTCATAGCCCTGGAAAGCGAAATTCATTTCCTTGCCGGCCGCGGTGACGAAGACGATGGGAATATGGCGCGTTTTTTCCGTGCCGCGCATCAATTGCGCCAACTCAAAACCATCCATTTCCGGCATTTGCACGTCGAGGATGGCCAGCGCGAAATCGTGCTCGAGCAGCAGGGTCAGCGCTTCTTCGCCGGACGATGCCTGGTAGACACTGCGGTCGCTCTCGCGGATCAGGGCATTGAGCGCGCGCAGGTTTTCCGGCAAGTCGTCGACGATAAGCAGTTTGGTACTTGTTTCAATTGTCATGTTTCATTCCTGGCATGGCCATGCCGTGCAGCGTAATGGGGGGGCGGCGTGCGACAGCGCACGCTTGCGGTAGAGCTTTTCGGCGCCCGGCAATGGGTCGAAGCCGACGGCAAAGCGCGTGAAATGGGTACTTTCCTTGCTGCCCAGGCCGAGGAAGCCGCGATGGCACAGCGCGTCGTGGAACAAACCCAGAGCGCGTTCCTGCAAGGTTTTATTGAAGTAAATCAACACGTTGCGGCATAAAATCAATTGCGCTTCAATAAAGACACTGTCCGTGGACAGGCTGTGGTCGGCAAAGTTGATCCTGTCGAGCAGGCGCTGGTCGAACTGCGCGGTAGCATGCTCGACCGTGTAGTAATCGGCCAGCCGGCCCAGGCCGCCGGCAGCCAGGTAGTTGTCGCCATAGTCGGACAGGCGCTGCAGCCGATAGGCGCCGCGCGCGGCCGTGGCCAGCGCTTGCGGATTGATGTCGGTGGCGTAAATTGTGCTGCGCTCAAGCAAGCCTTCCTCGTGCAGCACGATGGCCAGCGACAGCGCTTCCTCGCCCGTGCAGCAACCGGCCACCCAGATCGTCGGCGATGGATAGGTTTTCAGCACGGGTACCACGTGTTGGCGCACGGCGAGGAAAAAAGCCGGGTCGCGAAACATTTGCGTGACTGGCACGGTCAACATCTGCAACAGCTTGCCAAAAGCGGCAGGGTCGTCCAGCACCAGTTGCTGCAGGGCAGGCAAGTCCGCGCAAGCGAAGCGCTCTAGCGCCTGGTTCAGGCGACGCCGCTGCGAGGGCAGGGAATAGTTGCGAAAATCATAGCTGTAGCGCTGACAGATCGCCTCCATCAGTGCATGCAGTTGCGTGTCCGTGGTATGCAGGGGCATCAGATGCGTTCCATTTTAGGCATCCACACGCGCAGCAGCGAATACAAACGGTCCAGGTCAATCGGCTTGGCCAGGTAATCGGAGGCGCCCGCCTGCAGGCATTCTTCCTGGTCATTTTTCATGGCCTTGGCGGTAATGGCGATGATGGGCAGTTTGTTATAGCGGCCATCGGCGCGGATCAGCCGCGTCGCTTCCAGGCCATCCATGCCGGGCATCATGACATCCATTAACACCAGATCGATATCGTCCACGCTGTTGAGCTTGCTGATGGCTTCGAAGCCGTTGCGGCCAATTTCCACCACCACGCCTTTCTGCTCCAGCGCATTCGTCAGCGCAAAGATGTTGCGCACATCGTCATCGACCAGCAAAATCTTGCGTCCCTCAAACACGCGTTCGCGGCTGCGCACCTGCTGCAGCATGCCCTGGCGCTCGCTCGACAGTTCCGATTCCACCTTGTGCAGGAATAAGGTCACTTCGTCGAGCAGGCGCTCGGGCGAGCGGGCGCCCTTGATGATGATGGAGCGTGAATACTTCATCAGATCCGCCTCTTCCTCGCGGCTCAAGTTGCGGCCCGTGTAGACGATAACGGGCGGGAACGAACACAGTTCTTCATGTTCCATGCGCTCGAGCAATTCGTTACCCTCGATATCGGGCAGTTTCAAGTCGATGATCATGCAGTCGAAAATCTGTGTCTTCAGTAATTCCAGCGCCTGCTCGCCCAGCGCCACGGCGGTGATTTCCACGTCGTCATCGCTGATCAGGTGGACCACGCTTTCGCGCTGGCGTTGATCGTCCTCGACCAGCAAGATGCGCTTCATCTTTTGCGTGAACTTCGACTCGAGCTTGCGGAACACTTCCTTCAACTGCTCGCGCGTGCGCGGCTTGGTGGCATAACCGACGGCGCCCAGTTGCATGGCTTCCTGGATCTGGTCATTGCCGGACACGATGTGCACCGGAATGTGGCGTGTCAGCGGGTTTTCCTTCAACTGCTGCAACACCAGCAAGCCCGGGCGGTCGGGCAAGCCCATGTCGAGCAGGATGGCATCGGGCAGGAATTGTTGCGCCAGTCGTAAGCCTTCGTCGGCGCCATGGGCCACCAGGCAGCGGTATTGCATTTCATGCGCGAGCTCGAACAGGATGCCGGCAAACGCCGGTTCATCCTCGATCACCAACACGGAACGCTGGCCGGTCTTGCCGGCTGCCACGCTGTTGCGGTCGTCGAGGAAGGTGGCTAACGGGACGGGCTGGACGGCGGGCGTTGCCCTGGGCGGCGTGGCGCTGATTTGTGCAGGCTGCTGCTGCTGCTGCTGCTGCGTCATTGTCGCCACACGTTCCGGCATGACCGCCGGCAGCAGCAAGGAAAACGTGCTGCCCTGGCTTGGCGTGCTGGTCAGCTCGATGCTGCCGCCCAGCAAGGCTGCCAGGTCGCGCGAGATTGACAGGCCCAGGCCCGTGCCGCCATAGCGGCGGCTGGTGGTGCCGTCGGCCTGGTGGAAGGCGTCGAACACTTTTTGCTGCTGCTCAGTGGCGATGCCGATGCCGGTATCTTGCACCTGGAAGCGTACCTGGCCGGCCGCATCGGTGCTGACGTGCAAGGACACCGTGCCGGTATCGGTAAATTTGATGGCGTTCGACAACAGGTTTTTCAAGATTTGCTCCAGGCGCTGGCGGTCGCTGAGCAACGACGGCGGCGCGTCCGGCGCGACGCTCGTAGTGAAAACGAGTTTCTTTTGCTGCGCCTGGGCGCCAAACAGCATCTTCATGCTGCTGAGCAGTTCGTCGAAGGGCACGGCTGCCGGCGTCAATTCCAGCTTGCCCGCTTCGACCTTGGAAATGTCGAGGATATCGTTGATAAGGCTCAATAAATCGTTGCCGGCCGAATAAATGGTTTGCGCAAACGTCACTTGTTCCGGCGTCAGGTTGCCGCTGGTGTTGTCTGACAGCAGCTTGGACAGGATCAGCGAGCTGTTCAGCGGCGTGCGCAGCTCGTGCGACATATTTGCCAGGAATTCCGATTTATAGCGGCTGGCCCGCTGCAGCTCTTCGGCGCGCGCCTCGAGCTGGGCATGTGCCTGGACGATGGCCATGTTTTTCTGGTCCAGCGACAGCGCCTGCACGGCCAGTTGCTGATTCGACTGTTCCAGCGCCGCCTTTTGCTCTTCCAGGTGGGCTTGCGACTGTTCCAGCACGCGCGACTGCTCGCCCAGCTCCTCGTTAGCGGTGCGCAATTCTTCCTGCTGCACTTCCAGCTCTTCATTCAGTTGCTGGGTTTCTTCCAGCACGTTTTGCAGGCGCTGGCGGTACAGGGCCGCTTCCAGCGAGGTGCCGACATTGGCGGCAATCAGGTTCAGCCATTGCTTGGCACGGGCGCTGACGCGATGCGTAAAGCCCAGTTCGATGACGCCGTTGACGATGCCTTCATTGCTGACTGGCACCAGGATCAGTTCCAGCGGCGTGCCGCTGCCCAGGCTCGATGTCACGCTCAGATAATTGTCGGGTACTTGCTGCACATGCTTGAGGCGTTTTTCTCGCGCTGTCTCGCCCACCAGGCCTTCGCCCAGCTTGATCACCTGCTTGTCCTGCACGCCCTGTTGCCTGAAGCCGTATACGGCCGTGCGACGCAGACTACCATCGTCGTCGACGACGTACAGGGTGGCCACGGCCACGTCGAGCCGGTGGGCGAGGAAATCGAGCACGTGCCGCCCCAGTTGCTGCAGGCCTAGCTGGCCGCTGGTGTGAGCCGCCAATTCGGTCTGCCCCGTGCGCAGCCAGGCTTGCTCCTGCAGCACGTCGTTGTCCTTGCCGCGCTGTTCGAGCGCATCGTTGTAGATGTCGGATAGACGCAGCAGTTCGCGCCGTCCCAAATAGGCCAGCAAGCCGGACATGCCCAGGCTGAGGACGAGGAATACCAGTACGGCGAGTATGGTGCGGCTCTCGGCAGTATCGGCGCGTTCCTGGCGCAAGCGCTGCTCCATGGACAGGAAGGTAAGAAAATCGCGGCGAATTTCATCAAACTCCAGCTTGCCTTCACCCTGGCGCACGCGTGCGAGAAATTCCTGGTTGCTGCGGCGTTGCGCGATCACGCTCTCGGCGTATTCCATCCACTGTTTTTGCAGCGCGCGGATGCGCCGCAAACGATCGACCTGGATGGCGCTGTCGGAGACCAGGTCGAGCAGGGTAGTCATTTCGACGCTGATTTTTGCCTTGCCCGATTTGTACGGGGCCAAAAACGTTTCATCGCCCGTCAGCAGGTAGCCGCGCATGCCCGTTTCCAGGTCGACCGACAACTTCATGACCTCGTTTGCATTACCGATCACCCGTTCGGAATGCTCGACCGAGCGCAGCGCCGAGAGCAGGTAGGCGATCAGGCCGACAAACACGAGCGCCGTGACGACCCCGATGACCAGCGGCAAGGTCACGTTACGGGCGAGGATGCGGCGAAAGCTGAAGGAATCGATCGGGGTTTTGGTATTCATCATATCCATATAAGGCTTAAGGCTGGCGCGAAAAGCAATTTTAATTGAAAAGCAATTTTTTTGCGTTCAAACAAAGCGTGCGCCAGCATAACAGCCTGGCGCTGGATCGCCTGCTCGCAAGGCGCTGCAAGGCGTTGCAAAGTGCGCTAGCGTACAGTTGAAATGTGAAACATGGCTAACCCCTGCCGAAACAGAGCATGTATAGCCGTGAGCGCTCTGGTATAAAAAAAGCGCCGGACGAATCCGGCGCTGTGTGCTTGCAACTGCTGCAGCGACGGGTATCAGTCGCGAATTTCCAGCGCCCGGTTCAGGCTCAGGGCAGCGAGCGAGGCGACGGCGCCCGACAGCAGGTAGAAGCTGACATAGGCCAGGCCGAAGTTGGCCGACAGGCCCAGCGCCACCAGCGGGGCGAAGCCGGCACCGACCAGCCAGGCCAGATCGGATGTCAGGGCCGCGCCCGTGTAGCGGAAGCGGGCAGGGAAGTTGGCCGTCACGGCGCCCGCTGCCTGGCCGTAGGACAAGCCCAGCAGGCTGAAGCCGACCAGGATGAACACGTCCTGGCCGGCATTGCCACCGCCCATCAGGGTCGGCACGAATGCGCTAAAGACAGCGATCAGCACGGCCAGCACGGCCAGGGTCGTGCGACGGCCCACTCTATCGGCCAGCAAGCCGGAGATCACCACGCCGATGGCGGCCAGCACGGCGCCCAGCATTTGCACTTGCAGGAAGTCCGAGGCCGAACGCGTCTGGTAGACGGAAATCCAGGACAATGGGAACACGGTGACCAGGTGGAACAGGGCGTAGCTGGCCAGCGCTGCCAGGGCGCCGATCAGCACGTTACGGCCCTGGCCGCGGCTCATTTCAAGTATGCTCACCGGTTGCAGTTCGCGTTCATCGAGCAGGCGTGCATATTCCGGCGTCGACACCAGGCGCAGGCGGGCAAACAGGGCGACGACGTTGATCGCGAAAGCCACATAGAAAGGATAGCGCCAACCCCAGTCGAGGAAGTCTTCATCGCTCAGGTTGACCAACATGAAGCAGAACAAGCCGGCGGCGATCAGGAAGCCGAAGGGTGCGCCCAGTTGGCCCAGCATGGCGTACCAGCCGCGCTTGTTTTCTGGCGCATTCAGGGCCAGCAGCGATGGCAGGCCGTCCCACGAACCACCGAGCGCCACGCCCTGGCCGATACGCAGCACGGACAGCCAGATAATGGCAGCAAAGCCCAGGTGGGCATAGGTCGGCAGGAAGGCGATGCCGGCCGTCGACACGCCCAGCAGGAAGAGCGCCAGCGTCAGCTTGGCGCTGCGTCCCATGCGGCGCTGAATCTCCATGAAGATCAGGGTGCCGAACGGCCGGGCGATGAAGGCAAACGAGAAAATCAGGAAGGCATATAATGTGCCCTCGAGGCGTTCTTCAAACGGAAAGAAGACGCGCGGAAACACTAGCACCGAGGCGATGGCGTAGACGAAGAAGTCAAAGTATTCGGAAGCGCGGCCGATGATCACGCCGACGGCGATCTCACCGGGGTCGATATGTGAGTCGACTGTGGCTTTCCCGCTGGCATTGTGCGGGGAGGAGTCGGCGGGTACATTCCCGCTGTGTATGTGTGTGCTGGACATGATGATCGTCTCCAATATAGTTTCGACTTAGGCCAACGCGTAACATACTCCAGGTGTCTCACGCCCGGAGTAGGACTATGTGATAGATAGTTGTAGGAAAAGTCCGCAAATACCTATCAAAAGTCCGAGCAAGGGGGTAGGACAAAACGTCCAATTGCCAACGCGTTCCAGTGAGAATACAGTAACATATCTTCATCCCCTGTACTGGACTTTCCTGATGTTTTCATTAAAAGTTAGTCGCGGACTGCCTCTCTTACCTCTCGCATTGTTGGCTGGTTGCAATACGGTGGTACTGAACCCGTCCGGTGACATCGCAGTTCAGCAAGGCAATCTGATTGTCATTTCGACATTGCTGATGCTGTTGATTATCGTTCCGGTAATCGCCCTGACCCTGCTTTTCGCATGGCGCTATAGAAAAAACAATACCGCGGCCAAATACGAGCCGGACTGGGACCACTCGACTCGCCTCGAGCTGATCATCTGGGGCGCGCCCCTGCTGATCATTATTGTGCTGGGCCTGCTGACCTGGATCAGTACCCACACCCTCGATCCTTATCGCCCACTGAGCCGTATCGACGCCAATCGCCCGATTCCTGCCAGCCACAAGCCGATGATCGTCGAAGTGGTGGCGCTGGACTGGAAATGGCTGTTCATTTATCCCGAGCAAGGCATCGCTTCCGTGAATGAACTGTATGCACCCGTCGATCGTCCGATCCGCTTCAAGATCACCGCCTCGTCCGTCATGAACTCGTTCTTTATCCCCGCACTGGCAGGTCAGATCTATGCCATGCCGGGCATGGAAACGCAATTGAATGCCGTCATCAACAAGCCTGGCGTATTCAAGGGTTTCTCGGCGAACTACAGTGGTGCCGGTTTCTCGGGCATGCACTTCAAGTTCCACGGCGTGAATGATGCAGACTTCGACAAATGGGTGGCATCGGCACGTGCCGGTGGCGGCGCGCTGAACCGCGACGACTACCTGTCGCTGGCCCAGCCAAGCGAACGCGACCCGGTACGTCGTTTTAGCGCCGTACCTAGCGATCTGTATAAGGCAATTTTGAACCGTACCATCGTGTCCGACGCCCTATGTGTAACGCCGGTCGAACCATATAAATTGACGATGGCAAATAGCCCGGTAGCGGCCGTAACGGCAGTAGTCGCTAGCGATGTAGTAGTTGAAAAGGGTGTTCAAGCCAAGTAACGATTGCATGAATCCCGCAGCGCATTGCGTTGTAGATATTGGCGCCGTTTGCCAGGCGCCTCCCTTTTTTCTCTGAGAGTAACAATGCTAGACCATATTGATCTGACGAAGCTTATCTTCGGCCGTCTGACTTGGGATGCAATTCCATTTCACGAGCCTATCCTGCTGGCGACCTTTGCAATGGTTGGCCTGGGCGGTATCGCACTCGTTGCGGCACTGACGTATTTCCGCCTCTGGGCTCCCCTGTGGCGCGACTGGATCACCAGTATCGACCATAAAAAAATCGGTATCATGTATATGATCCTGGGCCTGGTCATGCTGCTGCGCGGCTTTGCCGATGCACTGATGATGCGCACCCAGCAGGCAATCGCCTTTGGCGACAATGCCGGCTTCCTGCCACCCGATCATTACGACCAGATCTTCACCGCCCACGGCGTGATCATGATTTTCTTCGTCGCGATGCCTTTTGTGACGGGTCTGATGAACTACGTCGTGCCGCTGCAAATCGGCGCGCGCGACGTGGCTTTCCCATTCCTCAACAACTTCAGCTTCTGGATGACTGCCATGGGCGCCGCCCTGGTCATGGCCTCGCTGTTCGTCGGCGAATTCGCCCGCACGGGCTGGCTTGCGTATCCACCGCTGTCGGGCATCGTCGGCAGTCCGGACGTGGGGGTAGACTATTACATCTGGTCCTTGCAAATTGCCGGGGTCGGCACGCTATTGTCCGGTGTCAACCTGATCGCCACCATCGTCAAGATGCGCGCGCCAGGCATGACCTGGATGAAAATGCCAGTCTTTACCTGGACCGCCTTGTGCACCAACATCCTGATCGTCGCCGCTTTCCCGGTACTGACGGCGGTTCTGGCCATGTTGTCGCTGGACCGCGCTGCCGGCTTTAACTTCTTCACGACGGAGTTGGGCGGCAACGCCATGATGTACGTCAACCTGATCTGGATCTGGGGTCACCCAGAGGTCTACATTCTGATTCTGCCGCTGTTCGGCGTGTTCTCGGAAGTCGTCGCCACGTTCAGCAGCAAGCGCCTGTTCGGCTACGCCTCGATGGTGTACGCCACCTGCGTCATCATGATTCTGTCGTACCTGGTATGGCTGCATCACTTCTTCACCATGGGTTCGGGCGCCAGCGTCAATTCCTTCTTCGGCATCACGACGATGATTATCTCGATCCCGACGGGCGCGAAGATCTTCAACTGGTTGTTTACCATGTACCGCGGCCGTATCCGCTTCGAACTGCCAATGTTGTGGACGATCGGCTTCATGGTCACCTTCACCATCGGCGGCATGACCGGCGTGCTGCTGGCCGTACCACCAGCGGACTTTGTGTTGCATAACAGCCTGTTCCTGATTGCCCACTTCCATAACGTGATTATCGGCGGCGTGGTCTTCGGTGTATTTGCTGCAATTAACTACTGGTTCCCGAAAGCCTTCGGTTACAAGCTCGACACCTTCTGGGGCAAATGCTCGTTCTGGTTCTGGTTGGTCGGCTTCTACCTGGCCTTCATGCCGCTGTATGTGTTGGGCCTGATGGGCGTGACCCGTCGTGTCAACCACTTTGAAGATCCGTCGCTGCAAATCTGGACCATCATCGCCTGGTTTGGCGCCGTCTCGATCGCACTGGGCATCGGCTCGATGCTGATCCAGTTCGTCGTCAGCTACCGCAATCGTCACGCCCTGCGCGACGTGACCGGTGATCCATGGGGTGGTCGTACGCTGGAATGGTCGACGTCGTCGCCACCGCCAGACTACAACTTCGCCTTCACGCCACAAGTGCACGAACTCGATGCATGGACTGACATGAAAAAACATGCGTACCAGCGTCCGACGTCCGGTTTCATGAAGATTCACATGCCGAAGAATACCTGGGCTGGTTTCGCGATCGCCGCACTGAGCGCAGCGGTTGGCTTTTGCCTGATCTGGCAGATGTGGCTCGTCGCCGGCATCAGCTTCATGATCATGCTGATCGCCATCATCGTCCATACCTTTAACTACAAGCGCGATTACTACATTCCTGTGGAAGAAGTGATTCGTACTGAAGACGCTTATACTAAATTGCTGAGCAGCCATGTCTGATACCATCGCCCATAACACCGGCGCCGCTGGCGCCGCACCAAGCACGCGCAGCTACTTTGTGCGCGAGCACCACCCGGAAAACGGCAGCTTGCTCGGTTTCTGGCTCTACCTGATGAGCGATTGCCTGATCTTCGCCTGTCTGTTCGCCACGTACGCCGTGGTGGGCCGCAACTACGCGGACGGCCCGACGGGCGCCGCGCTGTTCGACCTGCCGCTGGTGGCCGTCAACACAGCCATGCTGTTGCTGTCGTCGATCACCTACGGCTTCGCCATGCTGGCTATGCAGCGCAAGCAATTGCGCAGCACCCTGGTCTGGCTGGGCATCACGGGCCTGTTCGGCCTGGCCTTCCTGTCGCTGGAAATATATGAATTCATTCATCTGATCCACGAAGGTGCCGGTCCGCAGCGCAGCGCGTTCCTGTCGTCGTTCTTCGCGCTGGTCGGTACGCACGGCTTGCACGTGATGTTCGGCATAATCTGGCTCGTGACCTTGATGTTCCAGTTGAACAAGCATGGCCTGACCCCGGAAAACGGCCGTCGCATGATGTGCTTGTCGCTGTTCTGGCACTTCCTGGACGTCATCTGGATTGGCGTCTTCACCTTTGTCTATCTGATGGGAGTGCTGCCATGAGCGACCACCACACACACGGCGATAGCCAACACCATGACCAACACGATCATGGCAGCCTGAAAAGCTACACTATCGGCTTCATCCTGTCGGTGATCCTGACAGCCATTCCGTTCTGGCTGGTAATGACGAAAGTCATCACCGACTCGAGTACCATGGGCCTGGTCCTGCTGGCGTTCGCAGCGGTTCAAGTGGTGGTGCACATGGTGTACTTCCTGCACATGAACACCAAGTCCGAAGGCGGCTGGAACATGATGGCGCTGATCTTCACCATCATGATGGTGGTCATTGCCATGGCTGGTTCAGTGTGGGTCATGTACCACATGAACCACAACATGATGCCCGATCTGATGCCTGAGTACATGCATACGAAAACGGCTCCATGATGAGTCAACCGCGCCCAAGCAACACCGGGCGCGCCCCTGGCGCTGCATCGCAAGATGCCGCGCCAGGCCCACGCGGCATGGCTGTGCATTATTCAAGCATTGCACTGGCCATACTTGCGGGGATCATTTTTGCCGGTTTCTGTGCCTTGGGCACCTGGCAAGTCAAGCGTCTGTTCTGGAAGCTTGACCTGATCGAGCGCGTCGAACAACGCGTACATGCACCCGCAACGGACGCACCTGGACCTGCAGCCTGGGCCAGCATTACGCCACAAACCGATGAATACCGCCACGTGCGACTCTCCGGTACTTATCTCCCCATTTTCAACACCCTGGTGCAGGCCACGACCGCACTGGGCAGCGGCTATTGGCTGGTGACGCCCTTGCGCCTGGCCGATGGCAGCACTGTGCTGGTCAACCGCGGCTTCGTGGCGAAACGCGCAAGCATCGCCGCCAGCACGCCGGCCGGCATCGTTCACGTCGATGGCCTGTTGCGCATCAGCGAAACGGGTGGCGGTTTTCTGCGCGAAAACAGTCCTGCCACGCAGCACTGGTATTCGCGCGATGTGGCTGCCATCGGCGCTTCGCACATGCTGACCAACGTGGCGCCTTACTTTGTCGATGCGAAGGAAAAATCGGAAACTGCCAGTGACGCTCCCGTCGGCGGCCTGACCGTAATTTCCTTCCACAACAACCACCTCGTGTATGCCCTGACATGGTTTGCGCTGGCCTTGATGGTAGCGGGCATCAGTTGGTGGCTGGTGCGCGCCAGTAGGCGTCGCCGCGCGCGTGAGAAAAGCCTTGATAAAGAGCAAGAAAGTGATCATGTCGGGCCGGATTGAGATCCTGCCCAATCGCGAAGTACTGGAGCGCGGTGCGGTGGCCCCCGAGATGGAGCATCCGGCCGGCCACCAGAACATGAAACTGCTGATACAGCTGCGCTGGCTGGCCGTGATCGGCCAGGTCAGTACCATCGTTGGCGTGGGCCTCGGGCTGGGTATCGCCTTGCCTGTGCCTTACATGCTCGAATTGCTGTCCTGCCTGATCGCCTTCAATTTAGCCAGCCTGCTGCGCTGGCACGAACGCCAGCCCGTTTCCAATACGGCGCTGTTTCTCGCCTTGCTGGTCGACGTCACCATACTGACGGCCCAGCTCTACCTGAGCGGCGGTATCAGCAACCCGTTTACTTTCCTGTATTTGTTGCAAGTCTTCCTCAGCGCCATGCTGCTCGAAGCGTGGTCGACCTGGATCATGGTGGCCATTACCAGCCTGTGCCTGGCCGGCCTGGCCTTGCTGCCCGGCCCCTTGATCTTGCCGATCGATCCCGAGCGCGGTTTTTCCAGCTTGTACGTGCAAGGCTTGCTGATCTGTTTTATTTTGAATGCCGCCTTGCTGGTGGTGTTCATCACGCGCATCAACCGCAACCAGCGCGCCGGCGACGCCAAGGTGGCCGACTTGCGCCAGCGCGCGGCCGAAGAAGAACACATCATTCGCATGGGCTTGCTGGCCTCGGGCGCAGCGCACGAACTGGGTACGCCGCTGGCGACCCTGTCCGTCATCCTCGGCGACTGGCGCCGCATGCCGGAGCTGAGCAAGAACAGCGAATTGCTGGAAGAAATCACGGAAATGCAGGCACAATTGCGGCGCTGCAAAAGTATCGTCAGCGGCATCTTGCTCTCGGCGGGCGAGGCGCGCGGCGAATCGTCCGTGAAAACGACGATCAACACCTTCCTCAACGACTTGGTCGACGAGTGGCGCAGCAGCCGGCCGATCCAGCAGTTCGAGTACGATAACCGCATCGAGCACGATGTGCCCGTGGTCTTCGATTCGACCCTGAAACAAACCATCTGCAATGTGCTCGATAATGCGCTGGAAGCGTCGCCCGACTGGCTGCGCTTCGAAGCTACGCGCGAAGCCGATTCATTGCACCTGGTGATTACCGACGCCGGTCCCGGCTTCGAACCATCGATGCTGACGCATCTGGGCAAGCCTTATCAAAGTAGCAAGGGCAAGCCTGGCGGCGGACTTGGCCTGTTCCTGGTGGTCAATGTTGCGCGTACCCTCGGCGGTACGGTGACGGCGCGCAACCGGGTGCAGGGCGGGGCGCTGGTGCACCTGGCCTTGCCGCTGGCGGCCATCAAACTGGAAAAAGAAAGCGATCACCATGCAAGATGAGCGCCTGTTACTCATCATCGAAGACGATGCCGCATTTGCCCGCACCCTGGGCCGCTCGTTCGAGCGGCGCGGCTATGAGGTCATCCTGGCCACCAATTTCGATGAGGCGAGTGCCTTGCTGGAACAGCATTGCCCCGATTACGCCGTCGTCGATTTGAAGCTCAATGGCAATACTTCGGGCCTGGCTTGCGTGCAGATGCTGCATCAGCACGACCCGGAAATGCTGATCGTCGTGCTGACCGGCTACGCCAGCATCGGCACGGCCGTCGAAGCCATCAAACTGGGCGCCTGCCAGTACCTGGCAAAACCATCGAATACGGACGACATCGAGACGGCCTTCGGCCACGTCGCCGGCAATGCCGATATTGAACTGTCGAACCGCGTCAGCAACATCAAGACCCTGGAATGGGAACGCATCCATGAAATGCTGGCCGAGACGGATTTCAATATCTCGGAAACGGCGAGAAGGCTGGGCATGCACCGGCGCACGCTGGCGCGCAAGCTGGAAAAGCAGCGCGTGAAATAGGCGCTGCGACAGCGAAGCGTTGGCGAATGCTGATCCGAACTGCTTAGTGCTTACTTGCCGGGATCTTTGCCGGGATCTTTTTGGTTCGCAAATTGATCGAATTCCACGTTGTAGACATTGCCGTCGACTTGTTCAACCTTGCGCACATACACGGTTTGTACAATATCGCGCGTTGCAGGATCGATCATGATCGGCCCGCGCGGGCTGTTCAGTTTCATGCCCTTTAGCACGGCCATTGCCTGCGGACCATCGATCTTGCCGTTCAATTTGCGCACCACTTCATAGATAGCGGCCATGCCGTCGTAGGCGCCAACTGCCATGAAGTTCGGCCTGCCCGCGCCTGGATTGGTGCTGGCAAAATGCTTCAGGAATGCAGCGTTCTCCGGCGATTTGTGCGCCGCCGAATAATGGAAGGTAGTAATCACGCCCAGGGTTGCCGTACCCATCGCTGGCAACACATGGTCGTCCGTCAGGTCGCCGGTGGCGATAACCTTGATGCCGGCTTCGGCCAGACCACGTTCGCGGTAGCCCTTCATGAATGCGATACTCTGCTCGCCAGCAGGCACGAAAACGAAGACCGCGTCTGGCTTGGCATCCTTGATACGCAAGATGTAGGGCGAAAAATCCGGATTGCGCAGCGGTACGCGGATCGCCTCGGTCACCGTTCCTCCGCCCTTGACCAGTTCGCTCTTGAAGGCAGCTTCGGCATCGATGCCGGGACCGTAATCGGCCACCAGAGTCACCACTTTTTTGATATTGTTCTTGACCGCCCAGGTGGCCATCGGCGCCGAGATCTGCGGCAGAGTCATGGAAAAGCGCGCGATATAGTTGGACTTGCTGGTGATGGCCGAGGTGGCCGCGTTCATGATGATCATCGGTTTTTTGGCCTGCTCGGCAATCGGCGCAACCGCCAGCGCTTCCGGCGTCAAGCCAAAGCCTGCCAGGAAATCGACCTTGTCGCGCACGACCAATTCCTGCGCCAGGCGCTTGGCGATTTCCGGCGAGGGACCGGTGGTGTCCTTCAGGATGATCTCTATCTTCTTGCCCGCCACGCTGGCGCCATGCTGCGCCATATAAGTCTTGATACCGCCTTCCATCTGCTTGCCGTAATCGGCAAATGGACCAGAAAACGCGGCGATCACACCGATCTTGATGGTGTCCTGTGCTTGTGCCAGGCCGGCGTGGAGCAGGCTTGTTCCGACCAGCATCGCCAGTGCCGCTGCTTTTTTCATCGTCATTTCAGTCTCCTATCTATTGCATTTTTATGGTGGGCCAGCATACGGTCTGGCACGGTGCCGCATTGTCGCGCAAGGGCGACACTGTCGCAACGGCTAGCGTCAATACGTTCTTGACAATGCATCACGGGAACAATAGTATCGCAATTTCCGTTCGATAAACAACTGATTGTTCGATAATCGCACACAATAAGATAGATAAAAATTCTGCATCCAGCAGGAAACCCCGTTTTACAACCCGGAGGAGACAACAGTATGAACAACACGATCCGTAGCGCCGTGGCGCTGCTCGGCGGCCTGTGCGCCAGCACGGCCATGGCGCAAAGCAATGTGGCCATGTATGGCATCATCGACAGCGGCCTGGTCTACACGACCAACGCCAATGCACTCGGTGACGCCATCACCAAGATGCCGTCACTGAGCAGCTCCTTCCCCTCGCGTATCGGTTTCAAGGGCATCGAGGACCTGGGCGGCGGCCTGCAAGCCGTATTTGTGCTGGAAAATGGCTTTGGCGTCGATACTGGTGCGACCGGCCAGGGCGGACGCCTGTTCGGGCGCCAGGCGAACGTGGGCTTGAAGGGCAGCTTAGGCAGCATTACTGTGGGCCGCCAGCACAACATGAGCTATCTTGCGACGATGAAAGCCGACGTGCTGGGTCCGAACCTGTTCGCCATCGGCAGCATCGATCCTTACCTGCCGAACGCGCGCAGCGACAATGCACTGGGCTACCTGGGCGTCTTTTCTGGCGTGAGCGTAGGTGCCACCTATAGTTTCGGTCGTGACGGATCGGCCGCAGGTGGGCCTGCTGCTACCGCTTGTGCCGGGGAGGTACCAGGCAATGCCAAGGCTTGCCGTCAGGTGACAGCGATGCTGGCCTACGACAGCAAGGGCTTCGGCGTCAGCGCCTCATACGATGTCATGCATGGCAATGTGGGCGCCGCCGGTGGCATGAGCAGCAGCGACAACACGGATAAACGTTCGACCCTGAACGCTTACGTGATGGTGGGGCCAACGAAAATTGGCGCCGGCATTGTCGAGCGCAAGTTGCGCGCCAGCACCGGTGCGCTCGATAGCGATTTGTACTACCTTGGCTTCAACTATCGCTTCGATGCCTTCGTGCTCGATGCCCAAGTGGCTCACCGTGACACCAAGGCGAGTGCGTCGGATGTCACCATGCTGGCGGCGCGTCTGACTTACAATTTATCTAAGCGCACTGCCGTGTACGCTGCTGTAGGGCAGATGAAGAACAAGGGGACATCAGCCGTTGCCCTTGATGCGGGCGGCACGGTGGGTGCGGGCAAGACGCAGAACGGCATGATGGGCGGCCTGCGTCATACGTTCTAAGCGGGGCTGGCGGTTCAAAGAGGGGGCGCTCGTCGCCCCCCCCATCCTGGCATCCTGGCGACACCAATTCTGCTAGGGCAGCAGCACCGACAATTCCTTGGCGCCGCGCTGCAGCACGGGCAAAAATTCCTGTTCCATTTGCGTGGCGCTCACGCGCGATGCCTGCGCGCCGATGTTCAGTGCCGCGAGCACCTTGCCCGACGCGCCGCGCACGGGCACCGCGATGGAGCGCAGACCCAGTTCCAGTTCCTCATCATTGATCGCATAGCCGTTCCGGCGCACCCCTGCCAGCACCTCGCGCAGCTGCTTTTCCGAGACAATGGTGCGCTCGGTCATCGGGCGTAATTTGGCCTGTGCAAAGTAGGTATCGAGTTCGTCCGCTTCCAGCTGTGCCAGCATCACGCGTCCAAGCGAGGTGCAGTAAGCGGGCAGGCGGCTGCCCGCGTTCAGTGCTACCGACATCACACGCGAGGTAGCCGAGCGGGCCACGTACAGCACTTCGCTGTCGTCGAGTACCGCCAGCGAGCACGATTCATTGAGGGCGCGGCTGATGTTATTCAGGTAGGGCTGGGACGACACGGCCAGTGGCGTCGATGAAAGATAGGAATAGCCGAGCGTCAGCACTTTCGGGCGCAATGAAAAATTGTTCATTTCCGCCTCAGCATAGCCGAGTTGCTGGAACGTATACAGACAGCGGCGCACCGCCGCACGCGGGATGCCGGTTTTCTGGCTAATTTGTGCGATCGTCAAAGCGCGGCGCGAGTCGCTGAATGCCCGCAGCACGGCCAGGCCGCGCGCCAGGGAGGTCATGAAGTTGGGATCGGTCAGCGCATCGATCTGCTCGGCAATGGTGAGTTCGGCAGCGTCTTGCTCGGTGATGGACTCGGGCGGCGAATTGATGGGGCGCTTGGTGGCTGGTTTAGTGTCTGGTTTAGTGGCTGGTTTGGGCATGATCATGATCGGGTTGGTGCGGCGACGCTGGAGCGTGCCCGCAATGTACGGCTGATTCTAGTCGAGTCGCTGCGGTTTGTGTGCAGCGCATGTTTAGCTTGACCACGAGGGCCACGCATGGGTACACTTATTTGTGCGGTAATAATACATTAGTGCGATTATCGAACGAAACGAATAGATTGGCAAGTTAGACCTTTACTCAAGAGACCATATCGTGATCGATAAAATATATGAATCATTGGAACGGGCGGTGGCCGACGTTCCCGACGGTGCCACCGTGATGATCGGTGGCTTCGGCAACGCCGGCATGCCTGCTGCACTGATCGATGCCCTGATCGCGCAAGGAGCACGCGAGCTCACCATCGTCAACAATAACGCCGGCAATGGAGAAACCGGCTTGGCCGCATTGCTCAAGGCCAAACGGGTGCGCAAGATTATCTGTTCCTTCCCGCGCCAGAGCGACTCGCAAGTGTTCGATGCGCTCTACCGCGCAGGCGAGATCGAACTCGAACTCACGCCGCAAGGTAATCTGGCCGAACGCATCCGCGCCGCTGGCGCCGGCATAGGCGGCTTCTTTACCCCCACTGGCTATGGCACCTTGTTGGCTGATGGCAAGGAAACGCGCTTGATCAATGGCCGCCAGTACGTGCTGGAATCACCTATCCATGCCGACTTCGCTTTGATCAAGGCACATCGCGGCGACCGCTGGGGCAACCTGGTGTATCGCAAGGCGGCGCGTAACTTCGGTCCTATCATGGCCGCAGCAGCAAGCTGCACCATCGCCCAGGTACATGATGTCGTGGCGCTGGGCGAACTCGATCCCGAGGTGATCGTCACGCCCGGCATTTATGTGCAACGTGTTGTCAGGGAGCAAGCATGATCAAGCGCTATACACGCGATGACATCGCGGCCCGCGTGGCCCAGGATATTCCCGATGGCGCATATGTCAACCTCGGTATCGGCTTGCCGACCCGGGTCGCCAATTACCTGCCGCTTGATCGCGAAGTGTTCCTGCACAGCGAAAATGGCTTGCTGGGCATGGGCCCCGCACCGGCGCCCGGCGAGGAAGACGAAGACCTGATCAACGCCGGCAAGCAGCCGGTGACGCTGCTGACGGGCGGCGCCTATTTTCACCATGCCGATGCATTTGCCATGATGCGTGGCGGCCACCTTGATATCTGCGTACTCGGTGCCTTCCAGGTGTCGTCCGGCGGCGACCTGGCCAACTGGCATACGGGTGCGCCCGATGCGATTCCCGCAGTCGGTGGCGCCATGGACCTGGCGCTGGGCGCGCGCAAGGTATTCGTGATGATGGATCACCAGACCAAGGCGGGCGAAAGCAAGATCGTCGCGCAATGCAGTTACCCGCTCACTGCGGTTGCCTGCGTCGACCGCATCTATACCGACCTGGCCGTGCTGGCCGTCACGCCGGCCGGCCTGCTGGTCTGCGAAATGGCGGAGGGCCTGGACTTCGACGAACTGCAGGCCCGCACGGGCGCTGCGCTGATTCAATCGCTGCCTGGAGAGACGCCATGAAAGAAGCTTTTATCTGTGATGCGATCCGTACCCCGATCGGTCGTTATGGCGGCGCGCTGAAAGATATGCGCGCCGATGACCTGGGTGCGCTGCCATTGCGTGAATTGATGCGCCGTAATCCCGGCGTCGACTGGCATGCCATCGATGACGTGATTTATGGCTGCGCCAACCAGGCCGGCGAAGACAACCGCAATGTGGCGCGCATGTCGGCGCTGCTGGCGGGCTTGCCGCAGGAAGTGCCCGGCTCCACCGTGAACCGCCTGTGCGGTTCCGGCATGGATGCCGTGGGCAGCGCCGCGCGTGCCATCGCTGCTGGCGACTGCGCGCTGATGCTGGCCGGTGGCGTCGAGTCGATGACGCGCGCACCATTCGTGATGGGCAAGGCGGAAACGGCTTTTTCCCGCAACGCTGCCATCTATGACACCACCATCGGCTGGCGTTTCCCGAACCCCTTGATGCGCCAGCTGTATGGTACCGATGCGATGCCGGAAACGGCAGAAAATGTTGCTGAAGACGACGCCATCAGTCGCGCCGACCAGGATCTGTTTGCCTTCCATAGCCAGCGCAAGGCGGCGCAGGCGCAGAAGGATGGCATCCTGGCACAGGAAATCGTCGGCGTGCACATCGCGCAGAAGAAGGGCGAGCCGCAGCTGTTCGAACACGACGAGCACCTGCGCCAGTCCAGCCTGGAGGCGCTGGCCACATTGCGCGGCGTGGTGCGCCCCGATGGCAGCGTGACGGCGGCCAATTCCTCGGGCGTCAATGACGGTGCCTGCGCCTTGCTGCTGGCCAGCGCGCAAGCGGCCACGCGGCACGGCCTGATGCCAAAGGCGCGCATCGTCGGCATGGCCACCGCTGGTGTGGCGCCGCGCGTCATGGGCATCGGTCCGGCGCCTGCCACGCAAAAGGTATTGGCACAGCTGGGCATGACGCTGGACCAAATGGACGTCATCGAATTGAATGAGGCATTCGCCGCGCAGGCGCTGGCCGTGCTGCGCATGCTAGGCTTGCGCGATGACGACCCGCGCGTCAATCCGAACGGGGGCGCGATCGCCCTTGGCCACCCGCTTGGCATGAGCGGCGCACGCCTGGTAACGACGGCGATGTACCAACTGCAACGTAGCGGTGGGCGCTATGCACTGTGTACCATGTGCATCGGCGTCGGCCAGGGTATCGCCATCGTCATCGAACGCGTATGACCTGGCGGCGTGGCCTGCACGGCGCCGGCATGCGGTGGCGAGCAAGACCATACAAAACAACAAGAAACAAAAAGGAGACAGCAGTGACTATTGCACATCGCAGCACGCGCGCGGGGAGGGCCGGCATATGCTAGGCAACTTCATCGGCGTTTTATTCGACGGCATCGCCTACGGCAGCCTGTTATTTATCATCAGTGTAGGCCTGTCGGTAACGATGGGAATGATGAACTTCATCAATCTGGCGCACGGTGCTTTTGCCATGCTGGGCGGCTATGTCTGCGTCATGCTGCTATCGCAGCTGGGCCTGCCTTTCCTGGCCACCTTGCCGCTCGCTTTCCTCATCTGCGCGCTGGTCGGCCTGCTGCTCGAGCGTACGCTGTACCGCCGCCTGTACAAGGCCAGTCACCTCGATCAGGTGCTGTTCTCCATCGGTCTGACGTTCATGGCGGTGGCGGGCGCCACGTATTTCTTCGGCCCGACCCAGCAACCGGTGCTGCTGCCTGACTGGCTGCGCGGCCAGGTTGCGCTGTTCGGCCTGGACGTGGGCGCCTATCGACTGTTCCTGATCGGCGTGGTGGTGCTGGTCACCGCAGCTCTGGGTGTGCTGATCGAGCGCACGCGCTTCGGCGCGCAGATCCGCTGCTCGGTGGACAACCAGACAGCGGCGGCCGGCCTGGGCATCAATGTCAGCCGCGTCTTCAGCCTGACCTTCGCGCTCGGTTCGGGCTTGGCTGGCCTGGGCGGCGGCCTCGGCATCGACGTGCTGGGCCTGGACCCGACGTTCCCCTTCAAGTATATGGTGTACTTCCTGCTGGTGGTCGCCGTCGGCGGCGCAGGCACCATCAAGGGGCCGCTGGTGGCTGCGCTCATCCTCGGCATTTTTGACGTCGCCGGCAAATACTATGTGCCGCAAATGGGTGCTTTCGTGATCTATGGCTTGATGGTGGTGCTGTTGATCGTCTTCCCCGCCGGCTTGATGAGGAGAAAAGCATGAGTGTCATGCATGAAGTTCCCGTCGTCGCGCGCATTGCCGCGCCTGCGCCGCGCCTGGCCGATGGCCGCTGGCGAGCACTGGAAATCGCTTTCTGGCTGCTGCCGGTGGGCGCCTATTTCGCCTTTACCGGCTATCTGGTGCTGATTAGCCAGATCATGATCGTCGGCCTGTTTGCCCTGTCGCTCGACTTGATACTCGGTTATGCCGGCATCGTGTCGCTGGGCCATGCCGCTTTTTTTGGCCTGGGCGCTTACACGGCCGGCCTGCTGGCCGTGCATGGCTGGGGCGAGCCGCTGAGCGGCTTGCTGGCGGCGGCATTGGTGGCCGGCGTGTTTGGTTACATGACTAGTTTCCTGGTGGTGCGCGGACAGGATCTGACGCGCCTGATGGTCACGCTGGGCATCGGCCTGATGCTGTTCGAAGCGGCCAACAAGGCCGCCTTCATCACGGGTGGCGTCGATGGATTGTCCGGCATGATGCTCGGCAAACTGTTCGGTGTGTTCGAATTTGACCTCGAGGGCAAGACGGCCTACCTCTACAGTTTCGCGGTGCTGTTCCTGCTGTTCGTGGCGCTGCGCAGGCTGGTGCATTCGCCGTTCGGCCTCAGCCTGATCGGCATACGCGAAGGCGGCCAGCGCATGCCGGCCATCGGCGTGGACGTTAACCGTCGCCTCGGTGTCATCTTTACCATCAGCGCTGCCGTTGCCGGCGTGGCTGGCGCGCTGCTGGCGCAGACTACGCAGTTCGTGGGCCTGGACATGCTGGGCTTTTCGCGCTCGGCAGAATTATTGATCATCCTGGTGCTGGGCGGCACGGGGCGCCTGTATGGTGCGCTGATCGGCGCGGCCGTCTTTATGCTGGCACAAGACTTTATCGCCGGCCTCAATCCCACGTATTGGCAATTTTACATCGGCATGCTGCTGGTGCTGATCGTGCTGTTCGCACGCGGCGGTGTCCTCGGCGGCCTGGAGCGTCTGCAAAAACTGTTTGCCAAGGAGAAAGCATGAACACCGCCGCGATGACACTGCGCACCGAAGCGCTGTCGAAGAAATGGGGCGGCTTTGCCGCCAATAGCGACGTCAGCCTGACGTTCCAGCCCGGTGCGCGCCATGCGTTGATCGGCCCGAACGGCGCCGGCAAGACCACCTTCATCAACCTGCTGACGGGTACCTTCCCTCCCAGCGCTGGCAAGGTGTGGCTGGGCGAGACCGATATCACGCATTTGCCGCAGCACCAGCGCGTCAAGCTGGGCCTGACGCGCACCTTCCAGATTAATAATCTGTTTGCCGGCATGACCGTGCTCGAATCGGTGGTGCTGGCGATCAGCGAGCGACGCGGCTTGCAGTCGGTCTGGTACCAGACCGTCGCCAGCCAGAGCGAGGTGGTCGAGGAGGCCATGGCGCTGCTTGCCAGCCTGAAACTGACGGACGAGATCAACAGCATCACGCGCAGCATGGCATACGGCAAGCAGCGCCTGGTGGAAATAGCCCTCGCGCTGGCCACCAAGCCGTCCATCTTGCTGCTCGATGAACCGGCCGCCGGCATTCCTTCGGCCGAAAGCCGGGAACTGTTCAAAGTGATCGCGCAATTGCCACGCGATGTCACGGTGGTGTTCATCGAACACGACATGGGACTGGTGTTCCGCTTCGCCGATCGCATCACGGTGATGGTGGGAGGCAAGGTGCTGACGGAAGGTACGCCGGCAGAGATCGCGGCCGATCCGCGCGTCAAGGAAGTTTATCTGGGAGAGGCCGAACATGCGTGAGCTGCTGGCATTGGAGAAGGTCAGCGCCGGCTACGGCGAATCGATCGTATTGGAAGACGTGTCCTTGTCGATGAACGAGGGAGACAGCCTGGCGCTACTGGGACGCAATGGCGTTGGCAAGACCAGCTTGCTGGTGACATTGATGGGGCTGACCCGCTTGCACCGGGGTACGATCCGCTGGAACGGTAGCGACCTGGCGCGCGTGCCTACCTGGAAGCGCTCGCGCGCCGGGCTGGGCTGGGTACCGCAGGAGCGCCACATGTTTCCCTCGCTGACGGTAGAAGAGCATTTGACGGTGGTGGCGCGCCCCGGCCCATGGCATCTGCAAAAGATCTATGCGATCTTTCCGCGTCTGCTGGAGCGGCGCCAGAACATGGGGAACCAGTTGTCGGGCGGCGAACAGCAGATGCTGGCCATCGCCCGCGCCCTGATGACGAATCCCCGCATCCTGCTGCTCGACGAGCCGATGGAGGGACTGGCGCCCATCATCGTGCAGGAACTGGTGCGCATAGTGCGCCGGCTGGTGAAGGATGAAGGCTTGTCCGTCATCGTGGTGGAGCAGCATGCGCGCCTGGCACTGTCACTGACCGAGCGCGCCATCGTGCTGGACCGGGGGCGCATTGTGCACGACTCCGACAGTGCCAGCCTGCTGGCCGATGGCGACAAGCTCGATCGGCTGGTCTCGGTGGCTTGATGTCAGTGAGGCGACCTGCAACGCGGGCCGCCTGTTGCATGTCAGAGAGCAGTCCAATTCTGCCAGCACCGGCAGGTGCGCGCTACGGGCGTGTGAAGAGGGAATCTAAGTAAGCACGCAAGATGGCGGCGCCTTGAAGGACGCCGCCATTTTTTTACAGGTGGGCGATGAAGCTGCGTACGGCGTGATCGAACGCCTGCGGCTGTTCGATCACGCTCAGGTGCGAGGCTTGTTGCAGCACGACCAACTGCGCTGCGGGAATGGCATCGGCCAGGACCTGCGCCATGGCCACTGGCGTGCCCTGGTCCAGCTCTCCTGCGATGACCAGGGTCGGCACGGCGATCGCGCCCAGGCGCGCAGTGGTATCGACCTCGCCGACGGCATGGCAGCAGCCGGCATAGCCGACAGCGTCGGTGCTGACCACGCGGCGCCGAAAGCGCGCCACCGTGGCGGCATGCTGCTCGCGGAAGTCCTGCGTGAAGTAGCGCCCCATGACGGCGTCGCCGATGGCATCGACGCCTTGCGACTGCACGGTGGCGATACGCTGCTGCCACAGTTCGCGTGTAGCGCCCGGATAGCCGGAAGTGGTGTTGGCTAGCACCAGGGCGCGCACCAGCGAGGGATGGCGCAAGACCAGTTCCTGGCCTACCATGGCGCCCATCGACAAGCCTATCCACAGCACCGGCCCCGTATCAAGTTCGCGCAGCAGGGCAGCGGCATCGTCGGCCAGCGTCGCCATGTCGTACATGCCGGCAGGCGCTTCCGAGCCGCCATGGCCGCGATGGTCATAGGCGAGCACGCGGCAATCTTCGGCCAGGGCCGTGGCCAGCGCATCCCACATGCTCAGATCGCAGCCCAGCGCGTGGCTCAGCACCACCGTGTGGCGCGGCGCCTTGCCGCTGCGCGGTGCGCGCACACTGTAGTGCAGCGATGGCTTGCCGCCACTACGCCCTTCAAAGCCCGTGCCTGGATGGTGGCTGGCCGCAGGTGCCACGGGGGCCAGCGTATAGCCTATCTGCGGGCCCAGTTCGTGCAGGATCGCCATGGCGTGCGTGAAGGCCGTATTGGCTGCAGGAATGCCGGCGTAGATGGCCGACTGCATCAGCACTTCCTTCAGTTCATCCGGTGTCAAACGGTTCGACGCCTCGCCGAGCAGTGCGGCGCGTACGTGCAGTTCGAATTCCTCCCAGCGGCCCAGCGCGGCGGTTATCGCCAGGACGATGGCGCGGCGGGTCTTTTGTTCGAGTCCGGGACGGCCCCAAATCTCATGCCAGGCAAAACGCGTGATCAGGTTCTGGAAGTCGCTATTGAAGCTGTTGGCGTTCGCCAGCGAGCGTTCCACCCAGGCGTCTCCCAGGATGGCGCGGCGGTTGTTCAGGCCACGCTCGAAGTCGTGGTCGATGGGGTCATGGCGCATGCTGGCCTCGCGATAGATGGTGAGTAAGGGCCGGGTGGGGGACGGCGTCCAGGGTGGCGATGTCGCTACGCAAGCGCTGCAATTGCTGTTGCGCCAGCGTGCGTGCAGGCGTGGCCGCAGCAGTGGCATCGAACAGGGTCGCCAAATGCGCCAGATCGACCTGTGCGCCCAGCGTGGCATCGGCTTGCACGGCCTCGGCCAGTATATCGGCCAGGTGGCGCCCCGTGGCCAGCGCCTTGCCGCTCATGTTTTCCAGCAGCGCATGCGCCTGCGGCCGGCCGATGGCAGCCGCCAGGTACGCTGCCGCCGCTTCTGCAAACACGAGGCCCTGCAGTGCGTCGATATTGCGCGCCATGCGCGGCGCATCGACTTGCAGGCCGGCGCAGGCATCGTTGAGCGCCTGCAGGGCGCCATGCGCGCTGAGGAACAGGCCCGGCCATTCTGCCAGTTCGGCTTGCCAATTGCCCAGGCCCCGTTCGTGCTGCTGGCCCATGCTGGCCAGCAGGGCAGCGGCGCGCTGCGGCGTGCGCGTGGCGGCGGCCAGCGCGATCATGGCGCTGACGGGGTTGCGCTTGTGCGGCATGGCCGACGAACCGCCGCGACCATTGCCAGATGGTTCGGCCAGTTCGCCGATCTCGCCTTGGGCCATCAGGCTCAGATCGGTGGCAATCTTGCCCAGGCTGCCAGTGAGCACGGCCACTTCCAGGCCCAGGCGCACCCATTCATCACGCTGCGTGTGCCAGGCCGCATCGGCCACCTTCAGGCCCAGTGCATCGGCCATGCGGCGCGCCACCGCCGGACCTTGCTCGCCCATCACGGCCAGCGTGCCGACGGCGCCACCGAGCTGCAGTTGCAGGGCCTGCTGCGCGCATATGCGCAAGCGCGCCCGTGCACGCACGAGTGGCGCCAGCCAGCCGGCCAGCTTGAAGCCCAGGCTGGTCACCTGCGCCGGCTGCATCAGGGTGCGCGCCAGCACCGGCGTGGCAAGGTGCTGCTGCGCCAGGCGCAGCAAGTGCTGACCCAAGCTGTTCAAGCCATGCTCAAGCAGCAGCAGGGCGTCGCGCGTGGCCAGCACCATGGCCGTGTCGATCACGTCCTGGCTGGTACTGCCCCAATGGACCTTGCTGGCCGCTTGCGCATCGTACAGGGCGACGGTGCGGGTCAACTCTTTCACCAGAGGGATTGCCAGGCTGCCGGCGCGCCGGCCGTCGCTGATGATGGCGGCAATGTCATACAGCTGCGCGTTGCAGACCGAGGCGATGGCATGCGCGGCGGCTGGCGCGAGCATGCCTTCGTCGGCCTGCGCCTGCGCCAGTGCCTGCTCGAAGCGAAACATCGCTTGCACGATCGCCGCGTCGTCGAACACGGCGATCATCTCGCTGGTGGTAAGGAAGCTGTCAAAGATCGATACGCTCACAGCGCCTCCCGTTGTGCATTACACATAGTCGAAAAATACCGTTTCTTGCGGCCCTTGCATGTGGATGCTCCAGTTGTACTGGCCGTCGCCCGCCTGGGTGGCCAGCAAGGTGGCGCGGCGCGCGGCCGGCACTTGCTCCAGTATGGCCGATTGCGCCAGGTGCGTGTCGCTGTCCAGGAACACGGCTGTGAACTGATGTTTCACCAGGCCGCGCGCGAATACTGTGATGTAGGCCAGCGGTTCGCCAGGCGCCTGTGTGCATAGTGACAGGCGCAGACTGAAGTTGCCCGCGTCGTCGCTGGGCACGCGGCGAAAACCGGGCATGGCCTGGGCTGATTCGGCTGCGGCGCCAGCGGGCTGCCATGCCTCGATCTGCGCATCGTTGATGGGCACGCCGTCGCCATCAAAAATGCTGCCGTGGATGACGATGGTGGGCGCAGTCGTTTGCAGGCGGTCGGCGGCGCACAGGTCTACCGCCCATTGCCAGGCTGCGTGGGAAAATGGGCCGATGGTTTGCGAAGTCGTGATATTGCTCATGTGAGTATCCTTAAATGCCAAACGGCGTAGCGTCGCGTCCGCGCAGGACGATGTCGAATTCATAGCCCAGCATGTCAACGTCGACGGTGTGTTCCAGGCTGAAGCGCGAGATCAGGCGCTGGCGCGCGGCCAGGTCGGGAATGCTCTGGAAGATGGGGTCGTAGTCAAACAGCGGATCGCTGGGGAAGTACATCTGCGTCACCAGGCGCTGGGCGTAGACATTGCCGAACAAGGAAAAGTGGATGTGCGCAGGGCGCCATGCCTTTTCGTGATTGCCCCACGGGTAGGGGCCGGGCTTGATGCTGACGAAGCGGTAGCGGCCCGCATCATCGGTCATCATCTTGCCCCAGCCGTTAAAGTTCGGGTCCAGCGGCGCATCGTGCTGGTCGCGCTTGTGGCGGTAGCGGCCGGCGGCATTGCATTGCCACACCTCCAGCAGTGAATTGCGCACCGGCTTGCCATCTTCGTCCAGCACGCGACCGGTGACGACGATTTTCTCGCCCAGCGGTGCGGCATCACCTTGGGTCGTCAGATCCATGTCATGCGGCAACAAGATGCGCGGCGAGGGCACGATGTTGTGCGTGACAGGCACGCTGGCGTCCAGGCGCAGCAGCGGCTGCGTGGGGCCGCGCTTGGCGGTCGATTTGTAGGGAGGGTAGATCAATTCCGGATATACGCCGGGGGCGATGGCATCGAATTTCAAAGCTGTCTCCTTGTTATGTCATGTGGCAGGGTGAAACGATGGTAGGCAAGCGCTACCATCCTTACAAGGTCGCCATGGCGTGCTATATTCGCTATGCGCACAATTTGTGCGAATAGCGCCCAAATTAAGTTTTTTCTACACAATGACATTAGCAACAGAGCTGCCAGCCAGCCGCGATTTGATCGCCGGACTGGAGAAGGGCTTGCAAGTGATCGCCGCGTTCGACCAGGAACGCAGCCGCTTGAGCATCGCGGAAGTGGCCGAACGCACGGGCCTGACGCGTGCTGCCGCGCGGCGCTATCTGATTACGCTGACGCACCTTGGCTATATGCGCCATGAAAACAAGCTGTTTTCATTGACGCCGATGGTGCTGCGGCTGGGACAGTCCTATCTGCATTCAGCGCGCTTGCCACGCGTGGTGCAGCCGCTGTTGTATCGGCTCGCCTACGCGCTGGGCGAGGCGGCATCCGTGGGCGTGCTCGATCATGACCAACTGGTGTGCGTGGCTGCCGTGAGTGCGGGCCAGCTGGTGTCGGCCACTTTGCAGCCGGGGACGCGGGTACCTGCCTACTGCACGGCGAATGGCCGCATGCTGCTCGCCAGCCTCACGCCAGAGCAGGCCGACGCCTTCCTGGCGCGCGCAGAACCGGAGCAGATCACTGAGCACACCATCGTCAGCAAGGAGCGGCTGCTGCTGGAAATCGCGCGGGCGCGGGCGCGCGGCTATGCGCTGGTGGACCAGGAACTTGAACTTGGCCTGCGCACCATCGCGGTGCCATTGAAGAACTTTCGCGGTGACATAGTGGCGGCGATGAATATCAGCGTGCATGCGGGGCGCATTCCGATCGAGCAGATGGTGCAGCGCTGTTTGCCTGCGCTGATCAAGATACAGGTCGAGCTGAGTTCCTTGCTCTAAGGTTCGCGGCCTTCGTCCGAATGGCGGCGGAACTGCTTGGGCGTGGCGCCCATGCGCTTCTTGAAGAGCCGGCTGAAATAGGCCGGGTCCTGGAACCCCAGTTCATAGGCGATGCTGGCGATGCTGGCGGGGACATAGGTGAGTTTTCGGCACGCTTCCAGCATCAAGCGGTCCTGCGTGATGTCGAAAGCGGACTTTCCCGCCAGTTTGAGGCACAGGCGATTCAATCGCGTCGGCGTGACGCGCAAGGCATCGGCGTACTGGCCCACTTGCCATTGCTGCTTGTAGTGCTGCTCCACTGCGGCGCGAAAACGGCTGAACAGCTCAAAGTCGCTGCGTCCCGACTGGTCTGCCAGCCGGTGCTCTGCATGCACGCGCACGAGTAGTAGCAAAGCGCTGCGCGCCAGCCATTCCAGCATCAGGGTGTGTCCATATTGCGGCCAGGCCGCCTCCACCAGCAGGTTTTGTAGCAGCGAATCGAGGCGGCCATGTATGTCGGGCGCGCTGGCAAGGTCGATCGCCAGCGGTTCAACGAATAGCGATGAATACAGGTCGACGTGATTTTGCGCCACCGTGAAGATCACGTTCTGGTCCACTGTCAGCACGTAGCCTTGCGCTTCCTGTGAAAAGTCGAAGCCATGCACCACCGAGGAATGGATGGTGATGGCGACGGGGGCAGCACGCTGCCACAGCGCATCGTTGACGCTGGCACTGACCTGGCCGCCGAATAAAAAAAGTACCTGAAACAGGCCTGGATGCGTATGCCTGGCGATATGCCAGTCGTGAAGGCGGCTACGCGTTTCGATCAATTCGATATGCACAAACTCCGCGTTTTCCGCCCCTGATTGTTCTCCATACAGCGAAAACTGTGGAATTTCCGGTGTGCTCGTCAAGGCGGTATCTTGCATGGATGGACATTGTTTGAAAGGTTAGGTGTGTATAAATAGTACAAGTTTTAACGTATTTCATCCATGTTTTTTTCTTCCCGGCGCCGCTACCATGCAGGCATACCACCACAACATCGGAGACTGTCATGCGTACTCAAATCGCCATCATTGGCGCCGGCCCGGCCGGCCTGCTGTTATCCCATCTGCTGCATCTGGAGGGCATCGAATCGGTGGTGCTGGAAGCGCGTTCGCGCACCGACATCGAGTCGACCATCCGCGCCGGGGTGCTGGAACAGGGCACGATGGACATCCTGACGCAGGCCGGCGTCGGCGAGCGCATGCGCAGCGAAGGCGCGCTGCACCATGGCATCGAGCTGGCCTTTGATGGCGCCCGTCACCGTATCGACTTGAGCGAATTGACGGGCAAGGCGATCACCGTCTATCCGCAGCACGAGGTGATCAAGGACTTGGTGGCGGCACGGCTGGCGGCAAAGGGCAGCGTGCTATTCGAGGTCGCCGACGTTGAACTGCATGACACGCAGACCCTGCGTCCGCGCGTGAGCTACCGCCATGGCGGCGAGGCATATACCCTGGAGGCCGATTTCATCATCGGCTGCGATGGCTATCATGGCGTGGCGCGACCGGCCATGCCTGCCCAGGAGCTGCGCAAGAATTTCCAGCGCATTTATCCCTTCGGCTGGTTTGGCATCCTGGTGGAATCGGCGCCATCGTCCGAAGAATTGATCTACGCCCAGCATGACCGCGGCTATGCCCTGGTCAGTACCCGTACACCGACGGTGCAGCGGCTGTATTTCCAGTGCGACCCGAGCGACCACGTGGACAACTGGTCGGACGACCGCATCTGGGCCGAACTGCATGCGCGGCTGGAAAACCACGACGGCTGGAAGCTGAAAGAAGGGCATATTTTTCAGAAAAATATCATCGGCATGCGTAGTTTCGTCTCGACACCCATGCAGGCCGGGCGTTTGTTCCTGGCAGGTGACGCCGCGCACATCGTGCCGCCGACCGGCGCCAAGGGCTTGAACCTGGCCGTATCGGACGTGCAGTTGCTGGCGCGCGGGCTGGAACAGTTTTATCGCCAGGGCAGCGAGGAGCGTTTGAATGGCTACAGTGACGCAGCGCTGAAGCGCATCTGGCGCGCCGAATACTTCTCCTGGACGATGACGCGCCTGCTGCATACCTTCGCCGACGCTACGCCATTCGAACGCGAGATGCAGCGCGCCGAACTGGCCAACATTGTCAACTCGCGTGCCATGGCAACGGCGCTGGCGGAGAACTATGTTGGCGCATTCTGAGTGGTCTCATTGCCGGGGTGCGTCTCATTGTCGTGGTGCTCAAAGCACGACAGCGTTCCAGGCAAGCAGCACCGCGCGCCATCTGCGGCATTGGACTAGGCAGAGATTTAATTCGGCATGACGTTCTTGAGGGTGGCGACAGGCTGGTTGACTAGCTTGCCGTTGACTTTCTTGACTTCGCGGATATACATATTCTGTACGATGTCGCGGCTTTCTGGATGCATGCTGATCGGACCGCGCGGACTGCTCCACTTCATGTTCGACAGCACCCGGAGCGCCGCGTCGGCGCTCACGTTGCCATGGAGCGTGCGGATGGTTTCGGCGATCATGCCCATGGTGTCATAGGCCGTCACGGCGACGAAGGTGGCAGGTGGACGCTGGGGATTTGCTGCCGCGTAAGCCTTCAGAAAAGTCTTGTTCGCCGCATTGTCGAGCGCAGTTGAGTAGTTCAGCACCGTGATGGCGCCGAGCGCTCGGTCACCGAGCGATTCCAGGGTAGGCGAGTCGCTGCTCATGTCGCCGACGCCGAGGAACTTGATGCCCGCCTTGTCCAGACCCTTGTCGCTGAAGGCCTTGAGCACGCCGATGCCGTCTTCCGCGCCAGGTGCGAAAAAGAATAGTGCATCCGGTTTTTCATCCTTGACGCGCTGCACGAAGGGCGAATAGTCCGGGTTCGCCAGCGGCACGCGTGACGAGCCCACGATCTTGCCGCCGCCGGCGCTAAAGGCCTTGACGAAGCGCGCTTCGGCATCGATGCCGGTGCTGTAGTCGCTGACCAGGGTGTAGACCTTGCCGACCTTGTTTTTTGCCGTCCAGGTGCCGAATGGCTCGGTCATCTGCCGCATCGTCATGCCGGTGCGCAGCATATACGGCGATTTCGCGGTGATGCCGGTGGTGACCGCGTTCATTACGATCATCGGGATCTTGGCCTGGGTGGCGATGGGGGCGACGGCCAGCGCGCTAGGCGTCAGCGAAAAGCCGATCAGGAAGCTCACCTTGTCGCGCGTAATCAGTTCCTGCGCCGCGCGCTTGGACATCTCGGTGTTGGTGCCGCCATCGTCACGGTAGATGACTTCGATTTTCTTGCCGGCCACACGGTCGCCGTACTGCAGCAAGTACGTTTTGATGCCATCTTCGAATGGCTTGCCGGTGTTGGCAAACGGGCCCGTGAGGGCAGCGATGACACCAATGCGTATTGTCTCTTGCGCCTTGGCATGGCCGCTAGCCAAGGGGAGGGCGGCGACCATTGCGATCCCGGCCCAGGTCTTCATTTTCATGGGGCATTCTTTATAGTGATGGCGTTTGCCTGGTGCCTTGCCAGCCCCGGTCATGAAAGTCGTTTGCGTTCGACGCTGGACGCCATCAGTTGCTGGCTTGCGCACTGGCGACGACGGGCTGGCGGGCCAGTGCGATGAAAGCGCGCACGTAGTCGATGGCGGTGTCCGCTTCGCGCGCGCCCAGGAAGATCTGCTTGGCGATGCCGTGCACACCGAGCCGCACCGGCACCACGTCCATCTTGCTCGCGTATTGCTCGACCAGCCAGCGCGGCAGGGCCGACACGCCGCGCCCGCTGGCCACCATTTGCAGCATGATGTCGGTCGTTTCAATGGCTTTGTGGCGCCTGGGCGTGACACCGGCCGGCAGCAGGAACTGGTTATAGATGTCCAGGCGCTCGATGTCGACGGGGTAGCTGATCAGCACTTCCTGCGTCAGCTGCTGCGGCTCCACATAGGGCGCGCTAGCCAAGGCATGACCCTTGGCCACGACCAGCACCTGCTCATAGTCGAACACGGGCTCGAACTTCAGTCCCGGCTTGTACAGCGGGTCGGGGGTGACCAGCAGGTCGATCTCGTAGCCGAAGAGCGCGCCTATCCCGCCGAACTGGAACTTCTGCTTGACGTCCACATCCACGTCGGGCCAAGTTGTCAGATAGGGGGACACCACTTTAAGCAACCACTGATAGCAAGGGTGGCATTCCATGCCGATGCGCAGCGCACCGCGCTCGCCTTGCGCGAATTGTCCCAGGCGCTCTTCGGCCAGATCCAATTGCGGCAGCACCCGGTTCGCTACCGCCAGCAGGTACTGTCCGGCCTGCGTCAGGCGCAGATTGCGCCCTTCGCGTAGCCAGACGTCGGTGCCCAGTTGCAGCTCCAGCTTTTTCATGCTGTGGCTCAGCGCCGACTGGGTCAGGTTCAGCACGCCCGCAGCGGCCGTCAAGGACCCTTGTTTCTCGACTTGCTGGACGATGTTGAGGTGGATGCGTTCAAGCATTTATATGAGCCATGTTCATGAATTTATCAGATATATCCATTGTACTTCATGAATTGATCGTGGTGGCAACACCGGTTTTCTGCGCTGTCCACACGGAACTGGTGAAGCACTGCTACGACTAAGGTCTGCAGCACAGACGATGGCGTCGAAAATCGAATCAAGCACAGTGCATCTTTGGGGGGGAGCAAGCAGGCGTATCACGGGCTGCAATTGCAGAAAGAGGGGCTGCTTGGGCTTATGCTGGCGCCCGCCACGCCATCTTCTGCACCTGGATATGCGGGTGGCTCTCCAGCGGCGCCCATTCCGGCAAAAAGGCAAAACCCTGTTTCTGGTAAAACGCTGCCGCGCGCGCATTCTCCGGTGCCACGTCGAGCACCAGCCGGGCGTGACCATTACCGACGGCGCATTGTTTCACGGCGTCGAGCAGGCGCTGCGCCACGTCCAGCCCCCGATATTGCGGCTGCACCCACATGGCGATCAGATGGCACTCGCCATTGCCGGCCACCACTTGCGCGGCGAGGCCGATGGCTTGCTCTCCATCAAAGGCGAGGAAAAAGGTGCGCAGCGGCGTGCTGATGGCGCGCTGTTGCCAGTCGGCATCGGTAAAGCGGGCCGCGCTGGCGTGGCTGGCGCCAAAGGCCGTGGGGGTGTCGAGCAGGGCGGCTAGGCGCGTGGCTTTCAGTGCCGGCCAGTCGGCCGCGCTGCTTGCGCGGATAATGATATTGTTCAAATCGGCAAGATTCTTTCACTGGTGGCGCGGCCATGGTTGGGGAAATCTACTTGTATGTTTTTGCCAGCATCATGACGCTTGATCGTGCGGCTCGCCATCGTGCTTGATGACGCTATGGTGCGGGACGGTGGTGCGTTGCAGTTGCCAACTGCCGGTAAAGTCTGCGAGCGGCGCGGCGCTGGCATGCAGGTTGCAGCGGGGGGCGAGGAGCAGTTTTTCATGCTGTAGACAGTCTCATTTATCGCGTCATGGCGCGGCGCAGCACGTAGCTGAGGCCATCGACGGCGGCCACCATCAGCAGCATGGCGACGATGACGGTGGCGGCGCTGGGCATCTGGAACAGCGATAGGTGGTATTTCAGCATCTGCCCCAGGCCACCCGCACCGACGACGCCAAGGATGGCGGCGGCGCGGATATTGTTTTCCCAGCGGTAAAGGGTATACGACATCATTTGCGGGCCGCACTGCGGCAAGGTCGCGTACAGGAAAGTGGCGGCGGGACGCGCGCCATTGATGCGCAAGCTGGCGGCCGGCAAGGGCGGGCAATTTTCAAACGCATCGGCAAACAAGCGTCCCAGCACGCCCACCGTGTGCAGCGCCAGCGCCAGGGTGCCCGCGAATGGGCCCAGGCCGGCGGCGATCAGCAGGATGGAGGCCCACACCAGTTCGGGGATCGAGCGCAGCACGTTCAATAGAGCGCGCGTGGCATTGCGGGCCAGGGTGCCGAAACGCCCGCTTGCGGGCAGGGCCAGCAGCGCGCCCAGGAGAGCGGCAATCACCGTGCCGATGGCCGACATGGCCAGGGTTTCGAAGGTGGCGACGCCAATTTTCGTCAAAAAGTTGGGCGCCAGGTCGGGCGGGGCGAAGCCGTGCAGGAAGTCGGCGCTCGTGCGCACGGCATCGGCGCTAAAGAATTCGCCCCATTTCAAGGGCAGGGTGGCAAAGCTGGCGATGACCAGCAGCACTAAGCCGGCCAGCAAGGCCCAGGTCGACCAGCGCACGCGAGGCGAAACAGGCAGCATGGCGGTGTCGTTCTTCATGCCAACCTCCGGCGCAGCATGGCCGAGACCGCATCGGCGCCCGCCACCAGCAGCACGAACACGATCAGCATGGTGGCCAGTTCATTGCCTGCCATCATCTTCATCGATTCATCCATGCGCTGGCCCAGGCCACCGGCGCCGACAAAGCCCATCACGACGGAGCCGCGGATCGCGCATTCCCAGCGGTAAATCGTGTAGGACACCAATTCGGCGGCCGATTCGGGCAGGGCGCCGTACAGCAAGGCTTGCAGGCGGCCGCTGCCGTTGTGCAGCAAGGCGTTGCAGGCGGCGGCGTCCGACGATTCGAGCACTTCCGCATACACCTTGCCCAGCATGCCGCAATACGTGAGGGCAATGGCAATCACGCCCGCCGTCGGCCCCAGACCGACGATGCGCACCAATAACAAGGCCCACACCAGTTCCGGCACGCTGCGCAGCAGCACCAGCAGCGCACGCACGCAATGGCGCACGCCAGCGGCGAGCGGCGACACTTGGCCGGAGCCGATGCGCGAAATCGACAGGCGCTCCGTCACCAGGAGGGTCAGGGGTATGGCGCCCAGCATGGCCAGCGCCATGCCGGCCGTGGCCATGGCGATGGTTTGCCAACTGGCAATGGCCACCAGGTGCAAAAATTCCAGTGTATGGGCGGGTGGCACGAAGCTGGCAATGAATTGCCAGGTGGCCGCCAGGCTTTGCGCATCGCATAAAATCCACGGCTTAAATTCAGCCTGCACCAGCATCGGCCACAGCACCAGCAGCACGACGGCAGCGGCACTGAGGCGGGCGCGCCAGGCCGGATCGCGCGGCATGGCGGCATTCGCGGTTTTCAGCAAAGCGGCCTCGCAGCGTCCAGGTTCGCTTGTAGCGCATCGGCCTCGGCCTGGGGCGCGGCGTCGGCCTTGTTGCGGTACAGTTGTTCGATCATGGCGTCGCTGACCTCGGCGCTGGCCGCGTCGAAGACGATTTGGCCGTCGCGCAGGGCGACGATGCGCGTAAAGCAGGCGCGCGCGATGTCCACCTGGTGCAGGCTGCAGATCAGCGTGGCATGGCGCGCTGCCGCTTCGGCTTGCAGCACCTTCATCGTCTGCACAGCGAGTGTGGGATCGAGCGCGGACAACGGTTCGTCGACGAGGAACACTTGCGCATTCGATACCAGCGCGCGGGCCATGCCGCAGCGCTGGCGTTCGCCGCCGGACAGGCGATCGACGCGCGCATACAATTTGTCTTGCAGCTCGAATTTGCCCAGCGCTTCCCAGGCGGCGCGCGGATCGACGGGCGTCAGCAGGGAACGGATCGCCGTCCACAAGCTCCATTGCGGCAAGCGTCCCGCCAGCACGGCATTGACGACGCGCTGGCGCGGCGGCAGCGGTGGCGTTTGCGGCGCCAGGAACAAGCGCGCGCGCAAGGCGTGGCGCTCGGCGCTGCCGATCTGCCAGGGAGAACTGCCCAGTACGCTCAAGCTGCCCGATGCGGGGCGCAGCGCGCAGGCCAGGGTGTGCAGCAAGCTGGTCTTGCCGGCGCCGGAAGGGCCGATCAGGGCGATCTGTTCACCTTGGGCCACGTTCAGGTCCAGCTCGCGCAGGGCCAGCGCATTGCTGGCGGCGCCCGCGTGGTGGACGCTGATCTTGTGAAGTTGGAATGTCATGCGAGAGTGGGGAAAGTGCTGGCCAGCGCACCGCAGTGGCGGCGCCGGCCAGCGGATTGGCTTGCTTTACTTGAGCAGACCGGCATCGCGCGCGGCAGCTTCGATATCTTTGTAGTTCTCGGCCTTGGTCGGGATGAACTTCGTGGCGCGCTGGAGCTCGAGGATTTCCTTGCCTTCAGGCGTGGATGGGTCCAGCGCCAGGAAGGCGTCCGTCAGCTTCTTGCGCACCACGGGGTTCATGTCGGCGCGCACGCTCCAGTTGTAATCGTAGTAGCCGGGCGTGGTGTAAAACACGCGCACCTTGCTTGGATCAACCTTTTTCGCTTCGAGCAATTTTTCCCACACGGAAATATTCAAGGTGCCGGCATCGACCTTGCCACCGGCGACAGCGGCGACGGTGGCGTCATGCGCACCGGAAAACGCGATGCGCTTCATGTCCGTGTCCGGGTTAATCTTGGCTGCCAGCAGGTAGTAGCGCGGCATCAAGTGGCCCGAGGTCGACGATTCCGAACCGAACGTGAAGTTCTTGCCCTTCAGGTCGGACAACTGATTGATGTCTTTGCTGGTGGTGACGAAGACGGAGCGAAACTTCGTGTCTTCCTCGCGCTGCACCAGGGGCACGATCTTGCCGCCGCTGCGTACGTTCGCCTGAACAAACGTAAAGCCGCCGAACCAGACCATGTCGAGCTTGTTGTTGATCAAGCCCTCGACCGAGGCCGCGTAATCGGTGACGGGCGTAAATTCCACCTTCATGCCCAGCTTTTTCTCCAGGTAGCTGCCCAGCGGCTTGAACTTGCGCTGCAATTCCGTCGGTGCTTCATCGGGGATGGCGGACACGCGCAGCACTTGCTGCGCTTGCGCCAGGCCGCTGTGGATGGCCAGGGTGGCGGCGACGGTGGCCAGGATGGCGGGGAACTTGTTCAATGAGGTGGAGAACTTGGTCATGGGACTGCCTTTGCAAAAAAATTTGTTCATTAAAATACCGAAACCCCGGTCGTGCCTTCCTGCATCTCACCGATGACGGCGGCGTCGCCAAAGCCTTCGGCGCGGAAAATCGCCAGCACTTGCTCGACGGCTTCCGGCGCACAGGCCACCAGCAGGGGGCCGGCCGTTTGCGGGTCCGTCAAAATCGCCTTGTCGATGGCGCTCAGGCTGTCGTCCAGCGCCACTTGCGCGCCATAGCCCTGCCAGTTGCGCCCCGAGGCGCCCGTGATGTTGCCATTTTGCGCCAGTTGCAGCACTTGCGGCAACAGCGGCACGTCTTGCATGGCGATGCGCGCCAGCAATTTGGCGCCGCGCGCCAGTTCCAGCGTATGGCCGAGCAAGCCAAAGCCCGTCACATCCGTGAGCGCATGCACGCCGTCGAGCAGGGCCAGTTTCTTGCCCGGGGTATTCAATTTAGTGGTGTTATCGATCAAGGACGCGTAGCCATCCGCGTCCAGCGCGTTTTTCTTCAGCGCAGCGGACAAAATACCCACGCCGATCGGCTTGCCCAGCACCAGCTTATCGCCGGCGCGCGCACCGGCGTTGCGTTTCACCTGCGAGGGGTGAACCAGGCCCAGTACCACCAGGCCATAGATGGGCTCGACGGAATCGATGGTGTGGCCGCCCGCGATGGGGATGCCGGCCTGGGCGCAGATGGTTTCTCCGCCCTTTAAGATCAGGCCGATCGTTTCTACCGGCAGCTTGTTGATCGGCATGCCGACCAGAGCCAGTGCCATGATGGGCGTGCCGCCCATGGCGTATACGTCGGAAATGGCATTGGTGGCGGCGATGCGGCCAAAGTCGAACGGATCATCGACGATGGGCATGAAGAAATCCGTGGTGGCGATCAGCGCCTGCTCGTCGTTGAGCTGGTAGACAGCCGCGTCATCCGAGGTTTCTATGCCGACTAGCAATTCCTTGGGCAGGGGAAAGCCGCCGCTGCCCTTTAAAATGTCGGCCAGTACGCCGGGCGCAATTTTGCAGCCGCAGCCGCCGCCATGAGAAAACTCGGTCAATCGGATGGGTGTATTGGGTGTTGCTGCGCTATCGGACATGGTCGTCATCCTGCTCAAAAAGTTCATTAGAAGCCGCGCCAGCGCTCACGCGGCGCTAGCGGTACGGGGTGCGCCGACGATAGCACATAATGCACGCGCGGCTTGCTCAAAGGCATGTTCTGAAATATCGGGCAAGATCAGCGGCGCCGCCTGGGCGTAGCGGCTGAAGTTGCGGGCGATCGATTGCCGGTAGACGGGGTCGTAGTGCTGCACCAGCAACTGTTCTACCAGCTCGGCCATGCGGCCCGAGGTGGCCAGCTGCTGCCAGTGGGCAATTTTCTCGTGGCCATGCAGCTGCGTCAACAGGGCCAGCTGCACGTTCAGGCGATCCGCGTCGAGCACGTAATGCGCGTAATCATCCATCAGCAGTTGCACCCGCTGTTGCGTGGCCAACTGCACATCCGTGCACTCGGCTACGCGCATCTTGTCCATCAGCGCGTCGGGCACGCGCAAACGGCCCACTTTCTTGCTTTCGGATTCGATGAATACGGGCAGTTGCGCGTCGAAATGGCGCAGTTGCTGCCACAGCGCACTTTCAAACGCCTTTTGCGAAGGCTGGTCTGCGTCCGGCAAGCCGCCCAGTACGGAGCCGCGGTGGGCGGCCAGGTCTTCCAGGTCGATCACTTGCGCGCCTTGCTTATTCAGTACCTGCAGCAAACGGCTCTTGCCGCTGCCCGTGGGGCCGCACAGCACGTTGATGAAGTCAAAGCGTTCAGGCAGGGTGGCCAGCTCGGCGTTCACGTGGCGCCGGTAATCCTTGTAGCCACCGTCAAGCTGCGTCACGGGCCAGCCGATGCGTGCCAGGATGTGCGCCATGGCGCCGCTGCGGTTGCCGCCGCGCCAGCAGTAGACGAGGGGCTTCCAATCGTGCGGGTGGCCGAGGAAAACTTCTTCGATATGGCGCGCGATATTTTTCGCCACCAGCGCCGCGCCCAGCTTTTTCGCCTCGAAGGCGCTGGTCTGCTTGTACAAGGTGCCTACGCGCACGCGCTGCTCGTCATCGAGCACGGGCAGGTTGATGGCACCCGGCAAGTGGTCTTCGGCGAACTCGGACGGGCTGCGCACATCGATGATGGCATCGAATTCGTGCAAGCGGGACAGGATGTCGCTGAAAGGCAGGACTGCAGGGTATTTCATCGTGGCGCGGCTGCTTCAAATGGGGAAAGACGTATTATCCCCGATAAAGGCCTGCGCCGTGGCGCCTTAGCCTAACAATCTGCCCAGTAGCGGCGCCAGCAGTACCGTCACGACGCCCGAGAAGATCATTGTCAAGCTGGCCACGGCGCCTTCTTCCGTACCCACGCGGCGCGCCACGGACAGGCCGAAACCGTGCGCCGCTGCGCCATACGGGGCGCCACGGGCGATGCGCATGCGCAAGGGCAGCAGTTTCAGCAAAGGCTTGCCTAGCAGCAAGCCGAACAAACCCGTCATCACGACAAAAATCCCTGTCAGCTGGGCCGAGCCGCCCATCTGGCGCGACGCTTCCAGCGCGAAGGGCGTCGAGACCGAGCGCGCCAGCAGGCTGCGCGCCATGTCGCCGTGCACGCCCAGCAGCCGATCCAGCAGCAGGGTGGCGGCCATGGAGGCGACGATGCCGGCGCAACTGCCCAGCGACAAGGCCAGCCCATGCTTGCGTATCAGCTTGCGCTCCTGGAAGATGGGCAGGGCGAAGGCGACCGTAGCGGGCCCCAGCAGCCATGGCAGCCAGCGCGTTTCGCCAAAATACGTGGCGAACGGCGTCGAGGTCAGCTGCACGATGAGGATCAGGATGGCCGAGGTGCAGATGGCGGGCGTCAGCAAAAAATGTGGATGACGGCGGTGCACGGCTTGGTTGGCATAGAACAAGACCAGCGTCAGCAGCAAGAACAGCAGGGACAGCAGCAAGGTGCTCATGCTGCCGCCCTGGCGGCGCGCTGGCGCAGCAGTTTTTGCAGGCGCAGCTTGCGCTCATAGCGGCATACCCATTCCACCGTCAACGCCGTAGCCAGCATCACGCTGGCAAAACCGAGGCCGATATTGACGAACAGCATCACCCCTTGTGTCTTCAGCAGTTGTGTAAATTGCACCACGGATACGACCAGCGGAATAAAGAACAGCAGCATGTTCGCCAGCAGCCAGTTCGCACCCAGTTCGATGGCGGCCGGCTGCAGCCAGCCCGCCAGCAGCAGCGCCACTAGCACGAACAGGCCTACCACGCCGCCGGAAAACGGCAAATGCAGGGCGGAAGCGGCCTCGTCCGCCAGCCACCAGGCGGCAATCAGGATACCCACTTGCCACGCGGTCAGCACGCTTTGGCGCCAGGCGGGGAGGGATGGCAGGACGCTGCTGGGAGGATGTAAGGCTTTCACGGCGGGCTTTCTAGCGGCTGGGGGAAGTTTTCATTGTAGTGAGGCCACATCAAAAGATAAAATGACTTAAACTTATGATTATCATTCGATATTGGAATGCATCATGGATATCCGCTCGCTGCGCTACTTCGTCGAGGTGGTCGAACAGAACAGTTTTACGCGCGCGGCCGCCAAGCTGCATGTGACCCAGCCTACCGTCAGCAAGATGATTGCCCAGCTCGAGCAATCGCTGGACCTGGCTTTGCTGGACCGCGCCGGCAAGCGTTTTAGCTTGACCGACGCGGGCAAGGTGGTGCTGTCGCGCGCGCATGAATTGCTGGCATTGCACGCGGACCTGAAAGTGGCGTTGCGCGACTTGCAAGAGCTGGAGCGGGGCGAGCTGCGCGTGGGGGTGTCGCCGCAGACGCATTCCACCCTGGCGCCATGGCTGGCCGAATACCACCAGCGCTACCCGGGCATCGAGTTAAAGATGTATGAAAGCGGCACGCAAGCAATCGAGCGCGACTTGCGCACGGGAACGGTAGAGCTGGGCACCATGCTCGACTACCCGGGCAATGCCGCAACCTGGCAGGATTTCGAAGCCTTGCCCCTCGTGCGCTCACCGCTATGCCTGCTGGCCGCGCCCGGCTCGCCTTGGCAGGGCCGCAGCAGCGTGGCCCTGGCCGAGCTGGCCGACAGTCCCTTCATCTTTTACGGCGCCGCGTTTGCCCTGAACGAGATCGTGCTCGATGCCTGCCAGCGGGCCGGTTTTGCGCCGCGCATCACCGGCCGCAGCGGCCAGTGGGACTTCATTGCCTCGCTCGTGCGTCTGGGCGTGGGTATTTGCCTGCTGCCGAAGATGTATTGCGACACGCTAGCGCCAGCGCAATTTGACATCATTCCGCTGGCCGGCCCACCCGTGGAGTGGAATCTGATGCTGGCCTGGCGCCGCGGCGGACGATTGTCGTTTGCCGCGCGCGCCTGGCTCGAGCTCGTCAGGGAGCGCATGGCTGATGCGCCACGGTTACAATAGGCATCAGCCAACTTCCGCCCGAGCAGATGAACATTAACGCCAACGCCAACGCCAAGGTTACAGCCAAAATCAAACGCAGCACCGGCTCACTGCTGCTGGGATTGTTATGCAGTATGGGTCTGATGAGCGAAATGGGCTACGCCCAAGCCGCCATTCCTGTGTATGGCTACTTTGTCAAGAATGCCTATCCGCACGACGCCCGGGCGTTCACCCAGGGCTTGCTGTTCAAGGATGGCCACCTGTATGAGAGTACGGGCCAAAACGGGCAGTCCTCGCTGCGCAAGGTAGAATTGACGACGGGCAAAGTGCTGCAGAAAAGCATGCTCGACAAAAAAGTCTTCGGTGAAGGCATCACCGCCGTCGGCGACGAGATCCTGGGCCTGACATGGGTTTCGCAAACTGGCTATGTGTTCGACCAGAAGAGCTTCAAGCTCAAGCGCACCTTCAGCTACCAGGGCGAAGGCTGGGGCCTGGCCAGCGACAGTCAATTTGTTTACATGAGCGATGGCAGTTCCGCCATCCGCGTGCTCGATCCGAAAACCCTGGCCGAAATGCGCCGCTTCGAAGTGAAGGCCGAGGGGCGCCCCATCGAGCGCCTGAACGAGCTCGAAATGGTCGACGGCGAGCTGTTTGCCAATGTGTGGGGCGCCGACGTGATCGCCCGCATCAATCCGGCCAGCGGCAAGGTCGTAGGCTGGATCGACTTGTCGGGTTTGCTGCCGCCCGAGCAGCGAGGTACGGCCAACCCTGACGCTGTACTCAACGGTATCGCCTGGGATGCGCGTGGCAAGCGTTTGTTTGTGACGGGAAAACTGTGGCCCAAGCTGTTCGAAATCGAGCTGATCGAAATTGAGCGCCGTTGATGCTGCCTGGCGGACAGTGCTGCATCGCCTTGATGGCACCTCGTGGCAATGTGCTTTTGCTATCGAGGTCAGCGCCAGCGGCTACGATGGCAAGGGAGGCTTAAAGTAGGCGGCAGGCGCGACCAGGGGCGGGGGTTTTTGCGCCTGCCAGCGGCAGCTGTCGGCTTGATCGCCAGGCGACTAGCGAATGCGGGGGAATATCTGCAGACGTAGAAAAGGCCGATGAAGATCGGCCTCGATGATCACTGCATGTGTTGCTTAGCGGTAAAACGCTTCGACTTTGCCCTTCAATTTGATCTGCAGCGGACGGCCGCGGCGATCGAGCGACTTGGTGGAAGCGACCTTGATCCAGCGTTCGCTGATGCAATATTCTTCCACGTCAAGACGTTCCTTGTCGTTGAAGCGAATGCCGACGTCGTTCTCGAACACGGCTGCGACGTGGTAAGGGCTGCTAGGGTCGATCGACAGGCGATCGGGCAATGGGGGTAAGGTGGTGGTATCGTTCATGGGCGTAATTATCGCCCAGAATGCCGATCCAGACAACGGCCTTTCGCACCTCACCCGTCGGGCCGCCCATGCAATGGCGTGCCTGGCCCTACGGTACGCATAGACCGGCACGGCTCTGCCGCAACGGCCCATGTTGCCGCGAAGTGCCGGCAGATTTGCCGGCAATCACACGCTTCGGCAATCAGGATTTGTTACTATCCTTGTGGCCTTGACGCCCCGTTTCCATGCGCTTGTCATGCGCGCCGCCGTGCGAACCGGCGCCCGAACCCGATTGTTCACTAGCGCTCTTGCCTGGCCCCATTTGTTGCGAGCCAGATTGCTTGTCGCCGTCATTCTTGTGGCTTGGGCGGTTTGCCTCGGCATTCTGCCCCTGCTTGCCGTCGTGGGTGCCACCCGATGACTGGCGGCTGCCCGATGCCTTGTCCGGCTGCTGCTTGTCTGACTGTTGGTTTTCCGACTGCTTGTTGCCTGATTGTTGGTTGCCTGACTGTTGGTTTTCCGACTGCTTGTTGCCCGATTGCTGTTTGCTTGACTGCTGTTTGCTCGACTGATTAAGGCTTTTGTCATTGCTGTTTGAAGTCATGATCGTTACCCCTTTGCTTAGTTTGCGTCATCATCGGCAGCAAGGATGGCGTAAGGCTGGATTAAGCGTGCCACTGCCTTGCCTCCGGCGCCGTGCAGCACCGTTAAGGTCATTTTCGCTGCCGGACGCCGGCTTAACCATAGGGGTACTAGCTGTCGCCACGTAGGAAAACTCCGTCATGCGTGGCAACCATTTCTACATTGCATTTTTACAGATGCCGCGTTTCCTGTGGCGGCGTGTCCCATGCGTCATGCCAGCCATCGACAAAGATGACGGGTACTTGGGCCAGTTCGGCCACCGAGGCGTCATCGAGGCAGTTGACGCTAATGCCAACAAAGGGGCCGCTGCGCGCGGCATCGCCGTAGCCGAACGGGCGCACGCCGCAATGGCGGCAAAAATAGTGGCGTTCGCGCCCGGCGCCGAAGCGGTATTGGCTCAAGTGCGTTTCTCCTGCCAGTAACTGGAAGGATGTGGGGGGCACCTGGCTGGCCCAGCAACGCATTTTCAGGCAATAGGAACAGTTACAGCGCAGGCTGGGGGCTGCCAAGTCGATCTCGACCGCGAAGCGCACACTGCCGCAGTGACAACTGCCATGGTAGGTTTTTTTCATCGTGGGTCTTTTAACGCGATGCGGTACTGTCATGCTGGCGCACCTGCGCGCGCTGGCTGCCGACTAGCGCGCTGGCTGGATTGCGGAAGCCTTGCCGTGCTCGGCACCATGCAAGGCGAGATAGGCCGCCAGCTTCTGGTCAGCGATGCCCAGGGCGCGCAACACTTCTTGCGTGAAGGTGCTGGGTGCCGTGCCGGGCGCCGTGACGATGCGCTGATCGGCTACGGCCCAGGGCACGTCCTGGTACATGGCGCCGCCCGCATAGCCAAGCTGTTGCAGATTGTCGGCGCAATTGGAAGTATGGCGCACTTTATCGAGCACGCCTGCCTGCGCCAGCACGCGGGTGCCGTCGCAAATGCCTGCCAGTACCACGCCCTTATCGCGCGCGGCGCGCAGCAAGAGACCCAGATCAGGCGCCTTGCCGCTTTGCCAGTAGCTGCCGCCACACACCATCAGCAAGTCGAGTTCATCAAGCGAAATGGCCTACAGCGCCAGTTGCGGCGTGACTTGCATGCCGCCGGACGAGGTGACCGGCAGGCCGCCCGGCGTGGCGAACTGCGTACAAAAGCCGTAATACTGGCGTGCCGTGGCATTGAACAGGGCGGTTTCCCAATCGGCAAAGTTCTCGCTCAGAATGGTGATAGCACGTGGCATGAAAAGTCCTGTCGCAGGTTGAGATATCGATAGTACAGGCTGGCTAGCCTGCTGGTAGCGAAAGCATAACAAAAAATACGGACAGTTTCTGGCAGGAGTGGGCTTGCAACGTCGCTACCACCTTGCAGGGGCGATTGCGCTACAATCGCCCGCTGCGTTCGCGTGGGCCTGTCCAGCTTGAATGCCTATTAGCTATTCTATTACCTGTCACCTATTACCTATCGCCTCCATGCTGATTTTGTTTTGCCGTGTCCTGTCCAGCATTGCTGGCCTGTTGCTGTTCTATCTCTTCGATCAGTTAAGTGCCAATGAATTGCTGAAATTGAGCGTCTTGCTGGCCGCCTTCCTGCTGGGCCTGTGCGGCGTGTTATATGCCTGGCGCGGAAACGCCGGCGCCGGCGCGGTCACCATGTTGCTGCGCATCGTGGTGCTTGTGTTTTATCTCGATGCCGCCGTCAAAGGTTTTTTGCGTGGCTATTTTGGCATGCGACCAAATCCCAATGCTGTCTTACAGGCAATGTTTGCGACCGATCAAACAGAAACGCGAGAATTTTTCTTGCACAACAGCATCGCCCTGGCGCAAGCGATGGGCTGCTTTGTACTCGTGGCGGCGCTGCTGCTGCTGGCCGACCGCCAACTGCTGCGCTGGCAAGCGGCGCGTAAGAATGCCGCGCCGGGAATGCTGGTGAAGGGCTTTGCCGCCAGCATGGCCGTCTTTCTCGTGCTGCTGCACGTCAATACCACCATGCGGCGCGAAAATCCGGCCTTGTTCTGGCCGCTGCGCTACCAGCAGTACAATGCGCAGCTTGCAGCGATGCAGTCCATGCAGCATGCGCTGACGGCGTCCATGGCCGCGCCGCGCGACTGGCAGGTGCACTATACGGGCGAGGATGCGCGCAGCGTCATCCTGGTGATCGGTGAGAGTACCAATCGGGCCTCGATGTCGCTGTATGGCTACCCGCGCGCGACCACGCCCCAGCTCGACGCCATGCGTGCGAAGCTGCTGGTGTTCAAGGATGTGATTTCACCCGCGTCCAGCACGGTGGAATCGATGATGACGATGCTCACACCGGCCGATATCGGCAACCCCGATGCGTGGATGGCCAAGCCCAACTTGCTGATGCTGGCCGAGGCGGCCGGCTACAAGACGTTCTGGGTCTCGAACCAGACGCGTAACGATGGCTGGATCGGACTACTGGCAGGCGAGGCCGATGAAAGCGACTTCATCAATTATGGCACCGGCCGCGGCGAGAATAATTTCGACGACCAGCTGTTCCAGCCGTTCGCCCACGCACTGGCCGATAGCGCGCCGAAAAAACTGATCGTGGTGCACTTGCTGGGCGCACACCCTAGCTATGCCATGCGCTATCCCAGCCGTTTTGCGTATTTCGACCAGACGCATGACGCCGTCAGCGCGCAGATGGCCCGCCAAGGCAGATCTGGTGCCATACGCAAGCAGCGCGACGAGTACGATAACGCCATCCGCTATGGCGATTACGTGCTGGGCACCCTGATCGGCATGGCCGACAGGGCCAAATCAGACCGCGCCACCTCACTGCTGTTTGTTTCCGACCATGGCCAGGAAGTGGGCTACAACCGCAACCACGCGGGCCATTCCGCGTCCGATAAAAGCGGCTATGAAATTCCCATGTTGATCTGGAGCAATAGGCAAGCGCCACAATCAACGGCCGCGCGCGCCGCGCTGGAAAGCCGGCCGTATCAAACTGACAAGCTCGATGCGACCGTGCTGGGCTTGCTGAAGATCGAGACGCGCTATTACGCTGCGCATGATGATATCCTCAGCGGCACCTTTCAAGCCGTGCCGCGCTTCATGAATGGCTTGCAATACCAGCGCGGGGCAGTGCTGGCACCTTAAGCCAAGCCCTTAAGCTAAGAATAAAAAAACCCGGCCCCGCCGCGCAAAGCGGCGGGGCCGGGCCCCTGGTGTGTTGCCGATGATTTGACGATAACTTGCCGATAACTTGCCGATTACTTCTCGGCGAACGCGCGCTCGACAACGAAGTCGCCAGGCGTCGAGGTATTGCCTTCCTTGAAGCCACGCGCTTCGAGCATCTCTTTCAGGTCGCGCAGCATGTCCGAGCTGCCGCAGATCATGACGCGGTCTTCGGCCGGATTCAGCGCCGGCAAGCCGAGGTCTTCGGCCAGCTTGCCATTCTCGATCAGCGCCGTGATGCGGCCCATGTTGCGGAAGTCTTCGCGCGTGACGGTCGGGTAGTAGCGCAGCTTGTCGCTGACCATTTCGCCCAAGAATTCATGCTTCGGCAAATGCTCTTCCAGCAGCTCGCGGTAAGCCAGTTCATCGACTTGGCGCACGCCGTGCACGAGGATCAATTCGTCGAAGCGCTCGTAGATATCGGGATCACGCACGATGCTGAGGAAAGGTGCCAAGCCCGTGCCTGTCGACAGCATGTACAGGCGCTTGCCTGGCAGCAGGTAGTCGGACACCAGCGTACCCGTCGGCTTGCGCCCGACGATGACGGTGTCGCCCACTTGCAAGTGCTGCAAACGCGAGGTCAGGGGGCCGCCCGGCACCTTGATGCTGAAAAATTCCAAGTGGTCTTCGTAGTTGGCGCTGGCGATACTGTAGGCGCGCAGCAAGGGCTTGCCATCGACGCGCAGGCCAATCATGGTGAAATGACCATTCGAGAAACGCAGCGACGGGTCGCGCGTGGTGGTAAAGGAGAACAGGGTATCCGTCCAGTGGTGCACGCTTAATACGCGCTCTTCATTCATCGAACTCATAGTGGTTGTTGGCTGGTCAAAAAAATGGTTAGTTGCTGGCAACTGCTGGCAAAAGTGAAACCCTGTGTAGGCCCGAACGCTATTGTACTGGCGTCCACACGAAATTGTTACCGTCTATTACCGCCATTGCTGCCGCACGCGGTGCCGACATTATAGTGCGAATGGCAAGGCGGGGCTGAAATTTGCCCGCAACCGGGCCATGGCCATGCGCGTTCTTGACCTGGCTCACTTTTTCAGGGCACGGCTCAAGAGCTGCTGCCAACGCGGCCCAGCGCAAGTGTTACATGGCAGGCGCACCCCGCAGGCAATACGCACAGGATGGCAGGGCAGTGCATCAATCGATGCTTGCGTGCTTGCAATGGCGTCCTTGTCGGTTTGGCGGCATGAGGGGCGATGGTGTGAACGATGATGTGAAATATGTCGCACCCAGATCAACGATTTTGCAATTGCCGGGAAGGATGCGCCAAATGGGGCAGGGGGTGGGGAAACCTTGCGTGTATGATATTTCCGAATAGAATTGTTGGGCATCATTCATTTGAAGGGCGCGCGTCTTGTGCCTTTCAGGCCCGGAATCTGCGTACATGATTCCGCTCCTCAGGATGCCTGACCCACAGCGAAAGGTATTACAGATGTATAAAACAATGCGCGACATGTTCCTGCATTTCAAGCAGGCCGTCCCATTCCGCCTCGTCCCCGCTCTGATTTGCACGGCCTTGCTGGTGAGTATGCTGATGCTGCCCGCACCTGACGGTTTGACGCCCAAAGCCTGGGGCCTGGTGGCAATTTTCCTCACCACCATCCTGGCGATCATTTTGAAAGTCATGCCGATCGGCGTGATGGCCATGATGGCTATCGTCATCGTGTCATTATCACAAGTGACTTCGACCTCGTCCAAGGGCGCCATCACCGATGCGCTCAGCAGTTTCTCGAATCCATTGATCTGGCTGATCGTCGTGGCGATTTTGATTTCGCGCGGACTCAAAAAGACGGGGCTGGGCAGCCGCATCGGCCTGCTGTTTATCTCCGTGCTGGGCAAGCGCACCATGGGTATCGGCTATGGCCTGGCGATTTGCGAACTGGTGCTGGCGCCATTTACACCAAGTAACACTGCGCGCGGTGGCGGCATCGTCCACCCCGTCATGAAGTCGATCGCCAACGCCTTCGACTCGGACCCGGCCAAGGGCACGGAAGGTAAAGTAGGCACTTATCTGGCCCTCGTCAACTACCACGCCAACCCGATTACCTCGGCCATGTTCCTCACAGCCACGGCGCCCAATCCGCTGGTGGTCGATTTTGTGGCCAAGGCCAGCGGCCAGAGCTTTCACCTGACATGGACCACCTGGGCCCTGTGCATGCTGCTGCCGGGCCTGGTCTGCCTGCTGGCGATGCCCGTGATTATCTATTGGCTGTCGCCGCCCGAACTGAAAGTCACACCGGACGCCGTCACCTACGCCAAGGCGCAATTGAAAAGCATGGGGCCGCTGTCGCCGTCGGAAAAAGTCATGCTGGGCACGTTTGCCTTGCTGCTGTTGCTGTGGGCCAATGTGCCCGCCACGCTGTTCGGTCCCGCGTTTTCGCTCGATGCGACGGTGGTCGCCTTTGTCGGCTTGTTCGTGTTGATTATTACCGGCACCATCGACTGGGACGACGTGCTGTCCGAAAAGAGCGCCTGGGACACTTTGGTATGGTTTGGCGCGCTGGTAATGATGGCCGAGCAATTGAACAAAACGGGCGTGATCGCCTGGTTCTCGGCCGGCATGAAGGCGGCCATCGTCGCCAGCGGCATGGACTGGCTGCCGATTGCCGCTATCCTGGTGCTGGTGTTCGTGTTTTCGCATTACTTCTTTGCCAGTACGACAGCCCACATCAGCGCCATGCTGCTAGCCTTCCTGACCGTGGGCTTGCACCTGATCCCGGCCCAATACCATGTGCCCTTCATGCTGATGATGACGGCCGGCTCGGCCATCATGATGACCTTGACGCACTATGCGACAGGCACCTCGCCCATCATCTTTGGCAGTGGCTTCGTGACGATGGGTAACTGGTGGCGTGTGGGCTTCATCATGTGCGTGGTGGAATTGCTGATCTTTGCCGTTGTCGGCACGACCTGGTGGAAATTGCTCGGTTACTGGTAAGACGAGTTGCACCAACTGGCACGCCGGCGCACTGCAATGAGGGCAGTGCGCGCCTTTCCCGATAAAGTAAAAATTGTTGACGTATTGTTGACCTGAAACAAGCAATGACAGGCATGTGCATTGACGTGACAATGTTTGAGTCTTTTTGATTGGCAAATCGCTATGCTGCCGAGGCAGATAGGAGCGAGGAGCGAGTAGTGAGACCGCGCAAGCGTAGCGCTCATGCGCCGTTCTGTTGTCGAGTATGCAAGGTCTTGCATACAGGATGAAACCACCCATCCTCAATCATTCACTTTGATAGGAATCTGCATGAGCCATGACCACCTCGGTTGCGCCTGCTGCAACCTGCCTTATTTGCCTGAACTGACGACCGGCCTGTTGACGGAAACCGCGCGCGGCGGTGAACTCGATGCGGCGTTTAAGCAAACCTACGCCCAGCACGCGCAGACACTGATGTCGCAAGCCGTGATCTTTCATAACGGTATCATTCATACCATGGCCAGCGCCGGCAGCGCGCAGGTGGAGGCACTGGGCACGGCCGGCGGCATCATCATTGCCATCGGCACGCTGTCCGAGGTGCGCCTGGCCATGCAAGCGCACCAGCCCAACGAGACAGACCTGCGCGGGCGCACCTTGCTGCCTGGCTTTGTCGAACCGCATATGCACGTCCTGCCCAGCGCGCTGTACAAGAGCTGGCTGTCGCTGACGCCTTTCCAGCAGGCACCGCGACAACAGGAGTTGAATCTGGAATACAGTTTCCAGAGCATCAGCCAGCAGATTCGCACCGCGCTGGCACAGCCGGACAAGCTACCGAAAGACAAGAAAGGCCAGCCTTGGTTGCTGGGTTTTGGCATCGATCCCTCGCTGATGCAGCCCTGGGAAGACATCACCGTCACCCAGCTGGACCCGCTGAGCAGCACGGTGCCCATCTTGCTGATGAATTCTTCCGGCCACCTGGCCTATCTCAACACAGCTGCGATGAAGGCGGCAAACATCGAGGACACCCCTTCCGGTGTATTGACCGAGATCGGTATCAGCGCAGCGCTGAAGGTCGCGCCGCTTCCCAAGCTACTGGAATTTGTCGGCTGCCTGAAGCAGGTACTGGACGATGCCTCGGCGATGGGATTTACCAGCGTATTCGACGCCGGCCTGGGTGCCACCGACCAGCCACAACTGGAAATCGGCTTGCTCAAACTGGCGGCACAGCTCGGTCCGGTGCGTATCGGCGCGGCACTGTTCACCCCGCCTCAAGAAGAGGTACTGGACAACTGGCTACAGACCTACACGCCGGATCTGGACAGCCAAGGCGAGCAGCGTTTCAGTCTCAGGGCGATTAAGCTGATCGCAGATGGCTCGAACCAGGGTTTGACCGGCTACCAGAGCCAGCCCTATGCCTGCTCGCATGAACATGCCATTCCTGACGTGCCCGACACCGGCTTGAACAATTACCAGGACACCTCCGTGTTTACCCGCATGCTGGACAAGGCGGTGGCGCACGGCTGGCCGGTGCTGGTGCATGCCAATGGCGACAAGGCGGTGCAATATGTACTGGAGAGCTACAGGCAGGTATTGACGCCACAGCCAGGTGGCCTCAGCGAAGAGCAGGCGCAGAAGCGGCGCCAGCTGCGCCTGCGGGTAGAGCACGCATCGCTGCTCAATGATGATGCCATCGATAAAATGGCTGAGCTGCAGTTAAACCCCAGCTTCCTCATTGGCCACGTCGGCTACTGGGGGCACACCTTCCAGAACACCATTTTCGGCCAGGAGCGCGCCCAGTTGCTGGACCGCTGCCAGTCGGCATTGAATGCGGGAATGCACGTCAGCCTGCACTCTGACCATTTCGTCTCGCCACTGGGCGCCTTGCGCATGATGGAACAGGCGGTATTTCGCACCATGGAAGGTTCGCGCGAGAAAGCGGTGCTGAATCAGGAAGAGCGTCTGAGCAGGATGGCAGCATTGCGCGCCGTCACGCTCGATGCTGCCTGGCATTGTCACCTCGACCATCTGGTTGGCTCGCTGGAAGTCGGAAAGCAGGCTGATCTGGTGATTCTTGCGCAAGACCCGCTCGACGAAAGCGTGCGCAAGCTGCGTGACATCGTAGTGGAAGAAACCTGGCAGGCCGGCGTTAAAGTACACAGCAAGGCCTAATGTCCACGAGTGTACCCGCCAACCCCAATGGCAGCTGACCGTCATTGGGCAACGCCCGCATGCGGGCGTTGCCAGCGGGGATTTTCAAGCTCAGGCCGGCTTGTGCTTGCCAGCGCTAACGCGGTTCCAGCCATAGCCGGCGGCGACGATCAGCACGATGGCCGCCTGCGCCAGCAGAGTTTCCGCCGTGGGCAAGATACCCAGCAGGTCGATGCGCATGAAGTCGACCGGGGTGACGCCAACCCAGCCAGCTTCTTGCAATGCAGCCACGCCTTTACCCATCAGTATCACTGCCAGCACGGCCACGAAGGCGGACGTCAGCGAGAAGAACTTGCCGATAGGCATACGCGCGCTGGTACGCAGCAAGGCCCAGGCAATCACCACCAGCAACATGATGGCCACCAGGAAGCCGCCCAGCAGGGCGCCGCCGTTGCCATCGGCCGCCAGGGCGGAATAGAACAGCACGGTTTCAAAGACTTCGCGGTAGACGGCGATGAAGGCGAGGGCGAACAAGCCCCAGGCGGAGCGCCGCGAGATCGCTGCCGTGATTTTCTCGTGCAGGTATTGCTGCCAGCGTCCGGCGCTGCTCTTCTGGTGCATCCACAGGCCCACGCTGAGCAAGACCAGGGCTGCAAAAACGGACCCGAGCCCTTCGCTCACTTCCCGGCTGGCGCCGCTGATGGTGACCAGATACGTTGCTGCCACCCACGTCAGGGCGCCCGCCACCAGCGCGCTGATCCAGCCGCCGTGCACATAGGGCAGCACATCGTTGCGCTTGGCCTTGCGCAAGAAGGCGATGATGCCGATCACGATCAGCAGCGCTTCCACGCCCTCGCGCAGCAAAATCGTCAGGGCGCCGATAAAGGTCGTCATCGGCTCGGCCTTGGCGTTGCCGAGCTCCGCTTCCACGTGGGCAAACAATTGCTGCAGCTTTTCGCCCGCCGCCTCGGCGTCGGCTACCGTACCCTTGGCAACGGCGGAACGGTAGGCCAGCATGGCGTTTTCAACGGCCAGCAGCAGCGATTTGTTGCGCGCCCCCAGCATCGGCTCGATCGGCTCGAAACCGTCGAGGTAGGCCGACAGGCCCAGGCGCGTGGCCGCGGCGCGGTCGCCCGCTTGCACGGCGACCAGGCTTTCTTCCAGGCGCAATCGCGACAGGGCCAGGCCGGTCGGCTTGTGCGCTTCAGCCTTGTCGGGATGGCTGCGCAAGTAGGCCGTCAGCGCCTGCGCCTGGTCCGCGCCCAGCTTGGCTGCCGCCGCTTCCTGGGTCAGGGTCGTCACGGCGGCCAGGTCCGGGTACAGGCTTTTACTGCGCGCATCGTCCTGCCACAGCTTGTCACCGTGCGCACGCGCCGCCGCATCGTGCGACATGCCGCCCACGAAGAAGGCCAGGTCCCAGCGTTCGTTTTCCGACAACTGCCCAAAACTGGCCATCGAGGTGCCCGCCACGCCTTGCGAAATGACCTGATACAGCGCCATCAGGCTGCGCGACTGCGCCCGTTCGCCATCTGTGAAGGCGATCGGCTTTGGTTCCAGGCCGGCTGCCAGCGGACCGTCGCCGCCACCGGCCACGCCGTGACAAGAAGCACACTGGGCCACATACAGAGCAGCGCCGCGCGCCAAATTGGGCAACACCTTGGGTGCCACGGGAATCGGGTAGGCGGCAATCAGCAAGCCGTTTGCATGGTGGGCCAGACGCTTGACTTCCACGCCGTCCGCCTTGGCGACGACGGCGGCGCGCAATTGGGCGATGGCAGCGGCAATGGCCGCCTTTGAAGCGTGGGCGGGCAGGGCGGCGATCTGTGTCGTTGCGTTGTCCGTGAAGTCGAGCATTTCTGCATATTCTGCTTCGCTGGCAACCTTGCCATGCTCGACAGCACCGCTGTAATCGACGGCAACGTAATCAATCAATTGCCACAACTGCTTGGCGCCGGCGCCAGTATCGGCCACTTGCGCTTGCGCGCTGCCGGCCAGCAACAGGCTGGCGGCCACGAGCGGGTAGCAGACGAGCCATTTCCTCATTTTAATGAACATGATTCTCATTCTCATTTATTATCAACCGGGCGACTATAGGATAGACAGTGCAGGGTGTCAACGGCAGCACGGCTGCGTGCGGGGGGCAAAAGCGTCGCGCCTGTCAATATGCTTGAGCAGGTGGCTGGAGAATGGAATGCGTTGCAAGGCGGGCCGATGAGGCGGCAGGCGGGATACTGCTACGATGCGGGCTGCGCGTAGAGTCTTGTGGCCAGGCAGCTGCCAGGGTCGCCTAATTGCAGGCCACCGTTTGATCTATAGCCAGCAATGCCCAGGCATGGCGAGCGGGCGGGGCCAGTTCGGCCGCGCTGGCTTTGTCAGCATAGCGACGGCACTCTGGCCGCCGCGCACAGACACCGTCTTGCCTGGTTGCTGCTTAGTTGCTAATTAGTTACTGCTTAGTTGCCACTTAGTTGCCGCTAAAATCGAGCACGATGCGCGAAGCAACCTTGCCATGCTCCAGGCGGCTGAAGATGTCATTGATTGCCGACAGTGGCTGCAATTCCACGCCGGCCTTGACCTTGCCGTTGGCGGCAAAGGCGAGTGCCTCGGCCATGTCCTGGCGAGTGCCGACGAAGGAGCCGCGTATGGTGATGCAATTAGCAACGACGTCGAATAGCGGCGTCGGGAAGTCGCCCGGCGGCAGACCTACCAGCACGCACGTGCCGCGCTTGCGCGTCATCGCCACGCCTTGCTGGAAGGCATCAATCGACGGCGCCGTAATCAGCACACCGTGCGCGCCGCCCCCGGTCGCCTCGCGCAGGACGGCAACGGGATCGCCCTGGCGGGCGTTGATGGTCACTTCGGCGCCAAGGGCGCGCGCGTGCTCCAGCTTGCCTTCATCAATGTCGACAGCCGCCACGCGCAGGCCCATGGCCACCGCATATTCGATGGCCAGGTGGCCGAGCCCGCCGATGCCGGACACGGCCAGCCACTGGCCCGGTCGCGCCCCGGTTTCCTTGATGCCTTTGTAACTGGTCACACCGGCGCAGATAATCGGCGCCGCCTGCACGGCCGACAAGCCGGCCGGAATATGCGCGACGTAGCGTGGATCTGCCAGGATGTACTCGGCGAAGCCGCCATTCTTGGTATAGCCGCCGAACTGCGCCTCGGCGCACACGGTTTCCCAGGCAGCCAGGCAATGTTCGCAATGGCCGCAAGCAGAGTAGAGCCAAGGCACGCCGACGCGGTCGCCCAGTTGCACTTCGGTCACGCCCGTGCCCATGGCGACCACCAGGCCGATGCCTTCGTGGCCGGGAATGAACGGCGGCGTCGGCTTAACGGGCCAGTCTCCGCGCGCCGCATGCAAGTCGGTGTGACAAACGCCGCAAGCTTCCGTCTTGACGAGAATCTGGCCGGGTCCGGGAACCGGCACGGGGACATCGCGCAGCACCAGCGGCTGGCCCAGTTCCTCGACAACTGCGGCTTTCATGGTAGTGGGTGTCATGTTATTCCTTATGAAGTTGGTCATGCATAGCGTAGGGCGCCGGCGCCGGACTGGGGGCAAGTCACTTGTAGTGTCGCACCAGCCAAGCGCACTGTCACAGTCTGGTCAACAGAGGCTTGCGAATGATTGCATTCTGCTGCAGACAGTTCGAAAAATGTTTGATTTACATCAATGTTTAGCGTTAGGTCAGATGTGGTGAGCTTGAAGTACGCCGACAGCATTGTGGGTACTGCAACCACCGCCGCCTTCCTTTGAGCGTAAGCGTAAAGCCAGCGCCGTCTTGAGCCCGGCAATGAATTAGAAGATGATGGCATCACACCGCTGGGAAGCGGCGTGTTTTTAAGCCGAGGGAAGCGGCGTGGCGCAGTTCCAGG